>RPRB01000014.1 GCA_003818285.1 Myxococcaceae bacterium
CAGACACGGCTGACCTCCGCGCAGGCCGAGCGTGACCGCAATCGGGCCACTCTCCTGAAGGAGCAGGGAGCGATGTCGGTGGCCCAGTTCGAGGCCACCCTGTCGCAGTGGAGCGTCGCTCGCGCCCGACAGGCCGAGGCCAGCTCCATCGCCGAGCGAACGGTGCTCCGTGCACCCTTCGCCGGGGTGATCAGCGCCAAGGTCGCCAGCGTGGGAGACACCGCGCTGCCCGGGCAACCGCTCCTGGTCCTGGAGATGCCCTCCGCGCTCCGCTTCGAGGCGCAGGTCCCCGAGCGCGCCGGGGAGGACCTGGCGGTGGGCGATCGCCTGCCCGTCCGTCTCGAGGGGCTGGACCGGGAGCTGGACGGACGGATCGCCGAGATCCAGCCCGCCTCGGACGATGCGACGCGGACCCGGCTGTTCAAGATCGACCTCCCCGAGACGCCCGGGCTCAGGACCGGCCGCTTCGGGCGCGTGCTGGTGAGCGAGGGACAGTCGCTGGCGCTGACCGTGCCGTCGGAGGCGGTCGTCCGCCGCGGCCAGCTGGAGACCGTGTTCGTCGTCGAGTCGGGACAGGCACGGCTCCGGCTGGTGCGCTCGGGCCGGGAACGGAATGGCCGGCTCGAGATCTCCTCGGGCCTTTCCGGGGGGGAGTCGGTGGTCCTCGCGGAAGCGGCGGAGCTGGTCGATGGTCAGCGGGTCGAGGAGGCGCGATGAGCCGCTCTCCTCGACTCGGCCTGGCAGGGACGCTCGCGCAGGCCTTCATCGGTTCCCGGCTGACCCCGCTGCTGGTGACCGGCTCGGTCCTCCTGGGTGTGGTGGCGATCTGGGCGCTGCCCCGGGAGGAAGAGCCGCAGATCAAGGTTCCGGTGTTCGACGTCTTCGTCGCCATGCCGGGGACGAGCGCGGCGGAGATCGAGCGCCGGATCTCGGCACCCCTCGAACGCCTGGCCTGGGAGATCGCTGGCGTCGAGTACGTCTACTCGACGAGCCAGCCCGGGCGCGCCCTGGTGGTGGTGCGCTACCGCGTGGGCGAGGACCCCGAGCGTGCCCTGGTGAAGCTCTCCCGGAAGCTGCAGGCGAGCGCCGACCGGATGCCTCCCGGCGCCTCCCCGCCGCTGGTGAAGTCGCGCTCCATCGACGACATCCCGATCCTCGCGCTGACGTTCCATGCCAGAGAGGTCGACCACCTGACGTTGAGGAGGGTGGCCGCGGAGGTCGCAGCCGAGATCAAGCACCTCCCCGAGGTCTCCGAGACGTTGCTGATCGGCGGCTACCGGCGACAGCTCGGGATCCACCTCGACCCGGCATCCCTGGCCGCGCGTGGGCTGGCAGCCCTCGACGTGCGGCGGGCGCTCGGCCCCGCCAACCGGCAGGAGATCGTCGGCGCGCTGACCACTCTCGACCGGGAGGTCATCGTCCAGACCGGGGCCTTCTTCACCTCGGCCGACGAGGTGGCCTCCGCGGTGGTGGGCGTTCACGGAGGAAGACCGGTGTACCTCCGGGACGTGGCCCGCGTGGAGGACGGTTCCGAGGAGCCGAGGCAGTACGTGCTGTTCGGCAGCGGTGCGGCCAGGTCCGGCCCGGCTGCCGAGGAGCCCGCGGTGACGCTGGCCATCGCCAAGCGCCCGGGGAGCAACGCCATCGCCGTGGCAAGAGCCGTTCTGTCCCAGGTGGAGCACCTGAGAGGCACCGCCATCCCCCGCGAGATCGCGATCTCGGTCACCCGCAACTACGGGGAATCGGCGGCGGAGAAGTCGAACGAGCTCCTCTTCCACATGGCGCTCTCGGTGGTGGGCGTGTCGCTCCTGGTGCTGTTCCTCCTCGGGTGGCGCGAGTCGGCGGTGGTGGCGGTGGCCATCCCCTCGACGCTCTCGCTGATGCTCCTGCTGTTCCACCTGCTCGGCTACACCATCAACCGGGTCACGCTCTTCGCGCTGATCTTCTCCATCGGCATTCTGGTCGACGACGCCATCGTGGTGGTGGAGAACATCGTCCGCCACCGGGAGCTCGAGGCATCGAAGCGCGCCTCGCTCCGGGAGGTCGCGGTCCGCGCCGTGGCCGAGGTGGGAAATCCCACCGTGCTGGCCACGCTGACGGTGATCGCCGCCATCCTTCCCATGGCGTTCGTGGGAAGCCTGAACGGGCCGTACCTCCGTCCCATCCCGGTGGGCGCCTCGGCCGCGATGGTGTTCTCGCTCCTGGTCGCCTTCGTGGTGACGCCCTGGGCCGCGGTGCGCCTGCTCGGACACCGCCACGCCGGCGGCTCCGGCCACGACCGCGAGAACCGGGCGACCCGGGCCTACCGCTGGCTCATGTCCCGGCTGGTGAGCCGCCCGCGCTGGCGCTGGGGCTTCCTCGGCCTCACCGCATTCCTCCTGCTCGGAGCGATGGCCTTCGTCGCCACCGGATGGGTCCGGGTGAAGATGCTGCCCTACGACAACAAGAGCGAGCTGGAGATCGTCCTCGACATGCCGGAGGACAGCTCGCTGGAGCGAACCGCGCAGGTGGCCCGGGAGATCGCGGCCGCGGTCCGGCAGGAGGCAGAGGTCACCGACTACCAGATCTACGTCGGCACCGCGGCACCGCATGGGTTCAACGGCCTGATGCGGCACTACGATCTCCGCCGCGGCTCGAGCCGGGCGGAAGTGCAGATCAACCTCCTCCCGAAGGCCGAGCGGCGCGTCCAGAGCCACGCCTTCGCGCTCCGCATCCGTCCCGTCGTCACGGCGATCGCCGCGCGCCATGCCGCCCGGGTGGTCGTGGCGGAGGTGCCACCCGGCCCTCCGGTTCAACAATCGGTGGTCGCAGAGGTCTACGGCCCGGACGCGGGGGCGCGGCAGCGGCTGGCGGAGCGGATGCGAGCGCTCTTCCGCCGGACGCCCGGGGTGGTGGACGTGGACTGGTCTCTCGAGTCTCCCCAGCCCAAGGAGATCCTGGTGGTGGACAAGGAGAAGGCGGCGCTCCACGGGATCGACGCCGAGAGCGTCGCCCGGACGCTCCGGATCTCCGTGGAGGGTGAGCCGATCGGCCATCTGCACGTGCCGGCCGACGAGGAGGCGGTGGAGATCGTGCTCGACGTTCCCCGGAGCCAGCGAACGGGAGTCACCGACCTCCTCGCGCTCCGGCTCCCGGATGGACGAGGTCAGTCCCTGGTGCCGCTGGGTGAGCTGGTCCGCGTCGAGAGCGCGTTCGAGGACCGGACGATCCACCACAAGAATCTCCTGCCCGTGGTGTACGTCACCGGCGACGTCGCGGGAGGCGCCGAGAGCCCCGCCTACGCCATCCTCGAGATGGGGAAGGGGGTCGACCCGGCGGTGGAGGTCCACCACTCGACCCAGCCGGTGAGCGGTGCGCGGCCGGCCGTCAAGTGGGATGGCGAGTGGCACCTCACGCTCGAGCTGTTCCGGGACCTCGGCGGCGCGTTCGTGGTGTGCCTCCTCCTCATCTACGGCCTGCTCGTCGGCTGGTTCCGTTCCTTCACCACCCCGCTGGTGGTGATGGCGCCCATTCCCTTCTCGCTGGTGGGCATCCTGCCGGCGCATGCCGCCCTGGGAGCGTTCTTCACCGCCACCTCGCTCATCGGCTTCATGGCCGGGGCGGGAATCGTGGTGCGCAACTCGATCATCCTGGTGGACTTCGCCGAAGGCCGCATTCGCCAGGGGCTCTCGGTCGAGGAGGCGGTGGTCGACGCCGGCGCCGTTAGGTTCCGCCCGATGCTCCTCACCGCGCTCGCGGTCACCGTTGGATCCGCGGTCATCCTCTTCGACCCCATCTTCCAGGGTCTGTCGATCTCGCTCGCGGCGGGAGAGATCGCCTCGCTGCTCATCAGCCGCATGGCGGTCCCGGTGCTCTACGCCATGGTGCGCGGGCGGGAGCTCGCGAGCAACGACGCCACGAGGACGCAGCGACGTCCCGAGCTCACGGTGGTCGAGGAGCCGGTGGCCGGAATCACCGGCGTCGGCTGAGCACCCCCTCCGGCCCGCACCACCCGCGCGCACGGCTGCGACTCAGGGCCGACTCGGGGCGCACCGGCCGTCTGACTTTGCCGAGAGCCGTCAGTGAAGAGCCGCTGGCCATGGCGTCTGCGGCGTGTCTGGGTGCAGGCTGCGGGTTGAGCACGGCGTTCGCGCACAAGGAGGAGGCCATGAACGTTCGACTGATCGGCGTGTCGATCGCGCTCGCGCTCGGCGCACCACTCAATCCACCTGCGCAGGCACAACAGACCGCATCGCCCAAAACGGCGCTCTATGACCGACTGGGCGGGCTCAAGGGCATCAGCCTCGTGGTCGACGATTTCATCGACCGGCTCGTCACCAACAAGACTCTGAACAAGAACCCCGCGATCAACGCCGGCCGCAAGTCGTCGCCGGCGCCATACCTGAAGGTTCAGGTGGCGCAACTGATGTGCGAGGTGACCGGTGGACCATGCAAGTATACCGGCAAGGACATGAAGTCCTCACACGCGCACATGAACATCTCGGAAAAGGAATGGGATATCATGGCGGCCGAGTTCAAGAAATCACTCGACAAGTTCAAGGTACCCGCTGCCGAGCAGAACGAACTGTTCGAGATCGTCGGCAAGACCAAGGCCGATATCGTCGTCAGCAAGAGCTGAAGGACCGCGGCATCGCAGCCGCCTGCCGCGGCATGTTCCGCTGCACTTCCACGAGCACGGGAGGTGCCTCATGACTCGAGTCTCGAGCGAGGTTAGGCCCCTTCGACAGGAGATCGAGCCCGGTGTCGTCCGCGGGGCTTGGCAACACCGGCTCGAAGACGGCCGCACCCAGTGCGACCTCTGCCCCCGCTTCTGCAAGCTCCACGAGGGACAGAAGGCGTTCTGCTTCGTGCGCGAGGCCCGGAACGGGGAGATCGTCCTCACCAGCTACGGGCGGGCGACCGGCTTCTGCATCGATCCCATCGAGAAGAAGCCTCTGAACCATTTCTATCCGGGCTCGAGCGTCCTCTCCTTCGGGACCGCGGGCTGCAACCTCGGCTGCCGCTTCTGCCAGAACTGGGACATCTCCAAGGCCCGCGAGGACAGCGTCCTCTCCGCGCGAGCGACACCGGCGCGGGTAGCCCAGGCGGCGCTCGAGGGGAGTTGCAGGAGCATCGCCTTCACCTATAACGACCCGGTCATCTTTGCCGAGTACGCGATGGACTGTGCCCTCGAGGCGCACGCGCGCGGCGTGAAGACGGTCGCCGTGTCGAGCGGTTACATGGCGCCGGAGGCGCGCAGCGAGTTCTACGCCCACATGGACGCGGCGAACATCGACCTGAAAGCCTTCACCGAGGACTTCTATCGCGGGCTCTGCTTCGCCCATCTCGATCCCGTGCTCGACACGCTTCGCTGGCTCAGACACCACACGACGGTCTGGCTCGAAGTCACCACGCTGCTGATCCCAGGTCGCAACGACTCCGAGGAGGAGGTCGAGAAGCTCTGCCGGTGGTTCGTGAGCGAGCTCGGAGCCGACGTGCCGCTGCATTTCACCGCGTTCCACCCCGACTTCATGCTGATGGACGTCCCGCGAACGCCGGCCGCGACTCTCACCCGGGCCCGCGAGCAGGCGATGGCCGCCGGGCTGAGGCACGTCTACACCGGGAACGTCCGCGATCCACGCGGCCAGTCGACCTTCTGCATCGGCTGCGGACGACAGGCCATCGGACGGGACGGGTACGAGATCACCGGCTGGCAGCTCGATGCCCGAGGCCGGTGCCAGGTCTGCGAGACGACGCTCGTGGGGCACTTCGACACCGTGCCGGGCACCTGGGGCGCGAGGCGCCGCCCGGTCGTGCTCACCGGCGGAGGGTAACTTCATGTCCCCCGCCGCCCTCGGCGGCGTCCGCCCTCCCGCGGTGGCCGGGTCGTTCTATCCCGACGACGCTGGGCAGCTCGGCGAGACAGTGAATCGGCTCCTGACCTGCGCGAACCCTCCGGCCATCGACGGGTCGCTGCGCGCGCTGATCGTTCCGCACGCCGGCTACGTCTACTCGGGACCGATCGCCGCCAGCGCATACGCGGTGCTCCGCAGGGAATCGCCCCTACCGCGGTGCATCGCGCTGCTCGGCCCCTCGCACTTCGTGCCCTTCGGTGGGCTGGCACTGCCGGAGGCGGATGCGGTCGCCACGCCCCTCGGCATCGTGGCCGTCGATCCGTTCGCCTCGTCACTGCCGCAGCGCTTTGGACAGGTGCTCCGCTCGGAACGAGCGCACCGTCGCGAGCACTCGCTCGAGGTGCAGCTGCCATTCCTGCAGCGCGTGCTGGCCCCCGGCTTCACCGTTCTGCCGCTGGTCGTGGGGGACACCCGGCCGGCAGAGGTCTCGGAGGTCATCGACCTCCTCTCGGATCGAGCGGGCATGCTGGTGCTGATCAGCACGGACCTGTCGCACTACCTCCCTGCGAAGGAGGCGCGCGCGGTCGACGGCCGGACCTGCGACATCGTGACGGCGGGGGAAGTCGAGAAGCTCGAGCCGGAGATGGCGTGCGGTCACCACCCGCTCTCCGGACTGATGCTCGCCGCGCGGCGCCGGGAGTGGGTCACGAAACTGCTCGACCTGCGCAACTCGTCGGACACGGCGGGCGACCCGGAGCGGGTGGTCGGCTACGGTGCGTTCGCGGTGGTGGAGCGCCGCCAGGTAGCCCGGGGCACCTAGAACGTCACCTGCTTCCGACCTGCGTCGACCGCCTTCAGCCACTTCACCAGGCCGGGGAAGTACGTCTTCTGGTCGTCCCACATCGAGAAGTGGCTGCCGTCCGGGCAGAAGAGAAAGCTTCCGTTCTGGACCTGCCCGGCGACCCACTTCATGTGGGCCGGGTCCATCGTGTCGTGCTTCGCCCCGATGACGAGCGTGGGCACCGACAGCTTTGGGAGGTCGCCCTTGCGGTCCCACTTCTCGATGCGGCCCGTCAGGCCGAACTCACTCGGCCCCTGCATCAGCACGTAGACCTTCTTGTTGAGCTTCGCGAAGGTCCGATTCACCGCGTCCGGCCACTCCGGTAGGCGGCAGATGTGCTTCGCATAGAAGTTCGGGATGAGCAGCGCTTCGTAGCGAGGGTTCTCGTACTCCTTCTTCGCCTCGAGCTCACGGATCTCCTTCACCACCGCCGGATCCATCGCCTTCGCGAGCACGTCGTTGGCGTACCGGTTGTAGTCGGGAATGCTCATCATCATGTTGGAGATGACCAGCCCCTTGAGATTCTGTCCGTACCGCAGCGCGTACTCGACGGCGAGCATTCCGCCCCACGAGCTGCCCAGCAGGTAGAAGTTGTCGCGACGGAGCCCGAGCGCCTGCCGGACCTGCTCCACCTCGTCCGTGAAGCGGTCGATGGTCCACAGGTCCGGATCGTCCGGCTGGTCGGAGTAGCCCGAGCCGAGCTGATCGTAATAGATGAACTCGATGCCCTCGGGCGGCAGGAAGCCCTCGAAGGACTCGAGGTACTCGTGGGTCACGCCAGGGCCTCCGTGGAGGAGGAGGACCTTGATGCGCGGGTTGTCTCCGAAGCGCTTCGTCCAGACCTTGAATTCGCCCTTGGGCGTCTTGATGGGGACGAGCTTCACCCCGCCGGAGCGGACGGCCTCGGAGTCCTGGAAGTAGGAGCGGAGACTGGGCGGCTGGCTCGCCGCCGCAGGAGACGAGGCCTCCGCCACGCTCGCGACCACGAGTGCCACGAGGAGGGCACACCGACGAAGGCGGGCGAGGACCATGGGGCGCTCCTCCTGGCGGGACGAGGGAGCGGACCCTAGCAAGCTCAATGCTCGGCGTGGCGACAGCGACGACGAGCGCCGCCGGCTCGCGGGATGCGGGCCCCCTCACATCTGCCGGAACCGGTGCGCATACGGGTGGCTGACCGGGATGCGCTCTGGATGGTCCCGCAGCACGATCTCCAGACCCCCGCACCCGAGCTTCCGGACGCCGAGGATGGCCCGCAGGTTCACCACGTAGCTTCGGTGCACGCGCCAGAACGCGTCGGGGTCCAGCTCCTCCAGCAGCTGCTTCAGGGGGCGTGAGACGAGGTGCTCGCGCTCGCGAGTGACCGCCGACCTGTACATCTCGAACGTCGGCTTCGGTCCTCCGCCGATCGGGCTCGGTCAGATCCTCCGGGTGCACCTGCCCCACGACGACCACGACGGCGATCGAGACCACCCGGGCGACGAGGACGACTGACCCGATGGGCCAGAAAAGGGACCGAACATGCGAAAGACCATGCTCTTCGTGATCGCGGGAGTGCTGGGGTGCGGAGGCAGCAGCGGGCCGGGAAGCAACGGCGGGACGAACCGCGCTCCCGTCGCGGTGCCGACCGCGACCACCCTCGCGGTGGTGATGGGGCAGTCCACCGAGCTGCAGGCGCAGGCCAGCGATCCGGACGGAGATGCCCTGACCTACAGCTGGTCGCAGACCGCGCCGACCTCACCGCAGGGGACGTTCAGCTCGGCGACCTCGGGTTCTCCCACCTGGACCGCGCCCACTGTCGGGGCAACGACGGCGTTCACGCTCGCCGTCACGGTGTCCGACGGCAAGGGTGGCAGCAGCACGGCGGACCTGACGGTCTACGCGAAGACCTCGGCGGATCCGTCCTTCCTCGCCGAGGTCTCGAGGATCCTCGCCAGGGTCTGTGGCGACTGCCACGGCGGCATCTCTCCCGCGGCCCAGCTGTCGCTCGAACCCAGCAGGTCGTACGGGGATCTGGTGAACGTCCCCGCAGTGGCCAGCTGCAGGGGCGAGCTGCGGGTCACGCCCGGGGACCCAGACCACTCGGTGCTGATCGGGAAGATGTCTGGGGCGTCCTGCGGACAGCGCATGCCTCCTGCGGACCCCACCTACTATGACCGCGCGGCGGACGAGTTCGCGCTGGTCAGCACCTGGATCCAGAACGGCGCGCCGAGGAACTAGCCGAACAGCTCGCGCACCTTCTCGAAGAAGGTCTTGGTCTGCGGGTGAGTCTGCTCGCCGGAGAGCTCGGCGAAGCGCTCGAGCAGCGCCTTCTGCTCCGAGCTCAGGTGCGTGGGGGTCTCCACCAGGATCCGCACGTGCTGGTCGCCGCGGCCCCCGCCGTGGAGGTGGGGGATGCCCTTGCCCTTGATGCGGAACACCTTCCCGCTTTGCGTGCCTGCGGGAATCTTCATCCGGTGCTTGCCGTCGAGCGTGGGCACGTCGAGCTGCGCCCCGAGCGCCGCCTGGACGAAGGACACCGGCACCTCGCAGAGCACCTCGGTGTCCTCGCGCACGAAGATGGGGTGGTCCTTCACGTGGATCACCACGTAGAGGTCGCCCGACGGGCCACCGTGGTCTCCGGGCTCTCCCTCCCCCCCGACCCGCACCCGCGTGCCGGTGTCGACCCCGGGAGGGATCTTCACCGTGAGGGTCGTCTGCCCATCGACGCGGCCCGCGCCCCGGCAGTAGGTGCACGGCGAGGTCGCGGTCTGGCCCGAGCCGCCGCAGGTGGTGCAGGGCCGGCTGACCGAGAAGAAGCCCTGCGTGTAGCGAAGCTCGCCCGCTCCTCCACAGGTCGGGCAAGTGTGCACCCGCTTGTCCGCACTCCCTGTCCCCTCGCAGTGCTCACAGCGCTTCGGCTTGGGAATCCGGACCTGCACCTCGGAGCCGAACGCGGCCTCCTCGAAGCTGATCTCCAGGTTGTAGCGGAGGTCGGCGCCGCGGGTCCGTCCGCCGCGCCGGGACCGGGTGGCGCCGAAGATGTCCCCGAAGATCTCGCCCAGGACGTCGTTCAGGTTGGAGGGGTTGAAGCCGCCGAACCCCTCGAACGGGCTCCCGCCGTGCCCGAAGCGGTCGTAGCGCAAGCGCTTCTCCGGATCCGACAGGACCTCGTAGGCCTCCGAGGCCTCCTTGAAGCGCTCCTCCGCCTGGTGGTCTCCGGGATTTCGGTCCGGGTGGTACTGGAGGGCGAGCTTCCGGTAGGCGCTCTTCAGCTCCGCCGCCGTGCACTCCCGAGCCACACCGAGGATCTCGTAGTAGTCACGCTTCGTCGCAGAGGCTGCCATCCGTCGTGCTCAACCCTTCGAATTGAGGGGGAAACGGCGGGGAGCATAATGCAGGGAACTCACTCGGCAACGAGCGGGGCGCTAGACCTGCCAGATCTGGCTCGGACTGAGGCCCATCTCCCCGAGCCGGCGGCGCAAGCGTCGGTCGATGCTGCCCCGCCTGGTCCATCGAGGCACCACGAAGTGCAGCTCGGCCGCGTACAGCCGCGCCGCGCTCGCCAGGAGCGACCAGCGGTTCTCGGAGCCCGGGTCGTCCACCGATTCCGGCAGCACCACCTCCAGCAGAAGGGGGGTCCGTCCACTGTCGTGCTGGCGGCAGGTCAGATCCGGCCGGTGGTCCTCGAGGGTGCCGTTGAGCACCGTGGGCGCGGCGTGCCCGGGGAGCCGGGCCTTCACGTCGGAGTAGCCGAGCGTCTGGAAGAACTCCGCCATCAGCCAGAGGACCCGCTGCCGCGCCCCGTCGCGCAGCACCGCGTCGCAGCCGTCTGGCAGCCCACCCCCGGACTGAAACTTCCAGCGTTCGAGCTTCATCCCGAGGTGTACGGTTTGAACGGGAGCCGAAACCGGCAATCCTTGACTTCAGCACGCGCCGGAACGCATGGCTGCTGAGCGGGCATGACCTCCACCCTCGGCCGGCTCCTCGCTCTGCTGCGCCCCTCGGCGCGCCTCGTCGCGGGCGCGGTGCTCGCCGCGATGGTGAGCGCCGCGGCCGCCGCCGGCTACGCCTGGCTCATCGGCCCCCTGCTCCGGAGCGTGCTCCTCTCCGAGCCGATGCGCCTGGTGGGCCTGTACACCTCACCCGAGCGGGCTCGCTGGCTCCTGCCCGGGCTGCTCGTGGCGCTGGCGGTCGTCAAGGCGGGGGCCCAGCTGCTCCAGACTGGGTGGATGCAGGTGGCCGGACAGCGCGCCCTGGCCACTCTCCGCTCCGACCTCTACGCGCATCTGCTCGCCCTCCCACCGGCGACGCACGAGTCGAGGGCGAGCGGCGACGTGCTGAGCCGGCTCACCGCCGACGTCGCACAGGTGGAGTTCTCGGTCACCCAGGCACTCACCACCTGGGTGCGCGATGCGCTGCAGCTGCTGGCACTCCTCGGCGTGTGCCTGGTGCTGGACTGGAGGCTCTTCGCGCTGAGCTTCGTGGTGTTCCCCGCCGCGCTGGTTCCCATCACCCGCTTCGCCCGCGCGGTGAAGCGGGCCGCTCGCACCACCCAGGGCAGGCTCGGAAACCTGACCGCCCTGGTCGGCGAGCAGCTGCACGCGCTCCCTGTCGTCCAGGCCTTCGGGATGGAACCGCGGGTGCGAACGGCGTTCGATGCCGAGCAGGCCCGCTATCTCCGGGAGATGGACCGCTCGCTCCTGCTCCGCGGCTCGGCCAGCCCGTCCATCGAGCTGCTGGGCATCACCGGGCTGGCGCTCGCGCTGGCGGTGGGGGCGCAGGCGGTGCGGGCCGAGCCGGCGCTGGCCAGCCACCTGATGTCGTACGTGGGCGCGGTGCTCCTGATGTACGGGCCGCTGAAGACCCTCTCCTCCACCCTCACCCAGGTGGTCGCCGGAGTCGGCGCGGCAGAGCGGGTGTTCGAGCTGGAGGACCGCCGCACGCCCCCGGACCGGGGCGAGCAGGCGCCCCCGCTGCACCGGGCGCTCCGCCTCGAGGACCTCCGCATCCAGTACGGCGAGGTGGATGCGCTCCGCGGACTCACCCTCGAGCTTCCCGCGGGCAAGACGGTCGCGGTGGTCGGCGCCTCGGGCGCAGGGAAGAGCACCCTGTTCTCCGCGCTTCTCCGCTTCGTGGATCCGGCGGGCGGACGCATCCTCTGGGACGGGCAAGACGTGCGAGGGTACAGCCGCGCGTCGGTGCGGGCGCGCATCGCCTGGGTGCCGCAGGAGCCGGTGCTCTTTGCCGGCTCGGTGCGTGACGCGGTCCGCGTCGGCAACCCGGACGCCACCGACCCCGAGGTGTGGAGCGCGCTGGCGCGGGCACACGGCGCCGAGTTCGTGCGGGCCTTGCCCCGGGGCCTCGACACGCCGGTGGGCGAGCGCGGTGCGCAGCTCAGCGGTGGACAGCGGCAGCGGCTCGCCATCGCCCGAGCGTTCGTCCGCGAGCCGTCGCTCCTCTTGCTCGACGAGCCCACCAGCAGCCTCGACGCGGCGAGCGAGGCCCTCGTGCAGGCCGGCCTCGCCGAGCTGAAGGCCGGCCGGACCACCCTGGTGGTCGCCCACCGGCTGTCGACCGTGCGGAGCGCCGATCTCATCGTGGTCCTCGAGGCGGGCCGGGTGGTCGAGCAGGGCAACCACGAGCAGCTGGTGGCGCACGGCACCGTCTACCGGCGGCTGCTGGATCGCGGAGGCGCCGATGAGCCGGCGTGAGCGCCGGAGCCGCGACGAGCCCGGGTTCGTCCACCGCTTCGAGGGTCCCGAGGTGCTGGCCGAGCTGCTCGGCATCGCCGGGAGCCCCCTCGAGCCCGAGGAGGTGCTGCGCCGCTTCCGCGCCGGACGCGCCGAAGGGGCCGAGGCCGGCGAGGTCATCCCCACGCTCTTTCCCGAGGCGCCGCGTTTCCCGAGCCCGGAGGTCGCCCGCTGCCTGTTCCAGAACCTGCTGGGGCTGTGGGACGCGGCGCAGTCTCCGGAATTCCGGCTCCCGTCCCGATCGGTCGCGCCCAGGCGGACACACCCGGAGAAGGTGGTGATTCCCGGTCTCCCTGGACCCACCGGTCCGGACTTCGCCTACGTGCAGGCCGTCCGGGCCTGGCTGGCGTCGGACCGGCGCGCCCGGGACCGCCTGAGCGATTCGTTCGAGAACCGGCAGGACGCCCTCCTGGGCTCCCTTGACGAGCGGGGCCTCTCGGACGAAGGTTGGGGGGTCCTCCGCCAGCTGGCGTTCGAGCTGCACGCCGTTCTCGAGCACGCAGATGGCGCCGCCCCGGCGTCGGTCCCGCCCGAGGCGCTCGAGGGCGACCCTGCGGCGAAGGCCCCGGTGGAGTTGAGTGGGCTCGTCGACCAGGCGCTCGCCTCGGCCGAGCAGGACAGTCCAGGACCGGTGCCGGCCGCGGAGCGCGAAACGATTCGCACCCTCGGGCGACAGGTGCTCGGCGCCCTGTGGGAGGCCCGGGCCCGGAGGTGACGGGACCATGGTGAAGGACGACGACGACGGCGGCGGCTTCACCGGGAAGCGCAACAAGAGCTGGCGGGAGATCGACGCCCGGCGCGGGAAGAGCAAGTACCACTCGCGGCAGGACGACCCGGCGCAGCAGCGCATCGAGCGCAGCGCGACCTACACCCGGTACAAGCAAGCCGCGGACTCGCTCTTCACCGGGGGCGCCCTCCCGGAGGGCCTGGCGAAGACCTTCGACCCGGATGGGAAGCGCCAGGCACAGAAGGAGGCGATGGCCAAGCTCCGCGAGCTCCCGGACCGCAAGGCCTGGGCTCAGGGGGTCATCGAGTATCTGGAGAAATACCCGGAGCTCCCCGAGGACCCGTATTTCCTCGACTCGCTCCTGGACCACCCGCGGGAGCGGATCGTCGGCCAGGCGCTGGGGAAGCTCGAGGGAATGCAGGAGGCCGGGACACTGAAGGCGAAGCTGCCCAAGAGCCTCGACCAGCGGCTCAAGGCGCTGGAGCTCACCAGCATGGACCCCGAGCTGCAGCAGCGGGCCCGGGCGCTGCGCGAACAGCTCCGGTAGTGACCGCCGAAGCGAGCATCATCCGTCCGGTCCGCCCCGGGGACGCGCCGGCCCTGCGCCGCATGCGCGAGGAGGCGGGGTGGGACGTGGAGAAGGTTCCCGCGTGGATCGCGGCGTCGCTCTCGGGCGAGCGCCCGACCTGGGTGGCCGAGCTCGGCGGTGAAGCGGTGGGAATGGTCAGCCTCGAGCTCGTCGATCCCGATCCCGAGGTCGCGGATGGACTGGGCGTGGCCGCGGTGACCAGCCTCTCGGTGCTGGCCACTGCCGCACGCCGCGGCATCGGGCGCGCTCTGACCGTGTTCGCCGAGGACCAGGCCCGGGCCCGAGGCGTCCGGGTGCTCACCTTGAACACGCGGCCGACGAACGGAGCAGCTCTCGCGCTCTACGAGGGGCTCGGATACCGGCGCTGGAAGGAGCAGGAGCGCTCGTGGGGGCGGGCGGTCTTCCTGCGCAAGTCGCTCTGTGAGTGAATTGTTGCGTTTGAGTTGCGGTCTTCGCTCGGATCGGTGAATAAGGCGCCGCGCGGGCGCTCGTTCGCCCGCGTCTTGAGAGGACACCACACACGGTCGTACGTGCGCTTACCTCCCAGCGATAGGGCCGGGCGCTGGTTGATTTTCCAGTCAATGCGCGACCGGACCGTGTATGGACGCCCCCGCAACCCGTGCTTCTGACACGAAGGAGAAAACCTTGAAGCATCTGTTCTCACGCCTCGGCTGTCTGCTCGCGGCCGCGGCGCTCGCCTCGGCTTGCGGAGACGACAACAACAACGGCGGCGGCGGTGGCAACGTCGTGAACGTCGACCCGTCGATGACGGAGTCCGCGATCTCGAACGTGTTCTCCAGCGCAGCCGCCGACTCGACCATCCAGATGGCGGCCGGGACCTACCACTTCACCAACTCGCTCAACCTCGCGACGAAGAACAACATCACCGTGAAGGGCGCGGCGAAGGACACGACGATCCTCGACTGGAGCGGGCAGCTCGCCGGGGCGGACGGGCTCGTGCAGAGCATCGCTCCGGGCCAGACGGTCAAGACCATCTTCCAGGACTTCAGCATCCGCGACACGATCGGGGACGGCATCAAGGTCACCGGGGCCAACGGCCTGCACGTCGTCCGCGTCGGCGTCTCCTGGCCCACCCGGGCGACGCACGGGGGCTACGGGATCTATCCGGTTCAGTCGAAGAGCGTGCTCGTGGAGAACTGCACCGTCGATGGAGCGAGCGACACCGGCATCTACGTCGGCCAGTCGGACGGCATCGTGGTCCGGAACAACGTGCTGACCAACAACGTGGCGGGAATCGAGATCGAGAACTCGTTCAACGCCGACGTCACCGGGAACGACTCCCACGACAACACCGTGGGCTTCCTGGTGTTCGACCTACCCAACCTCCCGCAGGTCGGCGGGCACAACGTTCGCGTCTACAACAACACCTTCACCGACAACAATCACCCGAACTTCGGCGATCCGAGCGGCACGGTAGCCCGCGTGCCGGCGGGGACCGGCGGCGCGGTGATGGCCAACAGCAAGGTCGAGATCTTCGGCAACACCTTCAGCGGGAACACGACCGCCGGTTTCGCGGTCATCAGCTGCTTCACCGGCGTCGATCCATCCCCGTCTGGCGAGTGCACCTCGAACGCGCAGTACAGCCCGCTGCCCGGGAACATCTGGGTGCACGACAACACCTTTACCAACAACGGGACGGACCCCCTGGCGCACAACGCGATGGGGCACCCGAGCTTCGACCTCGCTGGGCTCCTCGCCACCGGCTTCCCTCCGGGCCCCGGGGATCCGGGGTGGCTCGACGGACACGTCGCCGACGTCCTGTGGGACGGCGTCGTCATCTTCGGGAGCGGGGTGAATCCGTACTCGATCTGCGCGCAGAACAACACCGACCCCACCTTCCACTTCGCCAATCTGCACCTCGTGAGCGTCTTCTCGGGCACTCCGCTGAACGAGGCGCTGACCAACGACCAGACCGAGTTCAACTGCATGCCGCAGGGCTTCCCACTCCCGGCCGTTCCGGTGCCCACGTTCTGAGGCGCGGAAGGCCAGCGCAGACCTTCCAGGAGAGGTTCGGAAGGATGTCGATCGCAGTCCGGGTGGTGATGGCCAGCGCGCTGTTTGCGCTGGCCGCGTGTGGCTCGAGCTCCAACGACACCTGCACGCCGAGGGTTCCCACCGATGATTCGGTTCCGGGAACGCTGGCGGAGTGGTGTCAGGTGGAGCTGGCGAACGGCGAGGTGAAGTCGCTGGCCGGCGACGTCGTCCCCTTCACCCTCACCACCCCGCTGTACTCGGACGGGGCGATCAAGCGTCGCACCGTCCGCTTGCCGCCGGGCTCCGCGGCCAGCTACGCGGATGCCGGCGCGCTGGGGTTCCCGGACGGCACGGTGTTCACCAAGAGCTTCGGCTTCCGCGAGGATGCCCGGAACGCCGCGCTGCCCATCCGCTGGATCGAGACCCGGTTGGAGTGGAAGGCCGGCGGGGTCTGGAACTTCGTGGCTTATCGGTGGAACGACGCCGGCACCGAGGCGGTACCAATCCCCGGAGGGGAGGTGGTGAGCTTCTCCTACGTCGACGGCGACGGAGCGACGCAGGCCGCGAACTACCTCGTCCCGAGCAAGCTCCAGTGCGAGCAGTGCCACTCGGAGAGCGGTCCGGTCGCCCCGCTCGGTCCCAAGGCCCACTGGCTCAACGCCGACTACGCCTACGAGAGCGGTACCGAGAACCAGCTGGCGCACTGGTCGCGGATCGGCATCCTCACCGGGGCGCCGGATCCGGCGAATGCGCCGCGCCTCCCGGTTGCGGCCGATCCCGACGCCGGCACGGTGGAGCAGCGCGCCCGCGCGTACCTCGAGGCGAACTGCGGCTTCTGCCACAACCCGACCGGGAACGCGCGCAACAGCGGTCTGTACCTCTGGAACTCGATCACCGACCCGATCCAGCTGGGAATCTGCAAGCGCCCCGTCGCCGCGGGCCCGGGCGCCGGCGGTCGGCCCTACGACATCGTGCCCGGCAACCCCGACGCGTCGGTGGTCATCTATCGGATCGAATCCACCTCGCCCGCGTCGGCCATGCCGCAGATCGGCCGCAGCGTGGTGGACACGCACGGGGTGGAGCTGGTGCGGCAGTGGATCAGCGAGATACCCGGCACCTGCGACTGAGACGGACGCCGACGTCGCAGGCCTGAAGCCGGAGTGCCACCCCGGCCGACGCCGGTCTGGACCGTGCGTGGCGCCATGACTGCGACAAGACCGCCCGATTCGGCTTCGGTTGCCTGAGGGCCGGGGATCGGGCAGAGCACACCCCCTCATGTTCGTCGCCCTGGCCCGGGCCGTCTCCCGGCATCGCCTGGCCGTCCTCGCGGGCGCGCTCGCCATCCTCGCGCTGGCGGTGCTGTCGATCGTCCGGGGCGGGAGCCTGACCAGCGGCACCATCGAGGGCACCGAGTCCGCGCGCGCCGCGGAGCTCGTCCGCGGGGCCGCCGGGGCCGACACCGACACCAGCGTGGTCGCGCTGTTCAGTCATCCGAAGCTCGCCGCGACCGACCCGGTCTTCCAGAGCGCGCTGGCGCTCCACCTGGACAAGGTGAGCGCCCGCCCCGAGGTGGAGAGCGCGGTCTCGGTGGTGACCGTGCCCGAGCAGGCCCGCGCGCGCTTCATCTCGCGCGACGGCCGGACCGCCCTGGTGCTGGTGCGGCTCAAGGGGGACGAGAAGGCGGCGGTGAAGGCCTTCCCCGCGGTGAAGGCCGCCCTGCGCGACGGGCCCTTCACCGTGGCCATCACCGGCAAGCCCGCCTTCCTCTTCGACCTCAACACCGAGCTCGAGCACGACCTGCTGCGCGCCGAGCTCGTCTCCTTCCCCCTCGCGCTGGTCGTGCTCCTCTGGGTGTTCCGCACTCTCGTGGCTGCCCTTCTGCCCATCGTCGTCGGCGGGCTGGCGGTGCTGGCGGGCGTGGGCGCGGTGCTCGCCCTCTCGCACCACCTGGACATGGCCCAGTACACGCTCAACGTGGTGAGCCTCATCGGGCTCGGCGTGGCCATCGATTACTCGCTGTTCATCGTCAGCCGCTTCCGGGCCGAGCTGGACGGCGGGTCGAGCGTGCAGGCCGCGCTGGAGCGCACCGTGGACACGGCGGGGCGAGCAGTGGCGTTCTCCGGGCTCGCGGTCGCCGCCGGACTCTCCGGCCTGCTCTTCTACCGGGGCTCGTTTCTGGCGGCGATGGGGCTGGGCGGGGCGATCGTGGTCGGCTTCGCGGTCCTCTTCGCCCTCACCCTCTTGCCGGTCATCCTCGGCTGGCTCGGGCGCCGGGTGGATCTGGGCCGCGTGCCGATCCCGCCCTTCGGTCTCCGGGCCGGGCTGTGGAAGCGTCTCGCCGGCTGGGTGATGAAGCACCCGCTCAAGGTGCTCCTGCCCACGCTGGCGCTCGTCGCCTTCCTGGGCTGGCCCTTCGTCCGGCTGCAGACCGCCGGCACCGACATCACCGCCTTGCCCGAGTCGACCGAGGCGCGCCAGGGGGCCGCGGCGCTGGCCCGGGCCTTCCCCGAGCAGAGCGCGACCCGGATCCTGGTCGCGGTGGAGCTCCCCGGAAACCCCTTCACGCCCGAGCGGGTGGCCGCGCTCTACGACGCCACCCGACGCTGGGCACGGCTCCCCGGCGTGGTGGGAGTGGAGAGCATCGTCAACCTCGACCCGCGGGTGACCCGCGAGCAATACCTCCAGCTCGCCAGCGCCCCGCCCGCGTTCCGCCCACCGGAGTTCGCACTCGCCGAGGCGGCGTACCTTCACGGAAAGGTGGCCGTCGTGCAGGTGCTCACCCCGGGGCCCGCCTCCAGTGCCGAGGCGCGGCAGCTGGTGAAGGCGCTCCGGCAGGACCGCGTGGTGGGGGACGGACGGGCATTGGTCGGCGGACAGACCGCCAGCGACGTCGACTCGACCGCGTTCGTGCTCGACCGGGCCTGGCTCGCGGTGGGGCTAGTGGTTCTGGTCACGCTCGTGGCGCTGTTCGTCCTTCTGGGCTCGGTGGTGCTCCCGCTCGAGGCGGTGGTGATGAACTTCCTCTCCCTCGCGGCGAGCTTCGGGGCTCTGGTCTGGATCTTCCAGGAGGGGCATCTGCGATGGCTCCTCCACTTCCAGCCCGGACCGCTCGAGCCGGCGCTGCCCGTCCTCCTCTTCTGCACCCTCTTCGGGCTCTCGATGGACTACCAGGTCCTCATGCTCTCCCGGATGCGCGAGGAGCTGGGTCGGACGCACGACAACCGCGCCGCGGTCGCCGAGGGTCTGGAGAGGACCGGAAGTCTCATCACCAGCGCGGCGGCGATCATGGTCGCGGTGTTCGCGGCCTTCGCCCTGGCGAACATCCTCGTGGTCAAGGCGATGGGCGTGGGGATGGCGATTGCGGTTGCGCTCGATGCCACGCTGGTGAGAGTCCTGATCGTGCCCGCCACCATGCGTCTCTTCGGGGCCGCCAACTGGTGGGCGCCGCGGGCGCTGCAACGTCTGGCCCTCACGGCACACGGAGAGAAGAGCGCCCCATGAGCACCGTCCTCCTCGCCCTGGCCGTCCTCTCGCTGGTCTTGCTGGTCGAGGGCCACGTACGGCTGCGACGCGTCCTCGCCCGCCGTCCGGCTCCGCCGCCCTTTCCGGCGACCGCCCCCTCCATCTCCGTCATCCGCCCGGTGAAGGGGCTGGACATCGGGGCCCTGGACAACATCCGCGCCTTCCTCGAGATGGAATACCCGGGACGACTGGAGCTTCTCTTCGTGGTGGACTCCGAGGAGGACCCGGCCACCCCGGTCATCCGGCGGCTCATCGCCGAGCACCCCACCACGGCCCGGCGGGTGGAGCTGCTCTTCTCCGGCTCGCCCCCCCCGCGTCGCACCGGCAAGCTCAACGCGATGCTGGTGGGGGTGGCCGCGGCGTCCGGTGAGCTGCTCGCCTTCAACGACTCGGACAGCCGCCCGGCGAAGGACCTCCTGGGTCGACTCGTCTCCGAGCTGCTCGCCAGGCCGGACTGCGGCTGCACCTTTGCCCCGGTGGTTGCCGCCGCGGACCGGCCCACCGCGGGGGACGTGGGCTACGAGCTGCTGATGAACGCCTGGTACGGCCCGACCGTGTCCTGGGCGGCCGAGCCCCGAGGCGAACTGGACTTCATCATGGGGCAGCTCATGGTCTGCCGGCGCCAGGCCCTCGATGCGGTGGGTGGGGTCGGCGTGGCCGAGGGCCAGTTCGTCGACGACATGTACATCGGCCGGGCGCTGTGGAACGCCGGCTGGAAGAACGTGGTCATCGAGTCGCCGCTGCGGATCGTCATCGGCGGGATGGGACCGCTCCAGTTCTTCCGCACCTTCCGCCGGTGGATCCTCTTCAGCGAGGGCGGGCTGTCCTTCCGATTCACCTGGCCCAACTGGGTGCGCGGCGTCTCCTGCTGGGTGGCCTGGGCGGTGCTCGCCGTGGCGCTCGCCACCGGGAACCTCGCGGCTGCGGCGACGGCGCTGCTCCCCATCGCCTTCTCGGTCTTCACCCAGGCCTCGCTCCAGCGCGCGTCCCACGGCCCGCGCATCCGCCTGCACCAGCTGTGGGTGCCGGCGGTGATCCCGCTCATCGGTGGAATGGTGCAGATCGCCGCGAAGCTGAACCGCCGGGTGGACTGGCGGGGCCGGAGCTACGACCTGGACGCCGAGGCCCGGCTGGGGGCCAGCGGCTCGTCGGCGGCGGGGACGTGAGGAGCGGGGAGCGCGAGGATCCGGTCCTCGACCACCCCGGCCATCGCCGTGCGCAGGTGCGGGAGCGCCGAGGCGACCAGGAGCGCTCCGGCGTGCATCGCCCGCCGCGGTCCCTGGACGGCCCGGACGCCGCCCGCCCCCAGGGCGAGCAGCCCGTGCGCCACGACTCGTGCGTACTCGCGCGCCATCACCGACATGCGCGTCTCGCGGGTGGAGAGCAGGGACATCGAGATGCGCAGACCGGTGGGCGAGCGCTCCCAGTAGCGGAAGAGCCCGCTCCGCAGCGCCGCCATCTCGCCGGCGTCGCTGCTGAAGGCCTCGTAGAGGGACGAGGCCAGGGCAATCCGGGTGCGATTGGCGGGCCGGCGGGCACGGGCGTACGCGGCGAGCGCTCGCGGGACGTCGTTGCTCGCCTCGGCCATGACCCGGTGGAGCACCCGCGCGTCACGGACCGCCGAGGCCATGCCGCTCGCGCTCAGCGGATGGCAACACCCGGCGGCATCACCCACCAGCACCACGTGACCCTTGTAGACCTGGTCCATGATGCGGGTGTCGTTGGAGGCGACGAGGGGCGCCTCCCGCTGGAGCGCGACGAGGATCGCCTGCCGCAGTGGTTCCGGGACGCCGGAGAGGATCTCCTGCTCGGTGCGGACGCGCTCGGGGCTGGAGCCGAGGGGCAGATCCACCATCACCCGCGCCTGGCTATCGGAGATGGGGTAGGCGAGAACCGGGGCCGGGCCACCGATGAAGAGGTGCCCGCGCCCGGCATGCGGAAGCGCCGAGGCCTCCACCATCACGCCGATCATCGTGGAGAGCCGGACGTGCTGCTCGGCGATTCCGAGCGAGCGACGCAGCGGCGAGGCCCGCCCGTCGGCGGCCACCAGCATCCGGGTCCGCACCCGCTCCGACTGACCTTCCCGGGACAGGGTGACCTCCACGCCGTCCGGCCCGTCGGAGACCAGGGCGACGCGCGACCTCCGGCGGACCTCGACGTCCCCGCGCTTCTCGAGCACGTCCAGCAGCGGGGTGACGAGCGCGTGGTGCTCGATGCCCAGGCCGCGGTTGCCCGGCGCGTAAGGGAGCAGCGCGGTCTTCTCCCCGTCCACCACCGCGAAGCCGATGATCGGAGCGCCGCCGGATCGCAGCACCTCGGAGAACCCGAAGGCGGTGAGCTCCTCCACGCCGATCGGGTGGAGCAACTCGCCTGCCAGCTGCTTGCGGCGATCCTGCCCCGCGTCGGCGAGGAGGGTGCGCAGGCCGAGCTGGGCCATGGCCGCGGCGGTGGTGCACCCCGCGGGGCCGCCACCGGCGACGAGCACGTCCACTTCCCTCAAGGCAGCGTTTCCTCCCCGGCCCTTCTTCCGGGCCTTCTTATAGAGTGTGCCGCGCCTCGGCGCATCTTCCGTCGCCTCTCCGTCGTAGGTGTTTCGTGACTGGACCCGAAGACTTCTGCCGTCGCGCTCTGCCGGAGGTGTCTCGCACCTTCGCGCTCAACATCCCGGTTCTCCCGCCGCCGTTGGATCTCGTGGTGACGGTTGCCTACCTTCTGTGCCGCATCGCCGACACGCTCGAGGACGAGGCGCGAGGACAAGTTTCCGAACGGGCAGAGCTGTTTCACATGCTCGGACGCCTGGTGAAGCTCGAGCCTGGCTGGGAGGAGAGGAGCGCGGAGTTCGCCCGGCATTCGGTGGCCGCGCTGCGGCCGTCCGCCCCCACGGCCGAGGTGCAGCTCGTCCAGGGCACCCCGACTGTCCTGGAGGCCATGCGCGGCTTGCCGGACTGGACTCACCCGCACATCGCCGCCTGCGTGGTCGAGATGACCGGCGGGATGGCGCAGATGATGATCGAGCTCGACGGGGGCGCGCCGCAGGGCTTGCCTGATCTGCGGGATACCCTTCAGTACTGCTACTACGTCGCGGGAACGGTGGGGGTGATGCTCACCGGACTGTTCGTCGACGGGTACGAGTCGGTGCGGCCACGCAGGTCCGAGCTGGTTCCCCGCGCGCCGGCATTCGGCCGCGCGCTGCAGCTCACCAACATCCTCAAGGACATCCGCGAGGATCTGGATCGCGGATTCTGCTGGCTCCCGCGCACATCCATGGCGAAGCACGGGCTCACGCCGGCCAACCTCCTTCTGCCCGAGAAGCGGGTCGCCGCGGTGGCCCTGCTCGACGACCTGGTGGCGGTGGCCCGGCACGAGTGCGACGTGGCGTTCGAGTACTCGCTGATCCTGCCCCGCTCGGAGCCCGGGCTCCGTCTGTTCTGCCTCTGGCCGCTCCTGTTCGCGGTGCGGACGCTCGCGGTCCTGGCGCACAACCCGGCGGTGTTCGAGCCGGCCCCGGTGAAGATCGACCGGGAGACGGTCATGCGGATCATGGTTCTCACCCGCGAGAGCGTCGCCGACGATCGGGCGCTGGAGTCGCTCTACGCCGAAAGCGCGCGCGGGGTTCCCGAGGGGCGCAGGGCATGACCGCTCCCCGGAGCCGTGCCACGCCCTCCGCGGTCGATCGGGGGCTGGAGGTGCTCGCCGCCACCCAGGACGCGGGCGGCTCGTGGAAGGGCGACTACGGCGGACCGCTCTTCCTGGTGCCGGTCTACGTCGCGGGCCTGGAGCTGCTCGGACGACCGCCCGATCCGGCCACGCGCGAGGGATTCATCACCTACCTCCGCGGGCACCAGAATCCCGACGGCGGCTGGGGGCTGGACGTCGAGTCGCACAGCCATGTCTTCACCTCGGTGCTGGTCTACGCGACCCTGCGGCTCCTGGGCGTCCCGGCCGAGGATCCGCAGCTGCAGCGGGCGCGCGCCTGGTTCCTCCCGCACGGGGGGCCGCTGTCGAGCGGCTCGTGGGGGAAGTTCATCCTCGCGATGCTGGGGCTCTACGAGTACCAGGGCCTCGTTCCCCTGCCGCCCGAGCTGTGGCTCCTCCCCGAGTCGCTGCCGCTGCACCCCTCGAAGCTCTGGTGTCACTGCCGGATGGTGTACCTGCCGATGAGCTGGCTGTACGGCCGGCGGGTGCGGGCGAAGCAGACGCCGCTGCTCGCCGCCATCCGGAGCGAGATCTACGCCCAGCCCTACGAGAGCGTGGACTGGCCGGCGGCGCGCGAGCGCGTGGCGGGGACCGACGCGTACACGCCGAGGACGTCGTATCTCCGGGCGGCCAACGGAGTGCTCGGGCTGTGGGAGCGGTTCGCGCCGGCCGGAGCGCGCGAGCGGTCGCTGCAGATGGTGCTCGACCAGATCCGCCGCGAGGACGAGGCGACGAATCACATCTGCATCGGCCCGATCAACAAGGTGCTGAACACGGTGGTGTGGCAGATCGCCCGGCCGGGAGGTCCCGAGGTCGAGGCGCACGTGAAGCGGCTACCGGACTATCTGTGGCGCGCCCCGGACGGCCTGAAGATGCAGGGCTACAACTCGTCCGAGCTGTGGGACACCGCGTTTGCCGTCCAGGGCATTCTCGCCACCAGGGGGGTCGAGCGGATGCGCCCGGTGCTCGAGCGCGCGGCGCACTACATCGAATCCAACCAGGTGCTCGAGGACGTGGCGGAGATGGAGAAGGGCTACCGGCACCGGAGCCGCGGCGGCTGGCCGTTCTCCACCCGCGCCCACGGGTGGCCGATCAGCGACTGCACCGCGGAGGGGCTCAAGGCCTCCCTGTTGCTGGAGAAGGTCGGGATGAACCAGGTCCCGCGAGCACGGCTCCGCGAGGCGGTGGAGGAGATCCTCTCGCTCCAGAACGAGGACGGCGGCTGGGCGACCTACGAGCTGCAGCGCGGGCCGAAGTGGCTCGAGGCGCTGAATCCCTCGGACGTGTTCTCCACCATCATGGTGGACGTCTCCTACGTCGAGTGCACGTCGGCCTGCGTCCAGGCCCTGGCCGCCTGGAGGACCTTCGCGCCCGAGGACGAGGCGTGGCTCCGGGAACCCATCCGGCGGGGTGAGCGCTTCATCCGCAAGGTGCAGCGCGCCGACGGCTCGTGGGAGGGCAGCTGGGGCGTGTGCTTCAGCTACGGAGCCTGGTTCGGGACGGCGGGTCTGGTGGCCGCGGGAGCGCGTCCGGACGATCCCGCGCTCCGTCGCGCCGCGGACTACCTCCAGGCCCGGCAGCGGTCAGACGGGAGCTGGAGCGAGACGCTGGAGTCCAACCGGCAGCGCCGCTGGGTGGACGGGCAGCGCGGGCACGCGGTGCAGACCTCGTGGGCAGTGCTGTCGCTCGCGGCATGCGGGCGGCGCGACTCCGAGGCGGTGCGCCGGGGCGTGGTCTGGCTGCGCGAGCACCAGGGCGAGGACGGCCGCTGGCCGGATCAACCGATCACCGGCGTGTTCAACCGGACCTGCGCGATTCACTACGACATCTACCTGCGCCTGTTCCCGGTCTGGGCGCTCGCCGTGTGCGGGACCGCGAGCTGACGGCGGAAGCGGGCTCCGCTGGAACGAACGGTGTCCCCCGTGAGCCCGTCCCCGCTCGGGACACTCGGTTCACTGCATCCGGGGAGCGGTTCGCCGCACGCCATGCAAGCGTGTCGGAAATGCGTCTTGCTCCCAGCCTCACCGCCCTCACCCTGCTCGCCTGCGCCGGTGGTCCCGCGCCGGCGCCGTCGCGACCCGCGCCGCTGTCCGCCGCCCCGGCGCCGTCGAGCGTGCAGCCGCCGCCGGCCCTGAACGAGCCGGTGGGAGTCGCCGCAGCGCGCCTCTCCGGGCCCGCTTCCGGCCTCACCGCCGCCTGCCAGGATGCGATGGCTCGAACGCGGACCGGGATCGAGGCGGTGAAGACGAGCCTCCCGCCACGCGACACCGTCGCCACGCTCACCGCCTACGACGACGCGCTCGCCGCCGCGGGGGACCTCGCCTCGCAGGCGGCGGTGGCGCGGCAGGCCAGCCCCGACGCGGGGATGCGCAAGGCCGGCGAGGAGTGCGGCCGGCAGATCCAGGCGCTGCTGACCGGGATCAGTCAGGACCGCACCCTGTACCAGGTCCTCTCCGGGCTCGATCTCTCCGGGCAGGATCGGGCCACCCGATGGTGGATGGAACGCGAGCTGCGCGATTTCCGCCGCGCGGGCGTTGACCGGGACGAAGCGACCCGGGAGAGGGTCCGGGCGCTGAACGACGACATCGTGGCGATCGGCCAGGAGTTCGACCGGAACATCCGCGAGGGAACCAGGACCGTCGCCTTCGCTCCGGCAGAGCTCGCCGGGCTGCCCGACGACTTCCGCAAGGCGCATCCTCCGGGTGCCGACGGGAGGATCAGCCTCACGACGGACTACCCGGACTACAAGCCGTTCATGGCCTACTCCCGGAGCGGCAAGGCGCGCGAGGCGTTGTGGCGCGCCTACAACACCCGCGCGCCGGCCAACGCCGAGGTGCTCACCCGCCTCCTGGCAAGGCGCCACGAGCTCGCGACCGCGCTGGGCTACGCGCACTGGGCTGACTACATCACCGAGGACAAGATGATCCGCAGCGGCAAGGCCGCCTCGGACTTCATCGAGCGGATCTCCACCGCGGCGAGGCCCCGCTCGGAGGTCGAGCTCTCCATCCTGCTGGCGCGCAAGCGCAAGGACGACCGAGGGGCGACCCGGTTCGAGGCCTGGGATTACTCCTATGAGTCGAACCGGGTGAAGGCCGAGCAGTACCGGTTCGACGCGAAGACGGCTCGCCCGTACTTCGAGGCCACCCGCGTTCTGGACGGAGTCATGGGCGTCACCGGCAAGCTGCTCGACATCTCCTACCGGCCCGTCCAGGGCGCGACGGTCTGGCACCCTGAGGTGCGAGTCTACGACGTCATCGGAGGGCCGTCGTTCGAGGAGCGCGCGGGGCAGGCTGTGGGGCGCGTCTACCTCGACCTCCATCCTCGCGAGAACAAGTACAAGCACGCGGCCCAGTACACGGTCATCAACGGCCAGAGGGGGCACCGGCTCCCGGAAGGAGCGCTGCTCTGCAACTTCCCCCGCTCGGGCGGGCTGATGGAGTACGACGACGTCCAGACCCTGTTTCACGAGTTCGGACACCTGGTTCACCACGTCCTCGGGGGGCACACCCGCTGGGCCGCGAACTCGGGGACGAGCACCGAGCGGGACTTCGTCGAGGCCCCGTCGCAGATGCTCGAGGAGTGGACGCGTGACCTGGGCGTGCTGCAAGGCTTCGCCCGCCACGTGAAGACCGGAAAGCCGATCCCGACGTCGCTGGTCCGGAAGCTCCGGGCCGCCGAGGAGTTCGGGAAGGGCATCGACGTGCGGCAGCAGATGTTCTACGCCGCGACCAGCCTGCACCTCCACGATCGCGACCCGAAGGGAATGGAGCCGACGGCCTTCGTGGCGGACCTCCAGTCGCGCTACGGCGCGTTTCCGTTCGTTCCCGGCAGCACGTTCTACACCGCGTTCGGCCACCTGAACGGATACAGCGCCGTCTACTACACGTACATGTGGTCGCTGGTCATCGCGAAGGACCTCTTCACCGCGTTCGAGTCGACTGGCGTGTTCGATCGCGAGAGCGGCGCGCGCTATCGCCGCAGGATTCTCGAGCCAGGCGGAGGAAAGCCCGCCGCGGAGCTGGTGACCGACTTCCTGGGCCGGCCCTACGACTTCGCGGCCTACGAGGCGTGGCTGAACCGGGGAACACTCCCGGGGCCGCGGCGAGAGTCAGGCCCGGCACGCGGACCGGAGAACCGTCCGGCAGCGCTCCACTGACGCCTCACCGCGGGTGACGAGGGCCGGCCATCGTGCCCCGGCGGTCGCTCTCCGGACTCCGTCCAGCGCGGAACAGGCGGTTCGCTGCACGGCGGTGACCCTCCGCGGCGCTCCGTGCGAGAGTGCCGCCCTTTCTCGCGACCCCATCCGGATGGTCGCCCTTCTCGAAAGTCACCGATGCGCCTCGTCCTCGTCCTACCGACCCTGACGGTCCTCGCCTGCGCCAGCGCGCCCGTACCGGCGCCTGCGCCCTCGACCACCGCCGCCAAGACGGCCGCTCCGGCCCCGGCCAAGGCTCCTCCCGCGCTCGACGAGCCGGTGGGCGCCGCCGCCGCACGCCTCTCCGGACCGGCCTCCGGCTTCACCACCGCCTGCAAGGCTGCGATGGAGCGGGCGCGCGCCGGGCTCGACGCGGTGAAGGCCAGCTCGCCGCCGCGTGACATCGTCGCCACGCTCACCGCCTACGACGACGCGCTCGCCGCGATCACCGACGCCGCCGCCCAGACCGAGCTGGCGCGCCAGGGTAGCCCGGACCCGGACATGCGCAAGGCGGGCGAGGAGTGCGACCGGCAGCTGCAGGCGATGTTCACCACCATCAACCAGGACCGCGCGCTCTACGACGTGCTCTCCTCCGTCGACCTCTCAGGCCAGGACGTCAGCACGCGCTGGTGGATGACCCGTGACCTGCGGGATTTTCGCCGCGCGGGGGTGGACCGTGACGAGGCCACGCGCGAGAAGGTTCGCGCGCTCAAGGATGAGCTGGTCGCCCTCGGGCAGGAGTTCGAGCGCAACATCCCCGCCGACGTGAAGAAGGTCGCCCTCGGCCCTGCGGACCTCGCAGGGTTGCCGGCCGACTACCTCGCCGCGCACCCCCCGGGTCCGGACGGGAAGATCGTCCTCACCACGGATTATCCGGACTACTTCCCGGTGCGGAACTACGCGAAGAAGGCCTCCACCCGCGAGGCGATGTGGCGAGCGTTCATGACCCGCGCCGCGCCCCAGAACATCGCCGTGCTCGAGCGGCTGCTCGTCAAGCGCCAGGAGCTCGCCCGGACCCTCGGATACGCGAACTGGGCGGACTACATCACCGAGGACAAGATGATCCGCAGCGGGAAGGCGGCCTCGGACTTCATCGAGCGGATCACCACCGTCTCCGGAGCTCGCGCGGCGCAGGAGAAGAAGCTGCTGCTCGACCGGAAGCGGAAGGACGTGCCGGGAGCCAAGGCGCTCGACCCGTGGGACATCGTCTACTACGGCGAGGTGGTGAAGGCGGAGCGCTACCGCTTCGACGCACAGAAGGCCCGGCCATACTTCGAGGCCGGTCGAGTCTTCCAGGCAGTGCTCGACGTCTCGGGGAAGCCCTTCGACTTATCCTATCGCCCGGTGGACAGCGCGACGGTCTGGCACCCCGACGTCCGGACCTTCGACGTCATCGCCGGCGCGTCGTACGGCGATCGCGCGGGAAAGTTGCTGGGCCGCGTCTACCTGGACCTGCACCCGCGCGAGGGGAAGTTCAAGCACGCCGCCCAGTTCTCGATCATCTACGGCCAGGCCGGACAACGACTCCCGGAGACCGCGCTGCTCTGCAACTTCCCACGGCCGGGCGGGCTCATGGAGTACGGCGACGTCAGGACGCTGTTCCACGAGTTCGGCCATCTGGTGCATCACGTGCTGGGCGGCAATACCCGGTGGGCGGCGAATTCCGGTGTGCGCACCGAATGGGACTTCGTCGAGGCACCCTCGCAGATGCTCGAGGAGTGGATGCGCGACCCGGGCGTGCTCCGGAGCTTCGCGAAGCACGTGAAGACCGGTGAGCCGATCCCGGCGAAGATGGTGGAGCAGCTCCGCGTGGCCGAGGAGTTCGGGAAGGGCCTCGAGGTGCGGCGGCAGATGTCCCTGGCCGCCCTCAGCCTCCATCTGCACGATCGCGAGGCGCAGGGCCTGGACTCCACCGCGGTCGTCGCCGAGTCGATGGAGAAGTACTGGACCTTCCCCTACGTGAAGGACACGTACCTGCAGACCTCGTTCGGGCACCTGAACGGGTACAGCGCGATCTACTACACGTACATGTGGTCCCTGGTCATCGCCAAGGACCTCTTCACACCCTTCGCCAACAAGGGCGTGTTCGACCGCGAGACCGCGAACCGGTACCGCGATCGAATCCTCGCCATGGGTGGCGGAAAGCCTGCGGCGGACCTGGTGAGCGACTTCCTCGGACGGCCCTACGACTTCAAGGCCTACGAGGCCTGGCTCGATCGAGGCGCGCTGCCCGGGGCGCCGAAGGGTCCGCCCCGAGCCGGCCCCACGGCGGTGCGCTAGCGCTCAGAGCGAGCGGAGGAAGGTGAGCAGCTGCTCCTGGGACGCGGGCGGCAGCCCGTCGAACGCCGCCCGCGCGGCACGGGCCTCTCCCTGGTGCCGGGAGATCGCCTCCCGGAGGGTGAAGGAGAGCCCGTCGTGCATCAGCCGGCTCCGCGTGCGCAGCCCCCAGAGCGGGGCGGTGCGGATCCGGTTTGCGCTCTCGGCGAACGACGCCTGCATCGCCATGAACTGCGGGCCGTGGTGTTCGGGCACCGCGAGCACGATTCCATCGCCGGTGCCCACGTCGTGCATCAGGTAGTCGCTGTAGGGATGGATGGTCCGGCTCCCGAGCGCCTGGGGGACGCGGTACGCGCCATCGAACAGCGGAGTGCCGGGCGGTGCGGTGGTGAGCGTGGGTGCGTGACAGACCGCGCAGCCGATGGACTCGAAGACGGTCGAGCCGTTGCGGGCCTCCGCCGTGGCCGCCAGCCGCGCATCCCGGGGCGGAGCCTTGGTAGCGCGGATGAAGCGCGCGAACCGGTCCACGTCGGTGGCCCCGGTCTCGTCCGGACGGTCCTCCGGGTCCGGCACCGTGTCACAGAGGGAAGTCACGTCCTTGGGTCGCAGTGGACTGGTGACGCCCATCTCGTTCAGGTACGCGTCCGCGGAGAACGAGAGCAGGCTCGCGTGCTCGGACTTCCACCCGAAGCGGCCCACCCACGCCCTGCTCGGTGACTCGAGCACCGGAACCAGCATCACGGTGCCGCAGACCCCGAGCTCGGGCTGGCCGCACTGCCAGCGGGAGATGGCCTGGAGAAGCTCGTCCGGAACCGCCTCGACGTAGCCGTCGCCCAGCACGCTGATCGAGAGGCGAAGGGCGCGGATGTTCTCCGTCTCTGGCAGGTGTTGCTGGGCGTCGCCGTCCGGGAACTCCGCGCCGGGGCAGATCGCCTTGTCGTTGATCAGCGTGCGGCCGGTCACCACCACGCTTCCGCCGCCGATGCGCACCTGGGGGAAGACGAACGCGCCCTGCTCATCGCGGTGACCGGCCCGCAGCTCGGTGACCTGGCTTCCTCCACCGGCGATGGGGTTCTCGTGGCAGTCGCGGCACGCGTGAGCGTTGTAGAGCGGGCCGAGCCCCTCGGAGATCTCCTCCTGGGAATCGAAGGCGGCCTGGTCGGCGCGGTGGGTCGCCAGGTCCACCATCCCGTTCGGGAGCCCGTCGAAGGCGGCCAGTGCGTCGGGGGAACCGGCCGCCGGCGGAGCCGGAGCCCGCGGCGGAGCTCGCGTCGAGGCAGGGGTGTACGGGGCCGTCGCGGTGCAGGCGGTGCAGGCGAGGACACAGCTGAGCAGGCGCCACATGGCGCACCTCCCTCGCGTCCGTGCTCCCCTCCGCGAGACGCTGCCCGGCCCTTCTATGACACCCAGGGAGGCAGCGGCAACGCCGGGGGACGGGGCGCGCGGATCAGCCCGGAATGACGTTGGGTGTGCCGGACTTCGTCGCCGTCCACTGCACGGAGTAGGCGCAGCTGGTGGGCTGGAGCTGCTCGACCGTCACGGTTGCCTCCAGACCGTTGAGACTGAAGTGGCCGGCGATGGTGAGCCGGAAGCTCGCCGGGCTCACCACCACGGTCTTCGGCGTGGTCTGGAAGTTTCCGGCCGTGTCCACCGTGCCCGAATAGCTGGTTCCGGCGTGGGCGAGCGTCAGGGTGGTCGCCCCGGGGGCATGGGTCACGGTCGTCACCGCGTCCTGCACCGCGGCGTCGGCGCAGGTCGACCCGGGCAGCAGCGCGGCGTGCGTCGGGTAGCTCCCGCCCACCGAGAGGAGGTTTCCTCCGCCCCCATCGGGAGTGCCGCCGCCGTCACCGCCGTCTGCGCCTGCGCAGCCCGACAGCGCCAGCGAGGCGAGGAACGGGAGGAGCGACCGGCGGGTGCGGGAGCGCATGGGCTCCCGGGCGAGCAACCGCCATGCCGTTTCGTCGCGGACACAAGGACGGTTCGCTGCAGCGCCTGGGCAATCCGCTGCACCGGCGGTGCGAGCGCGTCGCGTGTCCGGAACGCGGTCGCCGGATCCGGGACGCGCCGGCTCGCCTCGGCGCACCGCGGCCGCCCGGGGCACGCGTGGCCCAGGCACCCCGGCTGCTCAGGCCCGCTTCTTCAGCTCGGACTGGTGCTGCTGGATGAAGGCACGGATCTCCTCGCCCATGTCCAGCAGCTTGAGCCACTGCTCCTGGTACAGCGTCACCGGGAAGCGCCCGAGCCCGTACACCGACAGGCCGCCCTTCTCGCTGACCTTCATCGAGACCGCACCGGACCGCCGGGTCCGGAGGGTCTCGTTCTCGGCCTTCAGTCGCTCCAGCTCTGCGCGCAGCTCGTCCTCGGCGGTAGGCATGGGGTGCACCGTATCCGGGCCGGAGAGCGCCGGGGAGACCGACGTCGAGGGGTGGACGGCGCCCGTCCGCTCCCCGGCAATCCCCGGACTCTCAGGGGATCGAGGCGATGACCTTGCGGTAGTCGGTCTCGTTGAAGACCCGCAGGGTCTCGGTCCGCACGTTGCCCAGCGAGCCGAGGGTCAGCGTCACGCGCGCCGCCGTCTCGTCGTCCGGACCCTCGATGATGACCACCGCGTCGTATTTCCCCAGCGCGAGGTAGAACGACTTGATCTCCGCCCCGGCGGCCTGCGCCATCTTCTTCGCCGCTTCCAGCCTCGCCGGGCTCTCCTTGATGTTGCGAATGCCCTGATCGGTGTACCGCACCAGCGTCACGTAGGTCGGCATGATTCAGCTCCTTCCGCGGCCGACGCCGGCACTCCGCCAGCGCCGGTCGCGGCACAGTGGACCCCTCGTGACTCGACCGCAAGAGACGGCGGTCCGCGCCTCCCTCCGGGCGCGCTTGCGGCAGGAGTGGATTCCGTTCGCGGCCGATCGGGTCCATCTTCCGAGCATGCGCGCCCAGATTCTCGACCGGTCCGGAGGGCCTCTCACGCTGCGTGAGGTCGACGACCCACGCTGCGGCGAGGGTCAGGTCCGGGTGAAGGTGAGCGCCTGTGGCGTCTGCCGCACCGACCTGCACGTGCTCGACGGGGAGCTGACCCGACCGAAGCTCCCGCTCATCCTGGGGCACCAGATCGTCGGAACGGTGGTGGAGCAAGGGGAGGGCGTGACCTCTCCGTCCCTCGGTGAGCGGGTGGGCATCCCGTGGCTGGGGTGGACCGACGGAACGTGCATCTACTGCCGTTCCGGGCGGGAGAACCTCTGCCTCGCGGCGCGGTTCACCGGGTACACCCTCGACGGGGGCTACGCCGAGCAGGCGGTGGCGGACGCGCGCTTCTGCTTCCCGCTCGCCCCCGGGCTGGAGGACGTGCACACCGCGCCGCTGCTCTGCGCCGGGCTCATCGGGTACCGCGCGTTGCGGCTGGCGGGCGAGGCGCGACGGATCGGCTTCTACGGGTTCGGTGCCTCGGCCCACCTCCTGGCCCAGGTGGTCGTCGCGCAGGGCATGGAGCTCTACGCCTTCACCCGGGATGGCGACGCGCGAGGCCAGGCCTTCGCCCGCGAGCGCGGCGCGGTGTGGGCCGGAGGTTCCAGCGAGCGGCCACCGGTGCCCCTCGAGGCGGCCATCGTCTTCGCCTCGGCGGGGGAGCTGGTGGTCCGGGCCCTGGAGGCGCTCGCCCCTGGCGGCACCGTGGTCTGCGCAGGCATCCACATGAGCGACATCCCCTCGTTCCCGTACGAGAAGCTGTGGGAGGAGCGGAGCATCCGGTCGGTGGCGAACCTCACCCGCGAGGACGGACGGCAGTTCCTGCCGGTCGCCGCGCGGCTGGGCATCCGGCCCGAGGTGACGGTGTTCCCGCTGGAGCAGGCCAACGAGGCGCTCCGGGCCCTCCGCGAGGGCCGCTTCACCGGGGCGGCGGTGCTGACGATCGCCCGCTGAGCGCCCCGGTGCCACCGAGGCAGACGGGTCTGGCGGGTCGGCTGCGCCGGCTCAGCGGGCGAGGACGAACGCGCAGACCGAGTCGAGCTGGAGCCGGAGCCCCTCGAGCGCCTCGACCAGCGTGCGGTGGTGGGCCCGCTCCTCGCCGAGCTGGGCCTGGATCGCCGCCGGCGGCAGCCCCTGATGGCGCAGGGCGCGCTCGAGCCGGACGAGAGAGCGGTCGCGCTCGTCCTCGAGCTTCTTCCGCGCCGCTCCCTGCATCTCGCGCAGCTCCGCGCCCGCAGCGCGCGTGGCCTCGGCCATGGCCGGGTCGACGAACCTGCCCAGATCCGGGAACGCGGCGCGGACCTGGTCTCCCTGGAGCGCGCGTCCTTCCTCGCGCGCGAGCAGGTCGAGGAGCCGCGGCTCGAGGCCGGGCGTCCCGTCCGCGCCAGCGGTCACCGCCACCCGGATCAGGCTCCGGTCGAGCACCCGCGAGAGCTGCCGCGAGGGCACCCGAGCACCGGGGCTGGTGTCCTCCGGCTCCGGGGGCACCACGTGGAAGAGGACCTCGAGGCCGCGCGCCGGCGCCCCTCGGTGCTGGATGGCCCGGCACCCGTTCCGCCCGTAGGGCCCGTCGCGGAGGAAGCCGAACAGCGCCTCGACGATGGAGTGACCGGTGGCGAAGAACTCGATCTCCTCCTGCTCCACCGCGGTGTCGCGCCAGAACGTCCCGAGGACGGTGCGCTCCTCCCCGAGCTCCAGCCCTGGCAGCGCCTCGACCTTGAGCGCATGTCCGAAGTGGAAGGCGCACTGGAACGCATCCACTTGCTCATCGGTGTCCACGCCGATGCCCACCCGGCGCGCCAGCTCGGTGACCGTCTCCTCCAGCCGCTCGTCGAGATCGCGGGCGATGGCCCAGAGGCCGTCCTCCAGCGAGCCGTCCCGGTCCAGCTCGAGGCCGATGCGTGCCCCGGCTCGATCGACGAGTGCCTGCACCGCTTCCCGATCGAAGCTGCGCTCGTCGAGCAACGGGTCATACGCCCGGCGAATCGCGGTCCGGGCCTCGGCGACACGAGCCGCCAGCGTGGTGCGGTACGCGGCTCGCTCCGCGGGGGTGGCCAGCGCCAGCTCGAGGATGCGCGGCTCGACCTCCTCCAGCACCGCGTCGAGGCCGCCCACCGTCTCGCCAAACACGCCCACCGCATCCGCGAGCAGGGCGAGGACGTCCGAGGCGAGCGTGCCCCGGACGTCGAAGACGTGGATATCCACCGGCTGGGTCTGGCCGATGCGGTCGAGGCGGCCGATGCGCTGCTCCATCGTCGCCGGGCTCCAGGGAAGGTCGTAGTTCACGAGGTGATGCGCGAACTGGAAGTTCCGGCCCTCTCCGCCCACCTCCGTGGAGATCAGGATCTTGGGCCCGTCCGGATCGCGGAAGCGGGCCACCTGGCGGTCGCGTTCCACGAGCGCGAGCTCGCCGTGGTAGCCCAGCGCCTCGATTCCGTCCGCCGAGAGGAGCGCGCGGAGGCTCTCCAGCGTCGCCTGAGCCTCGGTGAACAGGAGCATCTTCGCCTCGGGCTCGTCTTCCCAGACGTCGGCGAGGAGCGCCCGGAGCGCCTGGTACTTCGCATCGCGCTCGGGAAGCACGGGCGGCGAGTCAAGGAGTCCGCTCGCAGCCTGGGTGAACGCCACCGGAGAGGAGTCCAGTCGCCGGAGCAGTCCGGCGAGCGCCGCGCCTCGGACCGAGCCCGCCCGCACCGCGGCCAGCACCGCGTCCCGGGCCAGCAGCTCGGCCTCGGGGGGCTCGACCACGTGCCGGTGGAGCCGGCGAGCGCTGAATCCGCCCACCCGGGCGCGGCGGTTCCGGACCAGCGCCTCGGAGAGGCTGTAGGTCTCGGCCAGGTGGGCGAGCAGCGCGGCCCGGTCGGTGAGAGCGGCGAGCTCCCGGTCGTCCGGAAAGCGAAGACGGAGAGCGCCGACGGCCGACGCGGCCTCGGCGTCGTCTCCTTCCAGCAGGGCACGGACGGTGCGCGAGAGCGCCTCCTGCCGCTCGATGCGTGCCCGGAACGCGGCGGCGTCGGGGGCCGTCACCGGGTCGAGCAGGGTCAGGAGCGCCCGGTACTCGTCCGGGTCGAGCTGCATCGGAGTGGCGGTCAGGAGCAGGAGCCCCCAGGTGCGGGTGGCGAGCGCCTCGACGGCGGCGAAGGCCTTCTCCCCGCGGAGGTGGTGCGCCTCGTCGACGATGATCAGATCCCAGTTCGCGGCAGCGACCTCCTCGAGCTCCTCCGGGGAGCGAGAGAGGAGCTCGAGGCTGGTGACCACCCGCGAGAAACGCTCCCAGGGCGAGAGCTCGGGCTCCTCGCGCCGGCTCCGCGCCAGCCGCTCGCCGTCCACGAGGGTGAACAGCTGCTGGAACTTGTGAAACAGCTCGGCCAGCCACTGGACGGTGAGGTGGCTGGGAGTCACCACCAGGACGCGCGCGGCCAGCCCGGAGAGCCGCAGCGCGGAGAAGATCATCCCCGCCTCGATGGTCTTGCCCAGTCCCACCTCGTCGGCGAGCACGAACCGGGGCCGGCGGGCGGAGAGCACCCGCTGAACCACGCCCACCTGGTGTGGCTTGACCATCACCCGGCTGGCGAGGAGCGCGCCGAGCGCATCGTTGCGTCGCTCCTCGTCCAGGGCCAGCGCCTGCCGGCGGAGGAGGAAGGCACGGGCATCGGCCACCCTCCCCTCTCGCATCATGGTGAGGAGGTCGGTGTCTGGCGGAGGAGCGTGGACCTCCGACTCGGGGAGCTCGTCCTCGCCCCCATCCTCGTAGCGGAGCACGTACCGGCGCAGCCCGCGGCCACCGGGTTCCTCGCCGGTGATCGTCGCCGCCCGGCCCTTCCCGGTCCGCACCCGATCCCCAGGCACGAACGGGTGCGGGAGCAGGGTGTTCCCGCGGGTGGAGACGAGAGTCGGTTGCGAGCGGCCGGGGAAGAGGACCTCGGCCAGCGCTCCGCCCTCGAGCGTGCGGAGGAGATGCCCCACCCCCCACTCGGGCTGCAGGGCGTAACGGACCTTCATTCCTGGGACGAATGCCACGTCCGGCGTTTGCACCGCTTCGGTGAGCTACGCAAGCCTCACGAGCGGTCGACTCTCAGCTGACCGGGGTCTGCTCCCCGCTCACCGGGCGCGCTTTCAGCGGTCGACGCGCTCGGCGGTGGTGGCTGCCTCCGGCGGCTGCAGACCGAACCCGTGCAGGGTCAGCGCGTTCTCGCGGAGCACGCCCTTGCCGATCTGCAGAGCCTGGGCCTTGGTGACCAGCCCGTCGCTCACCATGCGCGACAGGGCGATGGCCAGCGCCGCGCGGGTGGTCTCCGCGCCGAGGAAGGTCAGCTCGGGCCAGCGCAGCTGCGAGGCAGAGGGATCGGAGGCGGCGTCGGTCGCGAAGCACACCCGCTCCGGCGCGAGCTCGAACCAGCGGCGGAGCGACTCCCCCAGCTCGGTCGGCGAGCGCACCAGGTCCTGGACGCTCACGTCGGCGTAGACGTTGGGCCGGAGCAGGAGCGGCCCGGTCTCCTTGTCGAAGGGGAAGCCGCCGTGCACCAGAAGCCACTTCGTCTTCTGCAGGCGAGGGTCGGCCATCGATGCCCCGAGGAGGATCGGGTTGCCGTAGCCGACGATGCCGGTGGCATCGCGCGACATCCCGGTCTTCACGTGCACCACCAGGCCCACCCGTCCGGCCTCGGCGGCCAGATAACGGAAGGTGTAGTCCTGGAAGGCCTTGAGGTCGGCGGGATTGGCGCCGAACTCGCCACCAATGACCAGCCGTCCGTAGGCCGCGCGCGCGACCTCGGCGTTCACCTCGGCGAAGTCCAGCCCGCGCCACGCCGAGATCCCGACGTCGATGCCCACCGCGCCCTCGGAGACCCAGCGCTCGAGCGCGGCGGTGACCACCTTGCCCAGGTACTCGTCCAGCCCCTTGGGCAGGGTGTACATGCGCGCGGCGATGAAGAACGGCTTCAGCGCCTCGGCGGAGTCCTGGGCGAACGGACGCAGGAAGACGTCGGCCCGGGGCACGAAGCGGAAGCGCTCCAACCCCTTTCCGGTCAGCGGGTCACCGGAGACGATGGCCATCTCGACGCTGGCCAGGTCGAGCATGTGGTTGGAGAACTCCGCGCCCAGGTCCTCGACCAGCAGCTCACGAGCTTGCTGCAGCTCGGCGAAGCGCTTCTCGGGCTCGGCGAAACGCTTGTCCGACGGGTCGGGGACGTTCACCTTGTAGAGGAGCTTCCAGGTCCGGGCCCACTCGGGGCCGAGGCCGCGCAGCCGGAGCGGGAGGTCGGTCGCGCTGCGCTGCTGGGCGAGTGCCTTGCCAGCCGGCTCGACGCGGTTGATGAGCAGATGCGAGTGCGCGTCCACTGCCTTCACCTTCGCGAGCTCGGTGAGCAGCGCGCGATCGGCCGACTGGGCCAGGACGGTGGAAGGCAGGACGGCGGCGACGAGGAACGGAACGAGCCGACGGACCATGAACTGCGCAAGCCTCGCACGCCTCGGCCGGCCTGGCCATCCGGCGGCTCAGCCGAGCAGCGGTAGCAGGCTCAGGTAGAAGGGGCGGAAATCTCCGCGCGCACCGAGGAGGCGCAGGTTCTGCTGCAGCCCCCCGAAGGCACGGACGAACATCACTCCCTCCGCGGGAGGACGGATCTTCAGGAATTGCGCGGCGTGCCTGGCGAAGAGTTTACGGCTGTCGGGGGCCATGGTGTCGTGTGCGTAGTCGTAGTCGTCGGTGCGCAAGGCGCGGCCCGCGACGTGGAGCAGCTCCTCGAGGAGCGGGCGCGCCTCCTCGTCCGGCAGATCCACGGTGAAGCCGACCCGGCGCACCAGGGTGAGCACGTCGATCGGCTTCTGCTCCAGCACCCAGTGGAACACGTCGCGGTGACCTTCGAAGAACTCGCGGCTGAAGCGCTTCACGCTGCCGAAGTCGAGCACCCCCAGCCTCCCGTCCGGCATCACCGTGAAGTTTCCGGGATGCGGGTCGGCGTGCACCGTGCCGTCGACCAGGAACGCGCCGTGGATCGCGCGGATCAGCAGGCCCGAGACGCGCAACCGCTCGGCGTTGTCCGGGTGCGAGGTCAGGAAGGTCTTGAGGGTTTGCCCCGGGAGGTACTCCATGGTCAGCACCCGGCTGCTGGTGCGCTCGTCGACGATCTCCGGAACCACGATGTCGGGCAGTCCCGCCGAGGCCCGGGCGAACTCGCGCGCCAGACGGCCCTCGCGGGAGTAGTCGAGCTCGTGGGCCAGTTCCTCGGCCAGCTCGTGGAAGTACTTGCGACCGTCGAGTGCGCGGTGGGTGAGGGCCATGGTCCTCACCACTAGGCCCAGGTTGTCGATGTCGCTCCGGAGCGCCTGATCGATCCCCGGGTACTGCACCTTCACCGCCACCTCGCGGCCGTCGCGCAGGCGTGCTCGGTGGACCTGCCCGAGGCTGGCGGCGGCCATCGGCTCGCGGCTGAACTCGGCGAAGAGCTCATCGGGGCTGCCGCCCAGCTCGTCCTCGAGCACCGCTGCCACCCGCTCGAATGGCATCGGCGGGGCCTCGTTCTGCAGCCGGGCCAGGACCGCGCGCACCTCGGGCGGGAAGAGGTCCGGGTCCATGCTGGCCACCTGCCCCAGCTTCATCGCCGCGCCCTTGAGGTCGCCGAGCGTCGCGACGAGCTTCTCGGCGGTTCCCTTGCCGATGCTGCTCGGGTCGAAGCCAGCCAGCCGCTTCACCCCGCGGGCGAGCGCGTCGCTGCCGAGGTGTGCGCCGAGACCGGCGAGCTTCCGCAGCCGGGCGAGTCGTGAGGACGGCGGCCCGTCCGGGTCCTTGGCCATGACAGTCGCCGAGCACATAACGTCCGTCGGGCGGCCCCGCGGTCCCATGTCGAAACGGGGGTGATGCCAGCATGTCGCCGGGGCGAGAGACCGTGGTACGCCAGCCTGCCGTGGAGCGGTCGGGAGACTCTGCTGGCCCCGAGAGCTGGGGGCGGTACCCCAGGGTGGCGCAGGAGGCGCTGCCGCTGGCGTGGGCGGATGACCCGCTCCCGTCCGGGGTGCCCGTCCTCGCCCACGGCATGGGGCGCAGCTACGGCGACAGCTGCCTGAACGCCGAGGGCCCGGTGCTCCTGACCCGCGAGCTCCGGCGATTCATCTCCTTCGACGCGGACACGGGCGTGCTCCGGGCCGAAGCCGGGACCTCGCTGGGGGAAGTCACCCAGCTGGTGCTCGGGCGCGGCTGGATCCCCCCCGTGCTTCCGGGGACGCAGTTCGTCACCCTGGGCGGCGCGGTGGCCAACGACATCCACGGCAAGAATCACCACCGCTCCGCCGCCTTCGGCCGGCACGTCCGCGCACTGGGGCTGCGCCGGAGCGACGGCAGCCTCAGCACGCTCTACCCCGGAGACCCCCTGTTCGCGGCGACCGTGGCCGGGCTGGGGCTCACCGGGCTGATCACCTGGGTGGAGATGCAGCTCGAGCGGGTTCCGAGCGGCTGGATCGAGGCGCAGGGCATCCGGTTCGCCTCGCTGGAGGAGGTCGAGGCCCTGGACGACGCGTCGCGGGACACCCACGCGCACACCGTGGCCTGGATCGACGGGCTGGCGCGCGGCAAGGCCCTGGGGCGCGGCGTGTACTTTCGCGGCAACCCCGCCGAGGGCCCGGCGACGCCCCCCCGGCGTCCGAGCCCGAAGAACCTTCCCTTCGAGGCGCCGGAGTTCCTCCTCTCGCCGTTCCTCCTGCGGACCTTCAACGCGCTCTACGATCACCTTCCCCGCTGGCGCTCGCGGACCTCGGCGTGGAAGTTCTTCCACCCCCTCGACGCGCTGGGTGGATGGAACCGGCTCTACGGACGGCGCGGCTTCTTCCAGCATCAGTCGGTGGTGCCGGACATGGAAGGCGTGCGGGCCCTCCTCGCGCTGACCTCCACCCGCGGCCAGGCGGCGTTCCTGACGGTGCTGAAACGCTTCGGGTCGCTGAGCTCCCCGGGGATGCTCTCCTTCCCGCGTCCCGGCTGGACGCTGGCGATCGACGTCCCCAACCGTGGCGAGGAGACGCTGGCCTACCTGGACGAGATGGACGCGGTGGTGCGGACCTACGGCGGAGCGATGTACCCGGCGAAGGACGCGCGGATGTCGGCGGAGACCTTCCGGCTCGGGTATCCCCGGCTGGACGAGTTCGCGACGTTCATCGACCCGGCGTTCCGGTCGCGCTTCTGGTCGCGGGTGATGGGATGAACGGGGCGCAGCGGGTCCTGGTGCTCGGAGCGACCAGCGGCATCGCCCAGGCGGTCGCGCGGGTCTACGCCGCGTCCGGGGCGCGCTTGGCGCTGGTGGCTCGCTCGCGCGAGCACCTGTCCGCCGTGGCCGCCGACCTCGCGGTGCGCGGAGCCGAGGTGGTGCTGCAGCGAGCCACGGACCTCTGTGAGATCGAGCGCCAGCGGACGCTCATCGCCGAGGCCGAGCGGGCGCTGGGCGGCTTCGACGTGGTGCTGGTGGCGCACGGGGTGCTCCCCGATCAGCAGGCCTGTCAGCAGGATCCGCGGCGGGCGGTCAGCTCGTGGGACGTGAACTTCGCCAGCGCGGCGACGCTGATGGAGGCCGCGGCCGAGCGGATGGTCGGCGCGGAGGACGGGGTCCTCGGGGTTCTCTCGAGCGTGGCCGGCGACCGGGGCCGCGCCGACAACTACGTGTACGGTGCGGCGAAGGCAGCGCTGACCACCTACGCGAGCGGGCTCGCTCATCGGCTGCGGGGGACCGGCGTCACGGTGGTGATCATCAAGCCGGGGCCCGTCGGCACCCCGATGATCGCCGGGCGGAACCTGTCCCCGCGCCTGGTCGCCGACGTGGACGTGGTGGGACGCCGGATCCACCGCGCCCTCGAGCGCGGCGAGCGCATGCTCTACGTCCCCGGGAAGTGGCGGTGGATCATGGCCGTCATCCGGGCACTCCCCATCCGCATCTTCGAGCGCCTGCGGTTCTAGACACCTGCCGTAACGAGGTGTCCGCAACGAGGTGTCTGGCACCTCGAAGGGATGACGGAACCACCTGTTCTCCCTGGTCTTTCGTGATCTGGACGTCCTTTACTGTTTATTGACAGGAATTACTGTCTTGATGATGATGTCGGTCGTGCAACTAGCAACGGTGCAGGCCGCCGTGCAGGTCCTCGATGCCGCAGAGACGGCTTCAGCGCTGCTGGATCCGTCCCGGCTGCGCATCCTGACGGCGCTGCGGGAGCCTGACTCGAGCGCCGGGGTGGCACGCACGCTCGGCCTTCCCCGCCAGCGGGTGGGGCACCACGTCCGGGCGCTGGAAGCGGCAGGGCTGCTCACCTGCGTCGGCGAACGGAAGAAGCGGAACTGCATCGAGCGGCTGCTGCAAGCCACCGCCCGCGCGTACGTGCTCGCGCCCCGGCTGCTGGGAGAGCTCGGGCTGTCCGCCGACGAGGTCCGGGACCGCTTCTCCAGCACCTACCTGCTCGCGGCGGCGAACCGGGTCATCGAGGAGGTCGGCGCGCTGCGGCCCCGTGCGGAGGCGGCGGGCAAGAAGCTCCCCACTCTGACCCTCCAGACCGAGGTCCGCTTCGCCTCCGCCCGATCGCAGAACGAGTTCCTCGAGGAGCTGCTCGCCGCTTTCTCCGAGCTGGTCTCCCGCCATCACCGGCCCGACGCCCCTGGCGGCCGCACCTTCCGGATCTCGCTCCTCGGACATCCGGCGCTCGCGCCGGAGCCGCCTGCCTCGCCTTTCCCCACGCAGGAGACGACGTCATGAGCCCCGGCGAATCCTCCAAGCGCCCCCGAGTCCTCGAGTTCACCGTCGATCTGCCGACCGATCCGGACACCGTCTGGCGACTCCTGACCGATCCCGCCGGGCTCGCCGAGTGGTTCGCGCCCCAGGTGGAGGGCTCGGGCCAGCCAGGCGGCAACCTCACCCTCAGCTGGGGCCCCGACATCCGCTGGAGCACGAAGGTGGCCGCGGCCGAGCCGGGCCGGCTCGTGCGCTGGCGTGACGACTACGAGGCGTACCAGCAGCTTCCGCAGACCGCGTCTCCGGTGGTCCTCGAGTGGGAGCTCTCGCCCGGACCTGGAGGAACGCGGCTGCGGCTGGTCCACTCCGGCTTCGGCGAGGGAACCGACTGGGACGACATGTATGACGGCACGAAGGCCGGCTGGACCTTCTTTATGTGGCACCTGCTCGAGACCGTTCGCCACCACCTGGGCCACCGACGGACGGTGGTGTTCGAGCGCAGGTCGAGCACGCTCACCCGCGAGGCGCTCGGAGAGCGGCTCTTCGGCCCGGACGGGCTCGCGCTCGACCCGGCGCGTCCGCAGAGCGGAACGGCCGCGCAGCTCTCCCTGGGCGGTCAACGGCGACGGTTCGAGGTCCAGCACGCGCGGCTCCCCACGAACCTGTTCGGCAAGCTCCCCGACCTGGGGGGGGCGATCCTCCTCGTGGAGATGGAGCCAGGGCGCACCGGCCCCCTGCAGACCGGACTCTGGCTCAGCATCTGGGATCTCGTCCCGGACAGGGTCGAGGCGGTGCGTGCTCGAATGCGGTCGATGGCCGACGCGGTGTTCGGTCCCCGGGCGAGCTGACTCGCGAGGCCCTTGCGGCGAGGGACCCCGCTTCCCAAGCTTCGGGCCTTCGCCGAGGAGGCGGGATCGATGTTCGAACGCGAGCCCAACGCAGGCGACGTGCTGACCGATGCGGCGCTCGGAGCTCTCGCGGGCGCCGCGGCCACCGCCCTGATGTCCCCGCTCACGACGTACCTCTCCAAGCACGAGCCCGAGCCCGCCAGGCGCAAGGAGCAGGAGGTCACCCGACGGCTCGGGGCTCCACCCACGGTGAAGGCGGCCGAGAAGCTCGCCGGGGCGGTGGGTGCCTCGATTCCCGCCGACCGGCGTTCCCTCGCGGGCGAGGTGATGCACTACGGGTTCGGGACCTTCTGGGGCGCGGTTCTCGGGGCGTTCGCCAGCCGGTGGAGGCCCCTTCCGCCCGGCGCGGGCGTGGCGCTGGGAATCCTGCTGTGGCTCAGCGTGGACGAAGGGGCGCTCCCGGCCCTCGGGCTGAGCGGAAAGCCCAACGAATACCCGCGCGAGACCCACGTCCGTGGCCTGGCCGGGCACATCGCCTACGGGGTGGTCCTGGATCGGACCCTCGCCCTCCTCCGGAGCACCCTCCGGCGGTAGGCCCGCTCACCGCGCCAAGCAGTCGGACCTGCGACGTTCGGGGCGCCCTTGCGTCCACCCTTCAAGTCGGGGCCCGGGGTGTGCTATGCGCCCGCCCGCCACGGAAGGGGGTGCACTCCCCGAATTCCGTGGAACGAGGCTGCGCTGAAGCGTCCGCGCGATGCGGGCGGCCAACCCCTCGATCGTCCTTTCGAGGAGATGAGCACATGATCGCGTCACGCACCCCCGGGGCTCGCCCGGGTCTTCGGGGCCTGGCCCGGTGGATCGGCCTGGCCACGCTGGTCCTGTCCGGCTCGGCGTTCGCCAGCGAGGCGGAGCTGCAGCTGCCCGACCTGAGCAAGGTCACCTTCCTGGGTGGCACCAACGGCCGGTCGCTCCTGATGTGGGGCCTGCTGATCTGCCTCTTCGGGTTCGGCTTCGGTGTCTACCAGTTCGCCCAGCTCCGCAAGCTGCCGGTCCACAAGGCGATGCTCGAGATCAGCGAGCTCATCTACGAGACCTGCAAGACGTACCTGATCACCCAGGGGAAGTTCATCCTCGCCCTCGAGGTGCTGATCGGTGCGGTGATGGTCCTCTACTTCGGCGTCCTGCAGCACATGGACGTGGTGAAGGTCGTCACCATCCTGATCTTCAGCCTGATCGGCATCGGCGGCAGCTACGGGGTCGCCTGGTTCGGGATCCGGGTGAACACCTTCGCCAACAGCCGGACGGCGTTCGCCAGCCTCCGCGGCAAGCCGTTCCCCTGCTACGCCATTCCGCTTCGCGCGGGGATGAGCATCGGCATGGCGCTGATCAGCACCGAGCTGCTGATCATGCTCTGCATCCTGCTCTTCGTCCCCGCGGACTTCGCCGGCCCGTGCTTCATCGGCTTCGCCATCGGCGAGTCGCTGGGGGCCTCGGCGCTCCGCATCGCCGGCGGCATCTTCACCAAGATCGCCGACATCGGCTCGGACCTCATGAAGATCGTCTTCCGCATCAAGGAGGACGACGCGCGGAACCCGGGCGTCATCGCCGATTGCACCGGGGACAACGCCGGCGACTCGGTCGGCCCCTCCGCCGATGGGTTCGAGACCTACGGCGTGACCGGCGTGGCGCTGATCACCTTCATCCTCCTGGCGGCGCACGATCCCACCATCCAGGTGCAGCTCCTGGTGTGGCTGTTCGTGATGCGCATCGTGATGATCATCGCCAGCTGGCTCAGCTACGTGATCAACGAGGCCGTCCAGTCGGCCCGGTACAAGGACGCCACGAAGATGAACTTCGAGGCCCCACTGACCTCGCTGGTATGGCTCACCTCGCTGGTCTCGGTGGCCCTCACCTTCATCATCAGCTACCTGACCATCGGCGACCTTGGCGACGGCACCTTCTGGTGGAAGCTCTCGGCGATCATCACCTGCGGGACGCTGGCCGGGGCGATCATCCCCGAGGTGGTGAAGGTCTTCACCTCCACCGAGTCGAGCCACGTGCACGAGGTGGTCACCTCCTCGCGCGAGGGCGGTGCGTCGCTGAACATCATCTCCGGCCTGGTGGCGGGGAACTTCAGCGCTTACTGGATGGGCATCGTCATCGTGGCCCTGATGGCCATCGCCTTCGGGCTGTCCACGATGGGGCTGGGCGGCCTGTTCCCGGTCGCGGGCAGCAACATCGATCCCTCGCCGGTGTTCGCCTTCGGCCTGGTCGCCTTCGGCTTCCTGGGCATGGGCCCGGTGACCATCGCCGTCGACAGCTACGGCCCGGTGACCGACAACGCCCAGAGCGTGTACGAGCTGAGCCTCATCGAGAACGTTCCCGACGTGCACAACCAGATCCAGAAGGAGTTCGGGTTCCGGCCGGACTTCGAGAGGGGCAAGGAGTTCCTCGAGGAGAACGACGGCGCGGGCAACACCTTCAAGGCCACCGCCAAGCCGGTGCTCATCGGCACCGCCGTGGTCGGGGCCACGACCATGATCTTCTCCATCATCGTGCTCCTCACCCACGGCCTGACCCAGGGCATGGAGAGCCTCTCGCTCCTCCACGCGCCGTTCCTGCTGGGCCTGGTGACCGGCGGCGCGGTCATCTACTGGTTCAGCGGCGCCTCGATGCAGGCGGTCTCCACCGGCGCCTACCGGGCGGTGGAGTTCATCAAGCGGAACATCAAGCTCGAGGGCGTGGAGAAGGCGTCGGTCACCGACAGCAAGAAGGTGGTCGAGATCTGTACCCAGTACGCGCAGAAGGGGATGATCAACATCTTCCTGGTGGTCTTCTTCAGCACCCTGGCCTTCGCCTGCGTCGAGCCGTTCTTCTTCATCGGATATCTCATCTCCATCGCGATCTTCGGCCTCTACCAGGCCATCTTCATGGCCAACGCCGGCGGCGCCTGGGACAACGCCAAGAAGGTGGTCGAGACCGAGCTCAAGGCCAAGGGGACCGAGCTGCACGCGGCCACCGTCGTCGGCGACACCGTGGGCGACCCGTTCAAGGACACCTCGAGCGTGGCGATGAACCCGATCATCAAGTTCACCACCCTCTTCGGGCTCCTCGCGGTGGAGCTGGCCGTCACCCTGCCGCGCGGCACCAGCGCCGTGCTGGCGGTGGTGTTCTTCGCCGCCTCGCTGGTCTTCGTCTGGCGGTCGTTCTACGGGATGCGGATCGAGGTCAGCCCGGCCGAGGCGAAGGCCCCGGTCCCGGCCAAGGCCGCGTAGGATCGCCCGGGCGCTTGCTTCACCGCCGCCCGCCTGGAGCCACTGCGCTTCCGGGCGGGCGCCGTCCTTTGCAGAGGGGGACTCTCGCCCGCGGGTGGTAAGCCCCGGGTCATGGAGAGTCAGCGTCGCCGCCCGCGCATCGGAATCGCCGCGCTGCTGGTAGCCCTGGCCACTGGGTGCACCCACGCGCCAGGACCAGCTGCCGGCGGCACGATCGCCCAGGTGAACGTCGTCCACGAGTTCCTCGACGCCTGGAGCACGGTCCGTTCCGCTCCGCGACCCGAGCAGGTGGCGCGCACGCGAGAGGCGCTCCTCGGCACCCATCCCGAGCTCTTCGGTCCCGAGGTCTTCGGCCCGACGCCCGCGCTCGACCGAGATCTCGAGAAGCTCATGGTGGAGATGCCCCGGCTGGAGCCGAAGCTCCGGGCGCTCGCCGAGCGGATGCCGGGCGAGGTCCAGCGCAGCGCGCAGCGTTTCCTCGACCAGTTCCCCGAGCTGGACTGGTCCGGGCCCGTCGCCTCGAGCCTCTCCTTCAGCCAGTTCGAGGCGGTGTGGCGAACGGTTTCCGGTCGCCGGACTCTGGTGCTCGGACTCGACGCCATCGCCTACTACCGTGGCCCGTACGCGCCGATGGATCCGGTGGTGCACCATGCACTGGCGTCGGCGCTTCTGCCGCCATGGAAGGGCCCCGGGCCTGCGCCCCTGTGGTGGACGGTCTGGGAGGAGGGATTCCCACTGGCCGCCGTCCGCACCATCGACCCGGGCGTGAGCGACGCAGATCTACGATTGCCGAACGAGGGCCGCGACCCGGCGTACCTCGCGGTGCTCGCCCGGCGGGTGCGCGGCGTGCTCGACTCGACGAAGGACTCGGACCGCCGTCAGCTCACCGGAGGAGCCGGTGCGACCGCGGCGAGCACCGGCCGCTGGCTCGCGCTCCGGGTCGGACAGCACGTCCTGGCGGGCCGGACCCTGCACGAGGCCGCCCGGATGAGTGGGCCCCAGCTCCGGAGCGCGGTGGACGCGGCGCTGGTCGCGCTGCAGCGACCGGGGAGCTGACCCCGACCCCAGCCGCGGTGCCCGCGGGTCGCCGAGAAGGTGCGCACCTGTCGCGCGCGCCCGCCGCTGCCCGGAACCAACCGAAACAGTGGACCGGAGTGCAGAGTGACGGACTTCACGGCAGGTCCCGCGCCGATCGCTGCAACTCGCGAGCGGCGAGCGCTCGAGATCGGCTGAGCTGGAACCCTCATGCTCGTCGCCCTGCTCGCGCTGCTCACCGCCTCGGACGGTGGTCTCTCGGAGCTCGAGGAGTTCAGGGAGCGGGTCAACCGCCCGGTGGCGCTCACCGTGCCCGGGACGCACCGGGTGCAGATCCTCTCCGACAGGCCCTATGGCCCGGGGGACAAGGCTCATCGCTTCGACGCCTACCTTCCCGAGCGGCGCGACCGGCGCGCCGCGGTGGTGGTGCTGGTGCACGGCGGCGTGAGCGCGGACGTGCCGTTCCGCCCAAAGGACTGGGGCCTGTACCGCTCCTGGGGGCGACTGCTCGCGGCCTCCGGCTTCGTGGCCATCGCATTCAACCACCGGCTCAGCTTTCCGGATCCGATGCTGGCCGAGGCCGACCAGGACCTCACCGCGATGCTCCAGACGGTGCGTGCCCAGTCGAGGACGCTCGGGGCAGATCCCTCACGGATTGCGCTCGTCGCCTTCAGCGGCGGCGGGCCGCTGCTCTCGCGGCCGCTCAGGGAGGAGTTGCCTGGGGTGCGTGCGCTCGCGGGCTTCTACCCATTCCTCGACCCCCGGAAGAGCGCGCTGCACCAGCGATTCCTGAAGCCGGACGCCCTCACGGCCTTCTCCCCTGCGGCGCAGCTGCGCACGCCGGTGGCGCGACGGATGCCGTTCTTCCTCGCCCGCGCGGGCAAGGACGCCATCCCCGACATCCTCCCCGGCATCGACGCCTTCGTCGCCGAGTCGCTCGCCGCCGGGACACCCCTCACCCTCTTCAACCATCCCGAGGCGCCGCACGGCTTCGACCAAGAAGCCGGCCCGCGCACCCGGGAGGTGCTCCTCGCGTTCCTGGCCTTCCTCCAGACCCATCTCGCGGAACGCCCTCCCTCCTGAGCCTGCGATCGCGCGAGGGGCGTTCGCCGGAGCGCGGACCCGAGGACCGGCTTGGCGCGCTCACGACCGCCGTGTTAACGCCCCTGCCCCCCAGAGGAGACTGGAGAGGTTCGAGGGAACGCCGTGAGCAATGCCGGGATGTCACTGTTGCGCTTCACCTTTCTCGGCACGTCGGCCGCTCAGCCGACGATCCACCGGAACCTCTCCGGCCTGGCGGTGAAGGCGGACTCGGACCTCCTGCTCTTCGACTGTGGCGAGGGCAGCCAGCGGCAGATGATCCGCTACGGGACCGGGTTCGCGGTGGACGCGGTGTTCTTCACTCACTTCCACGCCGACCACTACCTGGGGATCATCGGCTTCCTGCGCACGCTCGGGATGATGGGGCGGGAGGAGAAGCTGGTCCTGCACGGACCGGTACCGGCGAAGCGGCTCCTCAACCAGGCGGTACACCTGGGCGTGGACCAGCTCGGCTTTCCGCTGGAGATCGTCGAGCTGAAGGATGGTGACCGGATCCAGCGGCATGGGTACGCGGTGCGGGCCATCGGCGTGCAGCACCGGATCAACGCTCTCGGCTACGTCCTCGAGGAGGACGTGCGCGCCGGCCGCTTCAATCTGGAGAGGGCACGAGCGCTGGGGGTCCGCGAGGGGCCCGACTTCGGGCGGCTGCAGCGGGGAGAGTCGGTGGTCGCCCTCGATGGCAAGACGGTGAACCCTTCCGACGTGATGGGCGCCGCCCGGCCGGGCCGGAAGCTGGTGCTCTCCGGCGACACCCGCCCCTGCGAGGCCGTGGCCGAGGCGGCCCGGGGCGCGGACATCCTCATCCACGAGTCGACCTTCTCCGACGACGATCAGGCCCGGGCGCTGGAGACGCGGCACTCGACCGCGCGCGAGGCCGGACGCATCGCGCAGCAGGCGGGAGCTCACCGGCTCATCCTCACCCATCTGAGCTCGCGCTACGACACCGACTTCGGACGGCTGCTCGCGCAGGCGCGCGAGGAGTTCCAGGGGCCGGTCGAGGTCGCGCACGACGGGCTCACCGTCGACGTGCCGGTCCGCGAGTAGCACCCCTCCCGCCCGGGCGGGCACCTGGACCAGCCTCGCCTGCGCATCCGGGACGCGGGGCGCGTCGATACGGGGGGATCGCCTCGTTCGGGGCCCGTCGCGCCACCTCGAGCCCGTCGTCGTTGTTCTGAGCGGGATCATCGGATCCGAGCGGTGCTTCCGGCCGTGAACCCACACGAGGTGCCTCACACGAGGTACCAGACACCTCGTTACCGACACCTCGTTACCGCCTCGTCTACACAGCTCGTTCACTTCCTGCCGCACAACGCGCGGGAAATGCCAGGCACCTCGTTACCAGGCGCCAGACTACCCGGGACCACCACCGCGTGACGCTCGGGGGCAGTGTCGACGACGCATCGCGCCGGGCGGCGACGCGCACATCCATCCGGATCAGCTCCACGGGAGTGGACCGGCAACCCTCCCGCTGCAGACCGGGCGCGGACCGCTGCACGAGACCCGGCGCACGACACCGGACACCTGATCCACAATTCGCTCCAGCTCCCCGTGCGCGTCGCACCGCATGCAACAGTCAGGGGCTCCGAGGAGGCGCCGGCGCTACTGCCTGCACTCGCAAGCCCGCACACGGACAGCGAGGCAATGGTGGCAGACGCCATGCACTGCCCCTCTGCGGTTCCGCCCGGAACTCCCCGCGGCGGCGATTCGGAGGTACTGCCATGCGTCGGGCCATTCTGGGTGTGTTTCTTCTTCTCGCCGCGTGTGGCGGCGACGTCCGCAAGGGCGGTGAGGCCGTCAACCGTGCTCCGCAGACCGTCGACCAGCGAGCGGAGCGGGCCCGGTACCTGATGACGTCCGACGCGCAGGAGGTGATCGCCTCCTTTGCCAGGTCGTACGCCCAGGACGCCCTGGATACCTGCCTCAACGCCTGGGTCGATGAGAATGCCGCGGAGATACTCGGAGCCCCGGCGTCGAAGCCGCACCGGGTCCTCCTCCGGTGGTTCCTGGCCCAGTGCCTCGCCGGCGCCGTGCCCGGGGACGTCCGCGCCGACCGCGACCAGGGCCTGCGGAGCGATCGGCCCGCCGAGGCCCGCGCCGACACCAGCCGGTAATTCCCTGCTCCTCTCCAGCTCCCGGTAGCATCGAGGGCCGCATCCATGGCGGCCCTTCGCTTCTCATGGCCCTGGGCTCTGGCCCTGGCGACGGCGTCCACGATGGTCGCGCTCCTCGCGGGGCGCTTCCCGGGACTGCACAACGCCGAGGACGCCGCCTACGACCTGCGCCTGACCACCTTCACCCCCCCGCCGGCCCGCGAGAAGAACATCGTCATCCTCGGCGTCGACGACGCCACGGTGCAGGGGCTCCGCGCCAACGAGAGCTACGCGCGCGCCTGGGGCAACTGGCCCTACGCCCGCTCGCTCTGGGCGCGGGTGCTGACCCACCTCGAGGCGATGGGGGCCCGCGCGGTGGTGCTCGACTTCACGATGGACGAGCAGAGCACCGACCGCGGGCAGGATGCACTCCTGCGCGAGGCCATCGCCCAGCTCCACATCCCCGTGGCGCTCGGCTACGCGGTCAACGTCCCCTCGCAGAACGGAGAGCCGCTGCCCGAGGTGACGCCCCGGAACTGGACGGTGGAGCACCGGGCGCCCCGGGCTCGCCAGCCATCCGAGGACCCGTTCGCGCCGCCGGAGGGCACCGAGGCCCCGCCCACGCCGGAGCTGGTGGCGAGCGTGCTGGCCTTCCCGGTCCAGTCCGGGCGGTCGCTCCCGGACCTCGCGGTGGACCTGCCCGGAGCCCCGCGAACCATGCGCCACCCCGTCCCGCCGGTCGGGCCGCTGCTCGACGTCGTGCCCGCGCTCGGACTCGTCTACCCGGAGCCGGATCCGGACGGGAAGCTGCGCCGCACCCGATTCGCCTATACCGACGGAGCCAATCGCTACGTCACGCTCTCGGTCGCGCTCGCCGCGGATCTGCTCGGGGCCGACGCGCTGGTGCTCGCCCCGGGGAAGCTGCAGCTCGGTCCGCGGACCATCCCGATCGACGCGGACGGCAGCGCGGCGCTCGACTACGCCGGAACGCTCGGGCAGCGCTTCGATGCCCGGAGCCTCCTCGCGGTGGTGGACGACTCGGTCCGCCGCGAGCGCGGCGAGCCGCCGCATCTCGGACCGGACTTCTTCCGCGGGAAGGTGGTGCTCATCGCCGGCTTCGCGGTGGGCACCTTCGACATGAAGGCCACGCCGTTCGACAGCGCCACCGTGGGAGTGGTCAAGCCCGCCACCGAGCTGGCGTCGCTCCTCGGCGGCCGCTTCATCACCCGCGCGCCCTTCGCGGCGACCGCGGTCCTGGCCTTCCTCGTCGCGCTGGGCTCGGCGCTGCTCATCCTCGCCACCCGGAACGTCTGGGTGGAGGGACTGTGGCCGCTCGCCGCGCCGGTCCTGCTCTTGCTCGGCACGGGATGCCTCCTCGTCTGGACCAAGGTGCACGTGGCCCTGGTGATCCCGGTGCTCGCCGGGTCCATCGCCAGCCTCGCCGCGGTGGCGGTCAACCATCTCTACGCCGACCGCGAGCGCGCCCGGGTGAAGGCGATGTTCAGCCGCTACCTCTCGCCCCAGGTGGTGGAGCAGCTGGTCTCCCAGCCCGAGCTTCCGCGGCTGGCCGGTGAGCAGATCGAGGTCACCGCCTTCTTCTCCGACATCAAGGGCTTCAGCACCTTCAGCGAGCGGTTCGCCCACGACCCGCAGGGGCTGGTCCGCGTGCTCAACACCTACCTCACCCGGGTGAGCGGGGTGCTTCTGCAGCACGGGGCCTGTCTCGACAAGTACATCGGCGATGCGGTGGTGTGCATCTTCGGCGCGCCGCTGCGGATGGAGGACCATGCCCGCCGGGCCTGCGCCGCCGCGCTCGACGTCCAGGCCGAGGTGGAGCGCATCCGTGCCGACTTCGTGGCCCAGGGCCTTCCGGACGTCTACACCCGAGTCGGGCTCAACACCGCGGTGATGTTCGTCGGCAACTTCGGGAGCGAGCAGCTCTTCAATTACACGGCGATGGGCGACGGGATGAACCTCGCCTCCCGCCTGGAGGGCGCGAACAAGCCGTATGGCTCGCGCATCCTCATTGGACCGCGGACCCAGGCGCTGGTGTCGGATGCGTTCGAGACCCGGGAGCTGGACCGGGTCCGGGTGGCGGGGAAGCACGAGGCGGTCGCCATCCACGAGCTGCTCGGCCGGAAGGGCGAGCTCTCTTCGACGAAGCAGGAGGTCTGCGCGCTCTACGCCGAGGGACTCGCGCTCTGGCGTGCGGCGCGCTTCTCCGAGGCGCGCGCGGTGGTCGCCCGTGCGGTCGCGACGGACCCGGAAGACGCGCCTTCCCGGGCGCTGCTGGCGCGGTGCGACAGGCACCTCACCTCGCCTCCGCCCGCTTTCGATGGAGTCGTCGACCTGGACAAGTAGACTCCGGCACGTCGTCCCGGAGGGTCTTCCGATGCGAAAGTCAGCAGCAGTGCTCGCGCTCGTCCTGGGCGCGGGCGCAGCGTGGGCGCTCACCCCGGGAGACCGGGTCTACGTGCGTGGGCGCGACGTGGCCATCCTCCAGAGCACCGCGACCAACGCGGCGACCCTGGTCAAGCTCCAGCCCGGTGACGCCGTGGTGTGGCGCGGCGCCGACAAGAAGAAGCCGACCTGGCACCGGGTGGAGACAGCCGGGAAGAGCGGCTTCGTCTACTTCGCCAACCTGTCCACCACTCCG
>RPRB01000015.1 GCA_003818285.1 Myxococcaceae bacterium
GGCCACCGGTCAGGTCGCGGCCGCCCGGGCAGCCGCGGAGAAGGCCCGGCTCGATTTCGAGCGAGCCCAGCGCCTCTTCGCTACCCAGAGCATCACCCGCCCGGAGATGGAGAACGCGACCGCCCAGCGCGACGGCAGCAGAGCGCAGCTCGCCGCGGTCCAGGCCCTTCTGGCCGAAGCGCAGGTGGGGCTCCGGGACACCGCGCTGACCGTCCCCGTGGACGGCGACGTGATGAAGAAGAGCGTCGAGCCGGGTGCGTACACCGGCCCGGGATTGCCGGCCTTCGTCATCGGCGACGTCAGCAGCGTCAAGGTCGTGCTCGGCCTGCCCGACATCGCCCTTCACGGGGTCCAGCTGGGACAGGACGTGGTCGTCACCACGGATGCCCTCCCGGGCAAGAGCTTCGCGGCCAAGGTGAGCCGGATTGCCGCCGTCGCTGATTCCGTCACACGCAACTTCGACGTGGAGGTGGAGATCCCCAACCCCGACCGCCTCTGGAAGCCCGGGATGATCGCGGGGGTGGAGCTGAAGTCCGGAGGAGGCCACGCCCCCATCCCCCTGCTCCCGCTCACCGCCTTCGTTCCCAGCGTCAAGAACAAGGAGCAGTTCGCGGTGATGGTCATCGACGGCGCGGGCACGAACACCCGGGCCAGGATCCGGGACGTCGTGCTCGGGGACGTGGTGGGCAACCGCGTGGCGGTCACCCAGGGCCTGAACCGCGAGGAGCAGGTCATCACCACCGGCGCGACCATGGTCATCGACGGTGAGCGCGTCGAGGTCGTGCCCCAGGAGCAGCCATGAACGACGTGAATTCGTCCCAGCCGAAGGGGTTCAACCTGGCCCGCTACTGCGTTCAGCATCGACAGGTTGCCTGGGCCCTCCTGGTCCTCTGCATCGCCGCGGGCATCGCCGGGTACAAGCGGATGCCGAAGCGAAAGGACCCGGACATCCCGGTGCGGATCGCGCTGGCGGTCTGCCCCTGGCCGGGCGTCCCGGCGGATCGAGTGGAGGAGCTCGTCACCCGGAAGATCGAGCAGGCGGCCGCCGGAAACTCCAAGGTCAAGAGGATCGAGACCACCACCCGCGATGGCGTGGCGGTGATGCTGGTGCACCTGCACGACGACATCGCCGACACGGTCGAGCAGTTCGCGGACATCGGAAACCGGGTGACGAACATCTCCGATCTGCCGGCCGGCGCCGGCCCGGTGAACTGGGTCAGCGACTTTGGCGACACCGCGACGCTGATGCTCACCGTGGCCAGTCCCAAGGTGGGGCCGACCGAGGTCCGCATCCGGGGGCTCGCCGTCCAGAAGGCCATCGAGCAGGTGCGCGGGGGCGCGCCCGCGGAGGGGCGACTCACCGCTATGTTCTGCTTCCCCTCGACCGTGGCGACCTCGATCGTCGAGCGGCCCCTGGCGCTCTTCGCCGGCCAGGCGATGCACGACGGCGTGGCACGGGAGGCGCGCCCCGTGTCGGCGGCGGGTTGCTCCGGGCTCGACCTGGTGACCGACCGGACCGAGGCGCAGATCCGCGAGTACACCGACAACTTCCTCCGCGAGCGGCTGGGAAACCCGGACCTGCACCCGGATGCGTGGCGCCCGGCGTTCATCCGGAACCCGGCCGAGGCCCCGGACCGCCTCGCCGAGGTTGCCGGCGACCTTTACAGCTACCGCCAGATCGACGACTTCACGCACGAGATCGAGCGGGTGATGATGAGCGTCCCCATCGTCTCCAAGGTGTCCCGCAGTGGCGTCCTGGGGGAGCAGGTCTTCATCGACTACGACCAGCAGCGGCTGGCGTCCTCCAGGATGCAGCCGTCGCAGATCGCCCAGGCCGTGGCCAGCAGGAACATGACCCTGCCCGGGGGCATCTTCGACGTGAACGAGCGCCACGTGGTCCTCGACCCCAACGTCCGTGACGAGAGCTTCCGGAACATGGAGAACATGCTCATCGGCACCAGCACCGGTGGCACGCCGGTCTACCTCCGGGATGTCGCCTCGGTCTCCCGCGGCTACGACAGCCCACCGCGCTTCCTGAACTACCTCTACGCGCCCGACGGGCACGGGCAGTGGCAGAGAAACCGCGCAGTCACCCTGGCGCTGATGATGCGTTCGGGGAAGCAGGTCGGCGACTTCGCCGTGGCGGTGGACGGCATGCTCGACCACCTGCGCCGGAAGCTCCCGCCCGACCTGGTCATGGCGCGGACCAGCGACCAGCCGAAGCAGGTCGCGGAGAACGTCTCCCTCTTCATGGTCAGCCTCTACGAGGCGATCTTCCTGGTGGTCGTCGTCTCCCTGCTCGGCTTCTGGAGCTGGCGCTCGGCGCTCCTCATCGCCACCTCGATCCCCCTCAGCCTGGCCCTCGGCTTCGCGGCCATGCTGATGCTGGGCGTCGACATCCAGCAGGTGTCGATCGCCACCCTGATCATTGCCCTCGGGCTGCTGGTCGACATGCCGGTGGTCGCGGGAGACGCGATCGCCCGTGAGCTCGCGGAGGGGCAGCCGAAGGGCGTCGCCGCGTGGATCGGCCCCACCCGGCTGGCGCGGGCGATCTTCTTCGCCACCCTCACCAACATCGTGGCCTACCTGCCGTTCCTCATGCTCACCGGGGACACGGGCCGGTTCCTGCACAGCCTTCCCATCGTGATGACCACGACCCTGGTCGCGGCGTTCATCGTCTCCTTCAGCTTCATCCCCCTCATTGCATTCGGTCTCATGAAGCCGGCCAAACCGGAGACGCCCATCGAGGAGCGCCGTCGGAGAGGCTTCACCGGCTGGTACTCGCGCATGGTCTCGGCGGCGATCCGCCGGCGATGGGCGGTGCTCGGTGCCTCCACGCTCGTCCTCGCCGGGGGCGGCGTCCTCATGTACCAGGCGAAGACGCAGTTCTTCCCCAAGGACCTCTCGTATCTCTCCTACATCGACGTCTGGACTCCGGAGGACGCCACCCTCTCGGCCACCAACCAGGCCACGGTCGAGGCGGAGCGCGTCATCCGCGAGGTGGCCGACGAGTTCGGCAAGCACCACAAGCACCCCAACGTCCTCCGCAGCCTCACCAGCTTCGTCGGCGGCGCCGGCCCGCGGTTCTGGTTCTCCATCGAACCGGAGCAGCAGCAGATCAACTACGCCCAGATCATCGTCGAGGTGACGGACAAGCACCTCACCAAGGAGCTCGTCGGCCCGATCCAGACGGCGCTCACCGCCCGGGTCCCGGGGGCCCGGATCGACGTCCGGCAGCTCGAGACCGGCAAGCCGGTGGGGATCCCGGTCTCCATCCGGGTCTCCGGGGAGGACATCGACACGCTGCGGAAGATCTCCGGCCAGGTGGCCGACGCCCTCCGGGCAGCTCCCCTCGCCGCCCGGGTCCGCGACAACTGGGGCCCTCCGGGCCTGAGGACCCACATCGCGATCGACGACGACCGGGCGAATCTCTCGGGCGTCAGCCGACTCGACGTGGCCCTCTCCACCCAGACGGCCATCTCCGGAACTCCGGTGGGCCACTACCGGGAGGGTGATCGCCAGATCCCCATCGTGCCGCGGCTCCGGCTCGAGGACCGGGCTCGCCTGGCAGACCTCGCCAATGCCTACGTGTTCTCGGCCAGCACCGCGCAGAGCGTTCCGCTGCGCCAGGTCGCCCGGATCGGGCGCGAGCTGTCCCCCTCCAAGATCCAGCGGCGGAACCAGGTGCGGACGATCACCGTCTCCGCGTACCCGCTCCCCGATCACCTCCCGTCCGAGGTCCTGAACGCCGCACGCCCGACCATCGACAAGATCACCGCCGCCCTCCCCCCCGGCTACCGCATCGAGATCGGCGGCGAGTACGACGAGCAGGTCAAGGGCTTCGCGGAGATGTCGCTGGTCATGATCATCTCCATGGCCTTGATCTACTTCGCGCTGGTCTTCCAGTTCGACAGCGCGGTGAAGCCCCTCCTGGTGTTCGGGGCCATCCCCTATGGCATGTGCGGCGCGCTCGCGATGCTGGCGATCATGCACCAGCCCTTCGGGTTCATGGCCTTCCTGGGGGTGGCCAGCCTCATCGGGGTCATCGTCAGCCACGTCATCGTGCTCTTCGACTTCATCGAGGAGGCGCACCACCACGGCCGCGATCTGGAAGACGCGCTCATCGAGGCCGGCATCGTGCGGCTCCGGCCGGTGATGATCACCGTGGGCGCCACCGTGCTGGGCCTGATCCCTCTGGCGATGCATGGCGGACCTCTCTGGGAGCCGCTCTGCTATGCCCAGATCGGTGGCCTGAGCATCGCCACGGTCATCACCCTGGTGCTCGTGCCGCTCATGTACACGGTGTTCGTCCGCGATCTGAAGATCGTCCCCTGGAAGAAGGAGACCGCCGAGCCGGCTCCCGCACCGACTCCCGCTCCCCCCACCAGTCTCGACCCGAGCAAGGGGCCGATGGCTGCGGCCTGAGGTCACGCAACGCCGTCACTGGAGTGCTGCCAATGCGTACGATGCTCTCGCTTTCGGATCTCGCCCTGCTGTCCGCGTTGCCGCCGCGGCCACTCTCCAGACCGGAGCTGACCCGACGGGCCCTGGCCGTCGCCGAAGGTCCGACCTTCGATCGAAGGGTTGCGCTGGCGACGATCGACCGTCTGACGACCCTCGGCCTCCTCCGCCGGGTGGGAGCGCGATACGAGCTGTCCCGCGAGGGGCAGTGCGCGTTGGTGCTGGCCCTGGAGGAATACCGCGCGGCGATCGAACAGATGCGGCAGACCGCGCTCCTGCGGCTCGTCGACGACCAGTCTGCGAGCGACCACGGGCTCGCGGCGGCATGACGATGGCAACACACCGCAAGAGCGCACGCCCCAGGGACGCAGCTGCAACTCGCGAGGTACTCCTGGACGCGGCGACTCTGGTGTTTGCCGAGAAAGGCTTCGCCGGAGCGCGCGTGGACGAGATCGCCGCGCGTGCCCGTGCGAACAAGGCGCTGATCTACGCCTACTACGGAGACAAGAGGGGGCTCTACCGCGCCGTCCTCTCCTCTCGGTTCGGAGAGTTCGCTGACCCCTCCTTTGCCGAGGCATTCGCCGCGGAACTGAGCCCGCGTCGAGCGCTGGAAGAGATCGTTCGGCGGTTCTTCCGACTGCTCATCAAGGACCGGCGATTCTCACGCCTCCTCCCCTGGGACCTGCTCTCGAACGGGCGGAGCGGTCGCGACGTCATTCTCGACAGCTCCGGTCCTCTGCTCCAGCTCATCTCGGAGCTGGTCCGGCGAGGACGCGCGGCAGGGGAGCTGCGCGCCACGACGGATCCTGAGCTGTTCCGTTCGACGCTGGTCTCGCTGGGCCTCGGATACCCGCTCCAGCACTCCGTGATGACTCTGGCCCGGGAGAAGAGCGGCCTGCACTACACCGACGAACACTTCGTCGACTACGCCTGCCGCATCCTCCTGGAGCCGGACAACCTGAAGCCGGAGAACGCGCTCGAGCGGCGCACGGCGTGACACCCGGAGTGCTCTCCTCCGGTCGCGGGGTCTCCGGGCCGCGCTGATCCCGGGCTGCCTGAAGGGCTCCTCTTGCCAGCCGAGCGCCCCCGTCGCCTTGACTTCGAGACCCTATATAACTAACTAGTTTGTTGTCGTGTGTCTTGTCCCGGAGGTCATCTGGCGATGAAAGTTCCCCCGTCCGCCCGGCATTTGACCCTCGGCAGCGCCTACCGCCGCCTCCTCTCGGCACCCCCGGGGGTCGTGCTGGCGGTGATCGCCGGGCTGTTCCTGGCGGTGAACCTGGTCTTTGCCGTGCTGTACCTGACCGTGGGCGGGATCGCGCACGCCCGACCGGGCTCGTTTGCCGACGCCTTCTTCTTCAGCGTGCAGACGCTGGCCACCATCGGCTACGGCGAGATGCATCCGGTGTCGCTGGTCGCGAATCTGATCGTGACCATCGAGGCGCTGCTGGGGCCCATATTGACCGTCATGGGCACAGGGCTGGTCTTCGCGCGGGCCTCGGCGGTCCATCCCCGCGTGGCGTTCGCCCGGGTGGCAGTGGTGACCCCGCTGGAGGGGGTGCCCACCCTCATGGTCCGGGTCAGGAGCGAGCAATGGAGCTCCATCGCCGGGGCCCTGGTCCGTCTGACCCTGATCCGGACGGAGCGCGACGCCGAGGGCCAGACGCTCCACCGGATGCGCGACCTGGCGTTGACCCGCGAACTCTCGCCGCTCTCCGCGGGCGAACTGACGATGATTCACAGCATAAATGCTTCCAGCCCCCTGCACGGTGCCACCCCTGGTTCCCTCCGGGCCAGCGGAGCGGAGCTCTTCGCCACGGTGGTGGGCATCGATGGCCCCACCGGGCAGCTCGTCCAGGCGGGCCATCGGTACACTACCCATGACATCCTCTTCGGCCGGCGCTTCGTGAGCCGGGTCACGGAACTGCCCGGGCCGAGGATGCGCCTCGACCTCCAGGGCTTCGATGAGGTCGGGCCGGACTCGGCCCGCTCCTGACCCTTCGGGGGTGGACGGTCCGCCCGACCGCAGCCGGGCCCCGCGGCGCCCCGCGGACGCGGCTGATCAGAACCCACCGGTCCCGGCTCCCCGTCAGGTCCTGTAACTCACTGAAAAGAGGCCACCTGCACGGGGACTTGACGCCGACCAGCGTCGGTTATAACTAACTAGTTAGATGCATCGGGTTTGAAGCACGCGCACTGCATTCGAAGGAGAAGACGATGTCGCCCCGCTTCCAGAGACCCTCCACCGCTGCTCCGGAGCTCCCGCTCATCGAGCGCCTTCGCGCCGGCGATCGCGCTGCACAGACCGAGCTGGTCCGGCGCTACCAGGGGCGGCTGCTCCGGCAAGCGTTCGAGATCTTGCACGACCGCGGGCTCGCCGAGGACGCGGTCCAGGACACCTGGCTGGTGGCCCTCACCCGCTTGGACCGGTTCGAGGGCCGGGCGAGTCTCCTGACCTGGCTCACGGGGATCGTCATCAATCGAGCACGAGACTGCCGACGGAAGGAGTCCCGCGTCCGCCCACTCTCCAGCCTCCCCCAGCACCCGAGCGCGCCGGACCTGCCGACAACGCCATCCGCGAGCCAGCCCTTCCCGGAGCCCGTGACCGAGGCGACCGCGGAACGCGTGGTGCTCGCCCGGGAGCAGAGCTGCGCGCTGAACGCCGCGGTGCGGGCGCTTCCTGCCACGCAACGGTCCGTCGTTCTTCTCGAGCTGGGTGGCTACAGCGCCGCGGAGACGAGAGAGACCTTGAAGATCACCGATCTCGCCCGGCGGGTCCGTCTCTCGCGAGCGCGATCCCGGCTCCGCACCGAACTCGTCAGGTCCGCTGCCTGAGGGGTCCGCAGGCCTCCATGTCTGGCAACGATCGCCTCCCCGCGCCGGTCCAGCCCCGGGTCGAGCCGGCAACCACCAGCGGTATCGCCCTCCGGCGGACCTTGCCGTTCGCCGCGCTCCTCCTCTTGCTGGCCGCTGCCCACACACTGCTGGAGACCGCGCGCGACGGCCTCTTCCTGACCCAGCAACCGATCAGCCACCTTCCGTTCGTCTTCCTCGCAGTGACCGCCACGGTGCTGGCGCTCACCCCGCTCCAGCGCCTCCTGTGGTCCACCGGGCACCGCGGTGCGCTTCCCATCACGCTCCTCGGCACGGGGATCGTCACGCTGATCTTCTGGCTGGTGACGGGTCAACGGGGCGCCGTCGTGGCCTTCTACGTCTGGACCGCCCTCTTCTCCTCACTGGTCTTCGTCCAGTTCTGGCTCACCGCGGACGAGGCCTTTGCGCTGGGTGACGCCAAGCGGACCTTCGGGTTCATCGCGGCCGGCGGACTGCTCGGCACGGTGGCCGGAAGCGCAGGCGCTCGGCTCCTCCTCCAGACCTCCTCGCCCGTCCTGCTGCTCCCCGCGTCCGCCGGCGTCACGTTCGCGGCGATGCTCCTCGCGGTCGTGGCCGTACCGAAGGTCGGCACGGGCTCCCCGACCGAACCCGGGGCCGTCATCAACAGGGCGGTCCCCGTGGCGCTCCGGGAGGATTCCTATCTCCGGCTGCTGGCAGGGCTCACGCTGCTGACCGCCGCGAGCGCCACGCTGCTCGACTACCTGTTCAAGGCCACAATCGTGGCCGGCAGCGCGCCGGCTCGCATCCCGCAGCTGATCGCGAACGTCCAGCTGGGTCAGAGCCTCCTGGCGCTCGTCGCGGAGCTCGTCCTGGTGCGCGTCCTGCTCCGACGAGCGGGCGTCACCCGTAGCCTGGCAGTGCTCCCCGCCCTGGTGCTCGCCGGTACTGCCGGGTTCGCGCTGGTCGGAAGCATGGCGCTCCTCTTCCTCCTCAAGATGCTGGACGGCGGCGTCCGCCCGTCCATCCACCGGGTCGGCACCGAGCTGCTGTACATCCCGGTGGCCACCGCGGAACGGCGGCTCATCAAGCCGTCGATCGATGTCGTCGGGCAACGAGGGGGACAGGCGGCCGCGTCCGTCGTCCTCCTCGTGACCGGCTGGGTTCCAGCGACAGCCAAGCTGCATATCGTCACCACGCTGCTCGCGACCGTCGCGCTCCTCTGGGTCCTGGCCTCACGCGCGCTCCGCTCCCGATACCTGGCCCGTTTCCAGGCGCAGCTCCGAGCGGGACGGCTGGAGTCCCCCGTTCCGGGCCAGCTCGACGTGGCCTCGGCGGAGATCCTGGTGGCCGCGCTCGGCTCGACACGAACGGTCGAGGTGCTCACGTCTCTCGAGCTGCTGTCACGGGTCGGACGGGCCGACCTCGTACCGACGCTCGTGCTGAACCACCCCGAGCCTTCGGTGGTTCTCGCTGCGCTGCGTGTGCTCGCTCCGGTCCGGCGACCGGACGCCGAGGCGATGCTCCTGCGGCTGCTACGACATCCCGCTCCGGAGGTTCGCGCCGCGGTTGCCGAATGCTGGACCCGGGCCCGCCGGCCTGCGCTCGAGCTCGCCGCGCTCCTCGACGATCCGGAGCCGGGGGTCCGAGCGGCGGCTCTGGTCGCGCTCGCGGGAGAGCACCGCTTCTTCCGCGGAACGCTCGTCTTCATCGCCCGCAGGGGCGAGCTCGAGGAGCGCCGCGCGCTTGCCCGGGCCATCGCCTGCGCCCCCCGACCGGATCTGTTCCGGGTTGCGCTCAGGATGTTCCAGTCCGGAGACACGGAGATCCGGCAGGAGTTGCTGCGGGCGGCCGACGCCTTCACCGGCCTGCCCGCGAGGTTCGTGTCGCGGACGGTGGGACTGCTCGTCGATCCCACCCTCCGGCCGGGAGCGCGGAGGGCACTGCGGGCGATGGGGACGCCGGCCCGCGAGCTGCTGGAGACGCTGCTGCTCGGAGAGCGGACACCGTTCTCGCTGGCCCGCGAGCTTCCCGCGGCGCTCGCCGAGTTCCCACCAGCGGAGGCGGCGCCCGCACTCCTCGGCCGGATCGCGCAGCCGCGGGGCGGGCTCGACCGGTTCCGGTCGCTGCGTGCCCTCAACCAGCTGAGACACGCGCACCCGCACCTCTCGCTGGACGCGGAGTGTCTCGCCCGGGCGCTGGAGATCGAGCTCGCTGCGGCCCGCCGGGACCGCGCCCTCCGCCTCACCGGGGAGCGCCTCGGGATTGCCCGGGATGGAAACCCCGCCGGTGGACTGCTGCTCGACCTGCTCCAGGACAAGGAGTCCCGCGCGCTGGAGCGGGTGTTTCGCACGCTCGACCTCCTCTTCCCGGGTCGCCGGCTGGAACAGGCGTTCCACGCCACCCGGTCCGGCAGTCCTGCGCGGCGCGAGGCCGCCCGGGAGGTGCTCCTCGAGCTGCTCCCGGGGCGCTGGCGCGACCGGGTGATGGAAGCCCTGCGTTCCCCGCACGCGGTCCCGGTGGACACGAGGTCGCTGCTCGGTTCCCGCTCGACCCCCGCGGGTTTCCTGCCGGCCCTCCTGCAGCAGCGGAGCGAGACGGTCCAGCTGCTCGCCGGCCGGCTGGCCCGGGACCGTGGGTGGCTCCACGACGCTCCCGGGCTCGGCCACCAGCTCCTCTCGCCGGTGAGGCCGTGAATGATTGACGCGAACCACTCCGAAGCGACGGGTCACCTGCTCGCGTTGACCCAGCTGGCGCCTTTCCAGATCTTGCCCGCCGCCGAGCTCACCCTGCTCGCGCTCGCCGGGCGGGAGCAAGTCGTCCCCAGGCGGACAGTCCTGGTCGAGGCCGGCGCGTTGCCGGGCGCGCTCTACGTCCCGCTCCGTGGGCAGCTCGAGCTATCGACGCTTGGCCCGCAGAGACCCCCGGACTGGAACCCGGCGCGCCTCGGCGGACTCGCCCTGCTGGGCCAGTCGGAACTGGCCGGGGACCTCGTCGCGCCTGCCGGAGCCGAGCTGCTGGTGGTGGACCGGGACGCGCTGCTCACCCTCCTCGAGGAGCACGGGCAGCTCTGCCGGCATCTCCTTCGCGCGCTCGCCCTGCAGCTCCGGACCGTCCGGCCGATCGGCGGGCCCACCTTCCGCGCCCTCCCGGGCCCGGCCCCGGAGAGCACCGATCTCGTCTCCAGGATGCTCGTCTTCCGGAAGCTACTCGGTCCCGGTGGAGGCGGGATGGCTGCGGTCGCGCGGCTGGCTCGGGTGGCCCGGGACCTGCGCCTGGCGACCGGAATGGTGCTGGAGCCCTCGAGCAGGAGCGCAGACCTCCTGGTCATCACCCACGGCTCGCTCCGGCTGCTGCCGGTGGAAGGCTCGACCCGGCTGGCCCGAGCCGGAGAGGTCGTCGGTCTCCCCCAGGCGGTGGCCGGGTTGCCGCTCCTGCTCCGCGCCATCGCGACCACCCCGGTCTCGGCACTGGTCATCTCCGGGCCGGAGCTGGCCGCGGCCATCGAGGACGAGGACCTGCTCTGTCTCGATCTCATCCGTGGTTTCGCCGCCGAGCTCCTGGCCGAGAGCACCGCCCAGTTCTCCGAGCGCGCAACACCCGAGCACGTCGAAAGGACGAATTGATGCTCTCCCCCAGCGACACCGGATCTCGAACCCATCGCAAGACAGTCGAGCTCAACCTCGATCCCAGGACCTACGGGACCTTCGCCGAGATCGGCGCTGGCCAGGAGGTCGCGCGCTGGTTCTTCCAGGTGGGCGGTGCCTCCCGCACGGTCGCGAAGTCGATCTCCGCCTACGACATGGCGGTGAGCGACTGGCACTACGGCTCCACGCGGCGCTACGTCGGCCGGCAGCGTCTCGAGGCGATGCTCGATCGCGAGTTCCAGCAGCTCGTCGAGAGCCTCGGCTCCATCCGGGGCGATCGAAGCACCTTCTTCGCCTTCGCAGACACGGTCGCCACCCGGAAGCGAGAGGGCGACCAGCACGGACGCGGCTGGGTCGGACTGCGCTTCCAGGCCGAGCCACGCCAGCCACCCTCCTCCCTCATCCTGCACGTGCACCTGCTCGATCGCGATCCGGTCCAGCAGCAGGAGGCGCTGGGAGTCCTGGGAGTCAATCTCCTCCATGCCGCCTTCTTCGGGCGGGAGGATCTGTCCCGGGCACTCGAGTCACTGCTCGATGATCTCTCGCGCGAGCGGGTCGAGATCGACGTGTTGAAGGTCTCCGGCCCGGCCTTCGTCGGGGTGGACAACCGGATCGTCAGCCTTCAGCTGGTCGAGCGGCGGCTGACCGATGCGGCCATGTTCACCGCAAGCGGCGACGTCGTGCAGCCCTCGGAGGTGCTGTACCGGAAGCCGATCCTGGTCGAGCGCGGCAGCTTTCGGCCGGCCACGAGACTGACGCTGGATCTCCTCGAGCGGGCAAGAGAACGCTTCGTCCTCGAGCCGGAGGTCAGCGGCGTGGAGCCGGTCGTCGTCGCCGAGATGACACTGCACAACCTGCGGCAGCCGGACCAGGATCTCGCCGGGCCGGCGGACTTCCTGGCCCGTGCGGAGATCCTGCACGCGCTCGGTTTCGACGTGCTCGTCTCGCGCTTCGGGCCCTTCTACCAGCTGGCGGACTACCTCTCGGCCTACACCGACCAGCTGATCGGAATCGCCCTGGGCGTGGACACGCTGAACGATCTCTTCGACGAGCAGTTCAGCAAGAAGCTCGACGGTGGCGCTCTGGAGTCCGTGGGCCGGCTCTTCAAGCGCTCGGTCAAGGTCTACGTCTACCCGACCCTCGACACGGCGACCGGAAGACTGATCACCGTCCTCGACCCGGCACCGACGAAGCCTGCCGAGTACCTGCGGCAATTCGTGCTCGGCTTCGATCACCTGAGGGCGCTCGAGCCGTCCGACCCGGCGCTTCTGTCCATCCGGGCCGCGGACGTGCTGAAGCGTATCCAGGCCCGGGATCCCGGGTGGATGTCCATGGTGCCCCCGAGCGTCGCGGAACGCATCCAGGCGAAGCAGTTGTTCGCCCCGACCGCCGCGGCATGAAACGAGCCCCGGCCCGGCGCAGGGCGGAGCGGTGAGCCCCCGCCCCCGAGGAGGTGCCGACACACGACACACCCCGAGCGTGCTGACGAGGCTGTGTCGGGCAGCCCGGTTCGGCCGCGGAACCCCCTGTCGAGGCACCCTTGGAGTGGCACACGGCGTGCTCAGACGGGCGGGTGCCCATGCACCGTCCAGCCCTCGCCACCCAGCTCTCCGTCGAGCCGCCAGTTCCGCTGGTGGACCGCGCCGCCCTCGTGCTCCAGGACCTCCGCAAGCGAGTCCGGCGGGCGACCGCCGAGGAGGTGGAGGTCAGGTCAAGGCTCCTGGTCGGACAGCTCCAGCGACTCGCCCGCCTCACCACCCTGGAGCTGGCACGGTGCGGTGCACCTGAGCCGGTGACGTTCCGGACGGAGATCGACGCCCTCGAGCGACGTCCGGAAGAAGCCCCGGAGTCGAAGGTCGAGCTTCTCGCCTGCCGCATCGCCTGCGCCGAGCTGTCGCGGCGGAGCACGCGTCGAGGCCGACGACGAGGCGGAAGAGCGGTGGCGGCGGCGTCCCTGAAGGACCTCCGCCTCGACGCCCGAATGTTGTTCGAGTGGGCGAAGGCCGACCTCTGGAGCAGCATCGCCCGGAGGGCAGTCGCCGAAGCCAGCCGTACCGCGTCTTCGATGAAGCTCGAAGGTCCGGCAGTGGCCCCGCGCCTGTGCCGGATGTGGGCCCGCTTCCGGGGCCTCCGGATCCTCGGAGACGAGCTGGCGCAAGTGGCCGAGGACCTCGCGATCAGCGAGCTGAACCGTCTCCTGACCCGGCCCAGGACGGCTGCCGCTCGAACCGCCGACAGGAAGCTGCTGGAAGAGCAGACTCACCAAGCACGGACCGACGCTCTCCTCCAAGGCTTGGGCCTCCGCGCGTGCGCCCCCTGAGCGCGGCGCAGGTCACTCTCGAGCTTCGAGCGTCCGTCTGGAGCAAGTCATGACCTCTTCCGTCGACGCCGGTCTCGCAGCCGTCGTGCACCGCTTCGGCCCGCCCGAGGTCATCCAGATCGAGCTTGTGGGTACGCCACCCCCGGGCTCCGGCCAGGTGCGCCTCCGGGTCCAGGCGGCCGGCGTGGGATCCTGGGATGCGCAGGTCCGCTCCGGAAAGGGCCCGACCGCGCTGTCGCTTCCGCTGGTGCTCGGGGGCGACCTCGCCGGCGTGGTCGAGTCGGTGGGGCCGGGTGTCGCCGCGGTGGGAGTCGGAGACGTGGTCTTCGGGGTCACCAACCCGCAGCTCACCGGGGCGTGCGCCGAGCTTGCCCTCGCCGATGCGGCAAGGATCTGTGTCCGGCCCACCATGCTCACCTCCATCGAAGCGGCGGCGGTGCCGGTCGTCGCCTGCACGGCGCTCCAGATGGTCGAGCTCGCCGGCATCTCGGCAGGGATGCGGATACTCGTGCTCGGCGCGGGTGGGAATGTCGGTCAGTGGACGACGCGGCTCGCCCTGCGACGAGACGCCGAGGTGGTCGCGGTGGTGCAGGAGCCCGAGGTGGGCGGGGCGCGTCTGCTCGGAGCACGCCGGATGCTGACCGCTCTTCCGGCGCGGGCTCCGCTGTTCGACGTGGTGCTCGACACGGTGGGAGGCCTGATGGCCGGGTCGTCGCTCCGTCTGCTCCGACCGGGAGGGCGGCTGGTCTCCTCGGTGCAAGGCATCGAACCGACATCCTTCGGGCGCCACGACGTGTCGGCAAGCTGGCTCCGGGTGGACGTCACCTCGGATCGCCTGCGCGTTCTGTCCGGCTGGATCGATGGGGGTGGATTTCCGGTGCCACTCGGGGAAGTGCTGCCACTCCGGGACGCAATTCTTGCGCACCGGAAGGTGGAGGGACTGGAGCCGAAGGCCCCAGGGCTTCTCGTCCTCCGGGTCTCCGACTGATCGCCAGGGCAAGGGACGGGGAACCTCGTGTCGACCGTACGTGCGTCCGATATAATTGCCGCCGTGGCTCGCAAGGGCGAAACTCTGTCCCAGGTCGAGACCCCATCCCGGGAGGTCGCGCGAGGGCCGCACCTCTTCCTGGAAGTCGAGTGCGAGCGTGCCCTGGCCGGCCCTGCACTCTGGCGGCTGGCGGGGATCGAGCAGGTCACCATCGGACGAGGCACCCGGCGCAGCACACGCGCGGTCTCTTCCCAGGTGCTCGCGGTGGAGATTCCGGACGGCTGGATGTCCTCGGAGCAGGTGGTGCTTCGCCGCTCAGAGGGACGGTGGACCCTCCGCGACTTGGGCTCGAAGAACGGAACGCTCGTCGATGGCCGGCGGGTGGAGCAGGCCGAGCTCGACGACGGTGCGCTCCTCCAGCTGGGACACACGTTCCTGCGCTTCCGCGAGGACGTTCCGAACGACGGACCGGCAGTTCGCAATTTCGACGGCGCCGAGGGGAGCATCGGCCGACTGACGACGTTCTCGCCCGTGTTCGGCCTGGTCCTGGAGCGCGCCACCAGGGTCGCCACCGGCCGGGTGCCAGTGCTGATCGTGGGGGAGAGCGGAACCGGCAAGGAGGTGCTCGCCCGCGCCATCCACGGGCTCTCCGGCCGCCATGGCCCACTGGTGGCGGTCAACTGCGGCGGGATCCCGCCCACCCTGGTGGAGGGCGAGCTCTTCGGGCACAAGAAGGGCGCCTTCTCCGGCGCGGACCAGGACCGCCTGGGGCTCGTGCGGGCCTCGGATGGAGGCACCCTCTTCCTGGACGAGATCGGAGACCTCCCGCCCGCGGCACAGGCGGCGCTGCTCCGGGTGCTCCAGGAATCGGAGGTGCTGCCGATCGGCGGCCATCGCCCGCAGGCGCTCGACCTCCGCGTCCTCGCCGCCACCCATCGCGATCTCGACCGGCTGGTGCGAGAGGACAAGTTCCGTCACGACCTCCTGGCCCGGCTGGAGGGGGTCACGCTCGAGCTGCCGCCGCTGCGGGACCGGCAGGAGGACCTGGGGCTCCTCATCTCCCTGCTGCTGCGCAAGCTCGCTCCCGAGCGACCGGACGTACGGCTCACGCCGGCGGCAGCGCAGGCGCTCCTCAGCTATCGCTGGCCACTCAACATCCGGGAGCTGGAGCAGGCGCTGTCCGGAGCCCTGGCCCTCAGCGGAGCCGGAGCGATCGACCTCGCTCACCTTCCCGTGGACGTGGTCGGCCGGGCCGGCGAGGAGCCATCTCGGGAACTGACGCCGGACGAGTCCCGCCACCGCGACGAGCTGGTCGCGCTCCTGCGCGAGCACGGCGGGAACATGGCCGCCGTGGCCCGTGTGCTCGGCAAGGGCAGAACGCAGATTGTGCGCTGGGTCACCCGCTACGGCATCGACCTCCGGTCCCTCGGCTCGGGGTGAGGCCGTGCGCTGGCCGACTCGACGGCGTGTGGATCCAGCCCCTCGGCGATAAGCTGGCCGGCCATCACGTTCGCTCGCCTCCACCGAGGCCGTGCCGATGGACGACAGGAATCTCATCCTTGGGGTGCTTGCGGCCCAGGCGGGGTTCGTATCTCCGGCGCAGGTGATGGCCGCCGCCTCGGCGCGGATGCTCGCGCACGACGGGCGGTCGCTGCTCGATCACCTGGTGGACTCGGGCGCGCTCACCCCGGCGCGGCGGGACCTGGTGCTGACGCTCGCTGCGGAAGCGCTGGTCGCGAAGGGCGGAAGTCCCGAGCGGGTCCTCGATTCTCTTCAGGAAGCGCGGCCGCTCTCGCGCACGCTCGGCTCGGCGGCGGCTCCGGAGTCCTCGGCCCGACCGCCAGCCGAGGGCACGCAGCTCGTTCCCCTCGAGCGAGAGGGTCAATACGAACGGCTCGACGAGCTGGGGCGCGGCGGCCAGTCCATCGTGTGGCGCGCGCTCGACCGCTTCGTGGGCCGCGAGGTGGCCCTGAAGGAGCTGACCTCGCCGGGAGCGGGCGGCTCCCCCGGGAGCCCCACCGCGGCCAGGGGTCGCTTCCTCCGGGAGACACGACTCACGGCGCAGCTGGATCACCCGGGCATTGCCCCAGTGCACGAGCTCGCCCAGCGGCCGGACGGGACGCTCTACTCGGCCCAGAAGCTGGTGCGGGGTCGGACCCTCAAGGCGGCACTGGCCCAGTGCCGGACGCTGAAGCAGCGTCTCGAGCTGCTGCCGCACCTCCTCAACGCCGCCCAGGCCGTGGCCTATGCGCATGGTCGATCGGTGATCCATCGGGACCTCAAACCGTCGAACGTGATCGTCGGGCCATACGGCGAGACCGTGGTCGTGGACTGGGGGCTGGCCAAGCGCCGCGGCGAGCCCGAGCCCGCCCGCGCCAAGCAGACAGACGAGCCCGGGCCCGACCTGACCCAGGAAGGCGTGGCGCTCGGAACTCCGTCGTACATGAGCCCGGAGCAGGCAAGGGGCGAGCTCGAAGCCATCGACGAGCGAAGCGACGTCTTCGCCCTGGGAGCAATGCTCTACGAGCTGCTGACCGGGAGATCTCCCTTCCAGGGCGCAGACAACGCCCAGGTCATCGAGGCGGTGCTTCGCGGTCGTCCGGTCCCGATCCGGACGTTATGTGAGGACGCTCCGCCGGAGCTGGCCGCCATCGCCGAGCGCGCGCTCCGGAGCACCCGGGCCGAGCGCTACCCGGACGCCGGCGCCTTCGCTGGGGAGCTCCTGACCTACATGGCGGGAGGGCGCGTCGAGGCCTACACCTACGGCCCGCTGGAGCTGGCGCGGAAGTTCGTGAGGCAGAACCCGGCGCTGAGCGTGGCCATCGCCATTTCGGCCCTGATCCTGCTCGCCTCGGGGCTGGTGGTGTTGGTTGAGCTCCGGGAGGCACGGGTGAGCCTCGCGTCCGCGCTGATCCAGCGTGCCCGGCGTGCGGAGGACGTCAGCGATTGGGCTCGCGCGGCCGCTTACTTCGCCGCGAGCCGCGCGGAGAACGACACCATCGCGGCGCGGTGGGGAATCGCCCTCGCCAGGGAGCGGCTGCCCGAACGAGGCAGCACCCAGACCGGGCCGCCCGGGGCGTTCACGGACGTGGACGTCTTTCCCGAGGGGACCGTCGTCGCGCTCGAGACGCGGGACAGGGCGGCGCGACTGTACGAGGTCGCCACGGGGCGGACCCTCTGGACGGTGGAGACGGTGGACCGCATCCGCGACGCGCGGATCACCTCGGGGGCTGTCCGTCTCTCCTCGGGTCGCCTCATCCGCATCCTCGACGAGCGCACGGGCCAGGAGCGGTTCACCTCCGACCCCGACCGCGAGACGCTCTGCAGGAACGGGCCGCCCACCCGGCAGGGCTCGATCGACCGTCCGGGCGTCCTCCGCGTGGCGGGGGCCGAAGGCCCGCTCATCGCGGCGGAAATCGGGGATCCATGCGCCGTGTCCGAGCCCGGCGACCGGCTGGCCATCCGGGATCTGCATGGCGTCGTGCGCCTCCGGGACCTCGACGAGGGGCGGGAGCTCACCTCCCGGGCCGCTCCTGATACGCAGGACATCGTGTTCACCGCGCACGGTGTCGCGCTCGTGCGCGGGGCCTCGCTCCAGCTCTTCGGCGGCCCGGAAGGAGACTATTCTCTCGAGGTTCCTGGCCGGTCCGTCTACGGATTCGCCTATGCGCCAGGGCGGCGCGGCGTGACGGTCAGCGCGGACGGACACCGGGTGGTGGTCGACAACCCGACGCTGAATCGCGCTGACGTGGTGGACCTCCGGGATCGCGCCGTGTTCGTGAGCCTCACCCGGCCTCCCGGCGAGCCGAGCTACGCCTTCTCACCGGACGGCTCGAAGCTCTACGCGGCGGGGCTGTCGGGAGGACGGGCGCTGATCGCGTGGAATCTGCGACGCCCCGTGGCGAGCGCGGGGGGCCCGGTCGAGGGCCATCTCCACCTGGAAGTCGCGCGCGGTCGCTTCATCTTCTTCGAGAACCGCCGTCGCGTGGAGGTGCGCTCCGATGACGGGAAGGCTCTCCGGACGATCGTCGATGGCGAGGTGTTGGACGCGGCTCTCTCCGCGGACGGTTCCACGCTCGCCATCGCCCATCCCGAGGACATCGCCGTGCAGCGGGTGGAGGATGGCCAGGAGCTTGCCGGGATCCCTTGCGAGACGTGCGTGGTCGTCCTCCTCTCCGCGGATGGCTCTCGTCTGGCCGGCCTCTCCCGGGAGAGGCGGCGAGTCTGGGACGTGCGGGGAGGTGCGGTCGTCCTCGACGAGCCGATGGGAGCCGCGGAGCTGAGCGTTCCGTTCGTTCTCTCGCCGGCCGGAGATCGGCTGGGCTGGATCGAGGCAGATGGGTTCGTGCTGCAGGATCTCTCCAGCGGCGCGCGCAGCCGCCTTCCCCTGCCGGAGAGAGCCGATGGGGCCAGCATCAGCCCGGACGGCACCCGGGTGGTCGTCTCCCTCCCGGCCAGATTCGGACTCTGGAAGGTGCCCGGGCTGGAGCCGGTCTGGACCGTCCCCAATCCTTCGTCCGTCCGCGCGACGGTGGGCTGGTCCGCGGACGGGTCGATCGTCACCGTGGCCTACCAGGGCGCCGGAGCGCTCCTGCTCGACGCCCGCACGGGAGAGGCGCTGGCCCGCATCGTCGCGGGGCGGGCAGGAGTCGGGGCCTCGCAGGTGAACGTGCTGCCCAGCCTGCGGTCGCGCATTTCTCGCGGCCCGCGCTTCTGGGCGCTGCTCCCGCTCCCCGGGCCGGACACGACCCTCCCCGAAGAGAGCCTCCGCCGCGCGCTCGCCGAGGGCGGGTTCCGGCTCCGGGGTGTGGAGATCGAGGCGGTCTCGCCGTGACCGCTCCGCTGCCGGACCGGGATATCGTCCTCGGGGTCCTCGCGGCCCAGGCGGGGTTCGTCACCCCGGCTCAGGTGATCGCGGCGGGCTCGGCGCGGATGCTGGCCCGGGACGGTCGCTCGGTCCTGGACCACCTGGTCGACTCGGGAGCGCTCACCCCCGAGCGAAGGGACATCGTCGTCACCCTCGCCAACGAGGCCCTGGCCGCGAGCGGAGGGACGCCGGAACGGATCCTGGAGTCGCTCCCCGGGGCTCGGGCACTCGCCCGCACTCTCGGGTCGGAGCTGCCCGCCGACGCTGCGGCGGCGTCGCCCTCGCCCGGCGAGGGGGACCTCGTTCCAGTCGAGCGCGACGGACAGTATGCCCGGCTCGACGAGCTGGGCCGTGGCGGCCAGTCGATCGTCTGGCGCGCGCTCGACCGGTTCGTGGGGCGGGAGGTGGCGCTCAAGGAGCTCACCTGGCCGGGAGCGGACAAGTCCTCGGGAAGCACCCGAGCTGCCCAGGCCCGGTTCCTCCGCGAGGCGCGGCTCACGGCACAGCTCGACCATCCGGGGATCGTCGCGGTCCACGAGCTCGCCCGGCGCCCGGACGGCACGCTCTACTCGGCCCAGAAGCTGGTCCGGGGCCGGACGCTCAAGGCTGCGCTGGCCCAGTGCCGGACCTTGAGCCAGCGGCTCGAGATGCTCCCGCACCTGGTCGCGGCGGCGCAGGCGGTGGCCTATGCCCACGGCCGGTCGGTGGTGCACCGGGATCTCAAGCCCTCGAACGTGATGGTCGGGCCCTTCGGCGAGACCGTGGTCGTCGACTGGGGCCTGGCCAAGCGTCGGGGCGAGGCCGAGGCAGCGAGCCCCACGCCCACCCCCGAGTCGAGTCCCGAGCTGACCCAGGCCGGCGTGGCGCTGGGCACGCCGTCGTACATGAGTCCAGAGCAAGCGCGGGGCGATCTCCAGGCGATCGACGAGCGGAGCGACGTGTTCAGCCTCGGGGCGATGCTCTACGAGCTGCTGACGGGAAGCCCTCCCTTCCAGGGACTGGACAACGCACAGGTGATCGAGGCGGTGCGTTCCGGGCACATCGTCCCGGTCCGGGTGGTCTGTCCGGAAGCGCCCCCGGAGCTGGCCGCCATCGCCGAGCGCGCGCTCCGGAGAAACCCGGCCGAGCGCTATCCGGATGCCGCGGCCTTCGCCAGCGAGCTCCTGGCCTACCGGGCCGGTGCCCGAGTGGAGGCCTATGCCTATGGAAGCCTCGAGCTCGCGCGGAAGCTCGTGCAGCGGAACCCGGCGCTGAGCGTGGCCATTGCCGCCTCGGTGCTCATTCTCGTCGGTGCCGCCATTGCAGTGGCGCTCCAGCTCCGGCAAGCGCGGGTCAATCTCGCGTCCGCGCTGATCGAGCGTGCCCGCCGCGCCGAGGACGTGAGCGACTGGGCCCGTGCAGCCGCGTACTACGCCGCGAGCCGCGTTCAGAACGACACCGCGGCCGCGCGGTGGGGCATCGCTCTCGCCCGAGAGAAGATGCCGGAGCGCGGGACCGTCCTGACCGGCGAGCCCGGCGCGTTCGCCGACGTTGACGTTCTCCCCGACGGCACCGTGGTCGCGCTCGAGAGCCGGCGCACCAACGCACGGCTGTACGAGGTCGCCTCAGGTCGCACTCTCTGGACGGCACCGACCGAGGAACCGATCAAGCGCGCGCGGATCTCCGGCGGAAGCGTCCGCCTCAGCGTCGGACATTTCGTACGGGTCCTCGACCAGCGGACGGGACTGGAACGTTTCACCTCGGACCGCGATCGGGAACGCCTCTGCAGGGTTGGCCCGGCAACCCGTCGCGCTCGTGTCGACTTTCCGGGTGTCCTTCGGGTGGAGGAGATCGAGGACCCGGGGATCGAGGTCGAGCTGAACACTCCGTGTGCCATCTCCCCGGCAGGGGACCGGATGGCCTTCCGCGACCGAAACGGTCTGGTGCGGCTCTGGGACCTGGAGGCGCGACGGGAGATCACCTCCCGGTCTGCGCCGGACGCGCAGGAGATCGACTTCACCGGACATGGTGTGGCGCTGGTCCGCACGGGGTCACTCCAGCTCTTCGGCGGCGCGGACGGAGACTTCTCCATCGAGCTTCCGGGCCGATCCACGTCCGGACGCGCCGACCCGTCAGAGGGCCGGCCCCTGGCGGTCAGCGCGGACGGTCACCGGGTGGTGGTGGACACCCCCACGCTGAACCGAGCCGACCTGGTGGACCTCCGCGACCGTTCCGTCTTCGTCAGTGTCAGCCGCCCGCCGGGCAGCCCGAGCTACACCTTCTCACCCGACGGCTCGACGCTCTACGCGGCGGGACTCGCGGGAGGGAGCACGTTGATCTCCTGGAGGCTCCGCCGCGCGGCGCCCAGAGCCAGTGGGGCGTTCGGCTCGCACTTCGGCCTCTGGATGGTGCGAACGCGGTTCCTCGTCTACGACTCCAAGGGACTGGAGCTGCGGTCCGAGGACGGGACACTTCTCCGGACCGGTACCGACCCCGAGTTTATGGGCGCGGGTATCTCCGATGACGGATCCACCCTGATCGTCGCCCATCGTCGAGAGTTCGTCGTCCAGCGCGCGGCCGATGGTCAGGAGCTCGCCAGGCTTCCCTGCGAGATGTGCTGGGCCGCCGAACTGTCCGCCGACGGAGGTCGCGTGATGGCCATGAACAACCAGAGACGGCGTGTCTGGGACGTGCGGGGCCCCGCGCTGATTCTCGACGAGCCGATGGGAAGCGACACGACCAGGGCCTGGCACGCGTTCTCGCCGGACGGAAGTCAGATCGCCCGCTTCGAGGAAGGTGCGCTCGTGCTGGAGGAGCTCCCGGGGGGAAGCAAGAGGCGACTTCCGGTCCCCGACTCTCCGAACAACAGCGCCGGCTTCAGCCCGGATGGTGCTCGCCTCGCCATCTCCTTCCCGGGGCGGATCGGCGTCTGGAGGCTCCCCGATCTCGAGCCGGTCTGGACCATCTCCAATCCTTCCTCCGTGAAGGCGTCGCTGGACTGGTCGGCGGATGGTTCGATCATCATCGTGACCTACGAGGGGACGGGGGCAGGGCTGCTCGACGCGCGCACCGGGGAGTCGCTGGCCCGGATCTACGAGGGTCGCTCGGGATCCGCGGCTCCCGACGTCAACGTGCACCCCGGCCTCCGGTTCCGCATGTCCCGCGGAGAGCGGACCTGGGCTCTCTTCCCCCTGCCCGGGCCGGACACCAGCAGTCCGGTCGAGAGCCTCCGCCGCGCGCTCGAGGAGGGTGGCTTCCGGCTCAAGGGCGTGGAGCTCGAAGTTGTCTCGCCTTGACAGTTGGACAAGGCTGAGCCCGTTCCGATGGACGACCGGAATTTCATGCTCGGAGTTCTCGCGGCCCAGGCGGGGTTTGTCACGCCGGCTCAGGTGATCGCGGCGGGCTCGGCGCGGATGCTCGCCAGGGATGGTCGCTCGGTCCTGGACCACCTGGTCGATTCGGGAGCGCTCACTCCCGAGCGGCGGGACATGGTCGTCACCCTCGCCAACGAGGCGCTGGCCGCGAGCGGAGGAATGCCGGAACGGGTCCTGGACTCGCTCCCCGGGGCTCGGGCACTCGCACGCACTCTCGGGTCGGAGCTCGCCACCGACGCTGCGGCCGCGTCGCCCTCGCCCGGCGACGGGGACCTCGTTCCGGTCGAGCGCGAAGGACAGTATGCCCGGCTCGACGAGCTGGGCCGTGGCGGCCAGTCGATCGTCTGGCGCGCCCTCGACCGCTTTGTGGGACGGGAGGTCGCGCTCAAGGAGCTCACCTGGCCGGGAGCGGAAAAGTCCTCGGGAAGCACCCGAGCTGCCCAGGCCCGGTTCCTCCGCGAGGCACGGCTCACTGCCCAGCTGGATCATCCTGGCATCGCCACCATCCTCGAGCTCGCCCGGCGTCCGGACGGCACGCTCTACTCCGCCCAGAAGCTGGTCCGGGGCCGGACGCTCAAGGCTGCGCTGGCCCAGTGCCGGACCTTGAGCCAGCGGCTCGAGCTCCTCCCTCACCTCGTCAACGCGGCCCAGACGATGGCCTACGCCCATGCCCGGTCGGTGGTGCACCGCGACCTCAAACCCTCCAACGTGATGGTGGGCCCGTACGGCGAGACGGTGGTCGTCGACTGGGGGCTGGCCAAGCGCCGCGGCGAGGCCGAGCCGGCGACCGACACGCCCACCCCCGACCTCGGGCCGGAGCTGACCCAGGCCGGGGTCGCGCTGGGCACGCCGTCGTACATGAGCCCGGAGCAAGCGCGGGGCGATCTCCAGGCGATCGACGAGCGGAGCGACGTGTTCAGCCTCGGGGCGATGCTCTACGAGCTTTTGACGGGAAGGCCTCCCTTCCAGGGACTGGACAACGCACTGGTGATCGAGGCGGTGCGTTCCGGGCACATCGTCCCGGTCCGGGTGGTCTGTCCGGTAGCACCCCCGGAGCTGGCCGCCATCGCCGAGCGCGCGCTCCGGAGAAACCCGGCCGAGCGATATCCGGATGCCGCCGCCTTCGCCAGCGAGCTGTTGGCCTACCGGGCCGGTGCGCGAGTGGAGGCCTATTCCTACGGAAGCCTCGAGCTCGTGCGGAAGTTCGTGCAGCGGAACCCGGCGCTGAGCGTGGCCATTGCCGCTTCTGTGCTCATCCTCATCGGCGCCGCCCTGGTCGTGGCGCTCCAGCTCCGGCAAGCGCGGGTGAATCTCGCGTCCGCGCTGATCGAGCGTGCCCGGCGTGCCGAGGACGTGAGCGACTGGGCGCGTGCGGCCGCGTACTACGCCGCGAGCCGGCTGCAGAGCGACACCGCCGCGGCGCGGTGGGGACTCGCCCTCGCCAGGGAGCGGATGCCGGAGCGGGGGAGCGCCCTCACCGGAGGACCCGGCGCCTTCACCGACGTCGACGTCCTCTCCGACGGGACCGTGGTCGCGCTCGAGAGGCGGGCCAACCTGGCGCGGCTGTACCATGCATCCACTGGCCAGAGCCTCTGGACGGCGCAGATGGAAGAGCCGATCCGAGCCGCGCGAATCACCTCCGGCGCGGTTCGTCTTGTCTCCGGACATTTCCAGCACATCCTGGACGAGCGCACGGGGCAGGAGCTCTTCACCTCGGACGAGGAACGCGAAACGCTCTGCAGGAACGGTCCAGCCACGCGCCGCGGTCGGATCGACCGGCCCGGCGTCCTTCACGTCGAGGGGGCGGAGGGCCCGCGCATCGAGGTCTACCCTCGCGATGCGTGCGCCATTTCCCAGGAGGGGAATCGACTGGCCATCCGAGATCTGCATGGGGTAGTGCGCCTCTGGGACCTCGACGCCCGAGGGGAGATCACCTCCCGACCCGCGCCGGATGCGCAGGACATCGTCTTCACCGCGCACGGGGTGGCACTGGTCCGCTCGGGATCCCTCCAGCTCTTCGGCGGCCCGGAGGGAGACTTCTCGGTCGAGGTTCCCGGCCGGTCGGCGGCGGGATTCAGCAACACGCCGGCCGGGCGCGGACTGGCGGTCAGCCCGGACGGGCACCGGGTGGTGGTGGACAGCCCGACCCTGAACCGCGCCGACGTGGTGGACCTTCGCGACCGTGCCGTATTCGTCAGCGTGAGCCGCCCTCCGGGCGACCCGAGCTACGCATTCTCACCGGATGGCTCGAAGCTCTACGCGGCAGGGCTCTCCGGAGGACGGACGCTGATTTCCTGGAACCTGCGCCGTCTCGAGGCGAGCACGAGCGGCTCGGCCGGCTCCCGGATCTACCTGCGTGCGGCGCGCGACCGGTTCATTCTCTGGGAGTACCACCGTCGGGTGGAGTTGCGTGCGGAGGACGGAACACTCCTCCGCACGCTGGATGTTCCGGGAGCCCAGGAAGTGACGATCTCGCGGGATGGGTCCACGCTTGCCATCGCCTATCCCCAGGAAATTGTCGTGCACCGGGCCGACGATGGACGGGAGCTTGCCCGGGCCTCCTGCAAGCTGTGTCTGGTCCTCTTGCTCTCCGAGAACGGATCTCGTGTGGCCGGTTTCTCGAGGGAGAGGCGGCGCGTCTGGGATGTGGATGGGTCCAGGCTCGTTCGCGACGAGCCCTTGGGGGGTGCGTCGTTGACCGCGCCGAAGACCCTCTCTCCCTCCGGAGACCGGATGGCCTGGTGCGAGAACGATGGCGTCGTGCTGGAGGACCTTTCGACAGGCAGCCTCACCCGCCTCGCGCTGCCCGAGACGCCGAGGTCGACCAGCATCAGCCCGGATGGGACCCGGCTCCTCGTCTCCCTCCCCTCGAGCTTCGCGGTCTGGAGGCTGCCGGGTCTCGAGCGGGTCTGGGCCGTCCCCAATCCTTCCTCAGTGCCAACCGCGGTAGGATGGTCAGCGGACGGCTCCATCGTCACTGTCGCTTACGAGGGGGCAGGCGCGCTGCTGCTGGACGCGCGCACCGGAGAAGCCCTGGCTCACATCGTCGAGGGTCGCGCGGGAGCGGGGGCTTCCCAGGTGAACGTGCTGCCCAGTCTGCGCTACCGCCTCGCCCGGACCGGGCATTCGTGGTCGCTGTTCCCGCTCCCCGAGCCGGAACGCACTGCTGCGCCAGAGAGCCTCCGTCGCACGCTCGCGGAGGGCGGGTTCCGGCTCCGTGGCGTGGAGCTCGAGGTCGTCTCGCCCTGATGGACGACCTCGAGCAGCTTCAGGTCGCCATCCGCGGCGCTCGCAGCGGGCGCAGGGACTGGATGAGGTTCTCTCCCTCGCTCAGCCGACGACGTTCGCGCCGCCGTCGACGTACACCGTGCCGCCGGTGATCCGCCGGGCGAAGGGGGTGGCCAGGTACGCGCAGGCGAAGCCCACGTCCATGATGTCCACCAGCTCGCCCAGGGGAGCCTTGTGCGCCGCCTCGTTCAGCAGCGCCTCGAAATCCTTCAGTCCGGAGGCCGCCCGCGTCTTCAGGGGCCCCGGCGAGATGGCGTGGACCCGGATGTGGGCCGCACCGAGCTCATGCGCCAGGTACCGGCAGGATGCCTCGAGCGCTGCCTTCACCGGGCCCATCACGTTGTAGTTGGCGACGACGCGGTTCGCGCCGAGGTAGCTCATTGCGAACATCGTCCCGCCCTGGGTCATCAGCGGCGCCGCCAGCCGGGCCATGCGGATGAAGGAGTGGCAGGACACGTCCATCGCCCGTGCGAATCCCGCGGCCGAGCAGTCGAGCAGGCCGCCCTGGAGATCTTCCTTCGGAGCAAAGGCGATCGAGTGGATGAGGCTGTCCAGCTTGCCCCAGCGCGAGCGGAGAAGATCGAACAGAGTCTCCATCTGCCCCGGAGCTTCGACGTCGAGCGGTGCAGTGAGGGTCGCGCCCAGTTCCCGCGCCAGCGGCTCCACGTGGACGCGCGCCTTCTCGTTGAGCCAGGTAATGGCCAGCTCGGCGCCGGCCTCGCGGAAGGCGCGGGCGCAGCCGTAGGCAATCGACCGGTCGTTGGCGATGCCGACGATCAGCGCGCGATGACCGGCGAGAATGGGAGGGATGCTCTCGCTCATGTTCGAGACCGAGCGCTGCAGGCGCCGACCCAGCACGCCTGGACCGGTCCAACGGGGTTTGTCGGCATTCCGTTCACTCCTAGAAGTGGAAAGCAAACCGGGCGAGCAAGTACGCGACCGTGGTCGAGACCGAGACCCCGATCAATCCCGGCACCATGAAGCTGTGGTTCAGCAGGTACTTGCCGATGTGGGTGGTCCCGGTCCGGTCCATGTTGATGGCGGCGAGATCGCTCGGATAGAAGCAGAAGAAGAAGTACGCGTAGCTCGCCGGGATCAGCCCCAGCATCAGGGTCGCGGGTAGACCGAGCACGATCCCGAACGGGATCATCACCGTCAACGTCGCCGCCTGGCTCTTCACGAATGCCGAGACACAGAACATCGCGATGGCGAAGGTCCAGGGTGCCAGCTGCACCATTGCCTTGATCTTGCCGATGAGCAGGACCTGGTTCGAGGTGACGAAGGTGTCGCTCATCCAGGCGATGCCGAAGATCGAGACTACCGCGATCATCCCCGCCTTGAAGACGGTCGCGTTCGCCACGTCCGCTGCCTTCACCTTCGTAGCGAAGAGGATGAACGCGCCGAAGGCGAGCATCACCATCTGCACCACCGTGGTCATCGGAACCGGCTTTCCGCCGACCAGCGGAAGGAGCTGCGGGAGGTGGTAGCCCGCGTTCGCGAACGTGTCGCGGAGCGCGAGTCCGACGATGAACAGCACACCGCCGAAGAAGAGCGCCACCGAGAGCTTCGCGGACGCCGGCAGCTTCTTGTCGAGGGTCGTCACCGTCGTCTCGAGCTGGGCCCGCAGAGCTGGGTCTGCCATGCGCCGTTGGAACTCGGGGTCCCTCTCGAGCTCCACGCCGCGCTTCAAGCTCCAGGTCGCGGCCGCGATCACGCCGACGATCCCGGCCGGCAGCGTGATCTTGAGGATGTCGAAGATCGTGAGGGCCGCGCCCATCCTGGACGAGTAGCCGAGGAAGGTGGTCACCGCCGCTGCGACCGGGCTGGCGGTGATGCCCATCTGCGCGGCGACGCTGGAGACCGCCATGGGCCGCTCCGGGCGGATCCGCGTCTTCAGCGCAACGTCGGCAATGACAGGAAAGAGGGCGTACACCGCGTGCCCGGTGCCCACGCAGACGGTGAGAAAGAAGGTGCAGAGCGGCGCCAGGAGCGTGACGCGGTTCGGGTGCGCGCGCAGCAGCCTCTCGGTGAGCTGGACGAGATACTCGAGGCCGCCGGCGACCTGCAGCGTGGCGGAGGCGGTGACCACCGCGAGGATGATCAGCATGACCGCGACCGGTGGCTCGGAGGGCGGGGCGCGGAAGACGAAGACGAGCAGCGCGACTCCGAGGCCGCCGATCAGCCCGAGCGCGATCCCACCCCGGCGGATGCCCAGGAGGATGGCGGTGAGCACCATCGCGAACTCGATCCAGAAGATCATGGACACCTCCTTCCCGCGGTCCGTGCCGGGCGCTGTCGCGCCGACCTCGTCACGGACCAAGCGCAATCTCGGGCGGTGGAGGCCTTGCTCTGAACCTTCACGAATCTGTCGCAGCAATCACCGGACCCGTTACCGGCGGAGAGGGGGGTCGCGCGGTGGGCAGGAGTCCCCGCCCCAGCTGACCCTCGGGTGACCATCGCGCGCGCTGGGGGCAGTCGAGGGCGCATCGCAGTAGGCTCGGGCGATGCACCTCGTCCCATGCGCAAGGGCAGTTCTCCGTCGGCCCTGAGCCCGCGCCGATGGACGACCGGAATCTCATTCTCGGGGTCCTGGCCGCGCAGGCCGGGTTCGTCACCCCGGCGCAGGTGATGACCGCGGCCTCGATGCGCATGCTGACGCGCGACGGCCGGTCGCTGCTCGATCACCTGGTGGACTCGGGTGTGCTGACTCCCGAGCGGCGTGACCTCGTGATGGCCCTCGCCAACGAGGCTCTAGCCGCGAACGGTGGAAGCCCGGAGCGAGTGCTGGAGTCGGTGGACGGAGCGCGGGCCCTCTCCTACACCCTCGGCGCGCTCCCTGGCGACTCCGAGGCGCGAGCACCTGCCTTCGAGGGCGCAGAGGTCATTCCGGTCGAGCCGGAAGAAAAGTACGCCCGCCTCGACGAGCTGGGCCGTGGCGGACAGTCCATCGTCTGGCGCGCGCTTGACCGCTTCGTGGGTCGGGAGGTGGCGCTCAAGGAGCTCACGTCTCCCGGAACAGGGGATTCTCCCGGGAGCGCCAGCGCGGCCAGGGCCCGCTTCCTCCGCGAGGCGCGGCTCACGGCACAGCTCGACCACCCGGGGATCGTCGCGGTCCACGAGCTCGCGCAGCGACCGGATGGCACGGTCTACTCGGCCCAGAAGCTGGTCCGGGGCCGGACGCTCAAGGTGGCGCTGGCCCAGTGCCGGACGTTGAGCCAGCGGCTCGAGATGCTCCCGCACCTGGTCGCGGCGGCGCAGGCGGTGGCCTATGCCCACGGCCGGTCAGTGGTGCACCGGGATCTCAAGCCCTCCAACGTGATGGTCGGGCCCTTCGGCGAGACGGTGGTCGTCGACTGGGGCCTGGCCAAGCGTCGGGGCGAGACAGAGCCAGCGGGCCCCACGCCCAGCCCCGACTCGAGTCCCGAGCTGACCCAGGCCGGGGTGGCCCTGGGGACGCCCTCGTACATGAGTCCCGAGCAGGCCAGAGGCGACCTCGAGGCCATCGACGAGCGGAGCGACGTGTTCAGCCTCGGGGCGATGCTCTACGAGCTGCTGACGGGCAGACCACCCTTCGAGGGGGCGGACAACGCCCAGGTCATCGAGGCGGTGCGTTCCGGGCGGCGGGTACCGGTCCGGGTGCTGTGTCCGGAAGCGCCCCCGGAGCTGGCCGCCATCGCCGAGCACGCGCTCCGGAGCATTCCGGCCGAGCGCTATCCGGACGCCGCCGCCTTCGCCAGCGAGCTCTTGGCCTATCGGGCGGGTGGGCGGGTCGAGGCCTATGCGTACGGAACCCTCGAGCTGACGCGGAAGCTCGTGAGGCGAAACCCGGCGCTGAGCGCGGCCATCGCCGCGTCGGTCCTGATCCTGATCGTCGCTGCGGTGGCGGTGCTGGTTCAGCTCCGGCATGCCCGGGTGAATCTCGCATCGGCGCTGATCGAGCGTGCCCGGCGCGCCGAGGACGTGAGCGACTGGGCGCGTGCTGCCGCCTACTACGCCGCGAGCCGGATCGAGCACGATGCCGCCGTGGCCCGCTGGGGCAGCGCCCTGGCCATGGAGCGCATGCCGGGGCGAGGCAGCGTCCTCACCGGCCCCCCGGGCGCGTTCACCGACGTCGACGTCCTGCCCGACGGGACCCTGGTCTCGCTCGAGACCCGAGGAGACATCGCGCGTGTGTACGAGATCGCGACGGGCCGTACGCTTTGGACCGCACGGCTGGAGGAACCGATCAGCAGGGCGCGCATCACTGGTGGGGCCGTCCGCGCCACGTTCGGACATCTCACCCGCGTCCTGGATCTCATGACGGGACAGGAGCGCTTCACCTCCGACCTGAAGGAGGAGTGGCTCTGCTGGAGCGGGCTCCCGACCCGTCGTGCTCGAATCAGCAAGGGTGTCCTTCTGGTGGATGGCGCCGACGCGCACCCGGAGGTCGCCCTGAACGCTCCGTGTGTCATCTCCCCGGCAGGAGACCGGCTGGCGTTCAAGGACCAGGGAGGAATCGTTCGACTCTGGGACATAGCGTCGGGGCGGGAACTGGCCTCCCGGCCCGCGCCCGATGCGGCGGAGATAGTCTTCACCGCCCATGGCGTGGCGCTGGTGCGCTCGGGCTCGCTGCAGCTCTTCGGTGGGCCCGAGGGGGACTTCTCCATGGAGCTCCCCGGCAGGTCCGCCTCCGGGTTCGGCGTGATGTCGGATGGCCGCGTCCTGGCGGTCAGCGCGGACGGGCACCGGGTGGTGGTGGACAGCCCGACGCTGAACCGCGCCGACGTGGTGGATCTCCGCGACCGTGTCGTCTTCGTCAGCGTCAGCCGCCCCCCCGGCGTCCCGAGCTACGCGTTCTCGCCCGACGGGGCGACGCTCTACGCCTCGGGGCTCTCGGGAGGGCGAACCCTGATCTCCTGGAACCTTCGCCGCCCGGCGCCGAGCACCAGCGGCTCGTTCAGCTCGCGCCTCGTCTTCCGCGCCGGGCGCGCACGGTTCCTTCTCGTCGAGAGGTGGAAGCGGGTGGAGCTACGCTCGGAGGACGGCACGCTGATCCGCGCGCTCACCGACCCGGAGGTCGGGGACGCAGCTCTCTCCGCCGACGGATCCACGCTGGCCCTCGCCCGTCGCCCGGACGTCGTCATCCAGAGGGCGGACGACGGACAGGAGCTGGCCAGGCTCGCCTGCGAGCAGTGCCTCAGCATCCTGCTCTCGCCCGACGGAAGTCGCCTCCTGACCCGCTCCGACCAGAGGCGTCGCGTCTGGGACGTCCGCGGAGCTTCGATCCTTCTCGACGAGCCCATGGGGAGCGTTCGGCGGAACGACCACCACGCGATCGCGCCGGGCGGAGAGTGGATCGCCTGGCTGGAGGCGGATGGGTTCGTGCTGCAGCAGGTCTCCACCGGAACGAGGAGTCGCCTCCGCCTGCCGGACCGCCCCGAGACGATGGCGATCAGTCCCGACGGCGCTCGCGTCGTCATGTACGTGCCAGGGCAGATTGCCGTCTGGAGGCTCCCCGGATTCGAGCCGGTCTGGAGCACGCCCAACCCCACCTCCATCGGCTCGACGGTCGGCTGGTCCGCGGACGGTTCCGTCGTCACCGTCTCTCACGAGGGTGCCGGCGCAGTCCTGCTCGACGGGCGCACCGGGGAGGAGCTGGCCCGGATCGTCGAGGGCCCCTCGGGAGCGGGGCTCTCGCAGGTGAACGTGCTCCCCAGCCTCCGGTACCGCCTCGCCCGGGGAGCGCATTCGTGGGCGGTCTTCCCCATCCCCGCGCCGGACTCCACGGCGCCCGCCCAGAGCCTCCGCCGCGCGCTCGACGCGGGCGGGTTCCGCCTTCGCGGCGTGGAGCTCGAGGTCGTCTCGCCCTGATCCCGCCGAGGTAGCCACCGACGGCGGCGTACGACTTGGCCACGACGTCTTCCCAGCGCGGTCGGTCACCGACCCGCCGTCAGGTCCGGGCCTCGCGCGCGAGGCTCTCGAATGCCTCGTCGATGGCGCGGGCCAGCACTGGCTCCACGCTCGGCTCGCCCAGCCACGGGAGCCGGATGATGCGCTCCACGAGCCGGGCGAGCAGCGGTGCCCTCGGGGAATGTTCGGTGGCGATCGGGGCGCTCGGGACGATGGTCAGAGTGGTCACGGCTTCGGTCCTCCAGGAGTAAGTCGGTCGATGACGACGGTCTGTTACCGCACTCGCCTGCTCCGCCACGCTCGCTGGAAACGGGCTGATGCGTCCTGTCACCGCCCCTTCCGCGTGCCGAGCGCCGAGGTCGCACGTGACCTGCTGTTCGCGAGAATCCGCGGTCTCACCGCGCCTTTGCTACCTGCTTCGCCGCCGCGATGCTGTCGGCCATCTGCTCACCGAGGCGGACCAGCGCCCTTTGCATCGCCGCGACGAGCGCGTCGTAGTCGGGGCCGTTGATCTGCTCCGTCACCGACGCCTCCTTCACGCCGAGCGACTCTTCCTTCCCGCCACTCTGCGTGCACAGCTCCCACCTGGCCTGAAGGACGACCGAATGACCGGGCACGCCGTCGAAACGCGAGACGTTGACCGTCATCCGGTAAGGAGTGCCGCTCGACAGGACGGCCGATTTCCACGGCACGACCGCGATCTGCCGGGGTGCCAGGCGATCCCGAAGCGTCGCGACCAGCGAGCCGCTGATCTGCTTCTCGAGCGAACCACCCCAGCGCTCGAACTCTGCGATGACCAGCTCGTTGGTGCCGGAACGCGTGACGATCTGCGGGCGGTCGACGTAGTCCGGGAGCTCGACCGGTCCGACCGCCAGGGTCGCATCGGTGGCGGTCGCGCCCGGACCGTCCCGGACCTGAAGCGGCTCCAGCGTGTAGAACCGCGAAGGGCGCGAGGTCCCGAAGCAGCCCGCCAGCGCGAGGAACCACGCGTAAGCGAGGAGCGGCGGCAAGCGAAGATGGTTCGTCCCGGTCACTGCTTCCCCTTCAGGATCGCTTCGGGATGGAGCTCGAGGTACTCGGCCAGCGAATGCACCGAGCGCGCCGCGGAATCGAGATCCCCGAGCATCCTCGTCAGCTCGTGTCCCAGGGCGCCGTTCGGTTGGGCCAGCCTCTGGTAGGTCTCCAGCGTCGAGCGCATCTGGTCGAGGGATCCGCTGGCCTTCTTCATGGTATCGGTGAAGCTCGCCGCCATTTCCGCCGACGGTCCCTCCTTCATGGCCAGCGTCTTCTCGCCTTGCGCGAAGGCGCGGCGCGCGGCCTCCAGCGTCGACCGCGTGCTCGCGCTGAGAGGCCCGACCTCCTTGGTGGCCGACCGGATCAGGGCGGCGAGGTCGCGCAGGCTGTCCTGCGCATCGGGAGAATTGACCAGCCGTTCGATCCCGTCGGCAACGGCGATGATCTTCTCGGGGAGCTTCTGCAGCGTCTTCACGATCTCTTCTTGAAGCGAGGGGATGGTGGGGATCTCCGGATACCGAGGGTCGAGTCCGAGTAGCTTCGGGGGACCGGGGTGGAAATCCATGTTGATGTAGAGCTTCCTGGTCACGAAGCTCTCGATGTCGAGCTGCGCCTTCAGCCCCTTCTCCAGAAGGGGTTCGTAGAAGTGGTTCGTGGAGAGCACCTTCGACGCGTCCTCGTCGCCGAGGACGATCAAGCTCTTCGGGTCGACCTCGATGTAAACGGGAATGTGGACGCTCACGGCCTTCGGATCGAGCACGGCGGCGATCTTCGTGACCTGCCCGATCTTGACCCCTCTGAACTCGACGGGCGAGCCGATCGACAGCCCGGTGATCGAGCCGGAGAAGTACATCACGCAGGTGAAGCGCTTCTGAAAGAGCCTCCCGGAGCCGAAGGCGGCGATGCCAAGAACGGCCAGCGCCACGGCGCCCACGACGAACGCTCCGATGAGCGTCTTGCTCGGTTGCCTACGCACGGCTGGTTCCTCCCCGGGTGAGGAAAGCGAGCACCCGCGGGTCCTTCGACTCGGCCAGGAGCCGCTTCGGGTTTCCCGACGCGATCATCGCCTTGCTCTGCCCGTCGAGAAGCACCGAGTTGTCGCCGATGGCGAAGATGCTCGCCAGCTCGTGGGTCACCACGACGATCGTGGCGCCGAGGCTGTCGCGCAGATCGAGGATGAGGTCGTCCAGGCGCCGCGAGGTGATCGGATCCAGACCCGCGGACGGCTCGTCGAAGAAGAGGATGTCCGGTTCGAGCGCCATCGCGCGTGCCAGGCCAGCCCGTTTTGTCATGCCACCACTGATCTCCGCTGGGTAGTAGTCCTCGAAGCCGGCGAGACCGACTAGCCCGAGCTTGAGCGACGCGAGCGCGGAGATCTCCTCCGCGCCGGCGATGGCGTACTCCTGCATCGGAAGGGCCACGTTCTCCCCGAGGGTCATCGAGCTCCAGAGGGCGCCCCCCTGGTAGAGGACTCCGAAGCGTCGCAGGAGGCGCTCGCGTTCGGGCGTGGCCATCTCCCAGAGACCGGAGCTGGCGCCCTGATAGAAGATCGTCCCCCGGGCAGGCTCCTGCAGTCCGATGAGGTGCCGGAGCAGCGTGCTCTTTCCGCTGCCGCTCCCGCCCATGATGATGAAGATCTCGCGCTCTTTCACGCTGAAGTTGAGGTCTCGAACGACCACCGAGTCGCCGTAGGCCATGGTGAGATCTTTCACCATGATCTTCGGGCGCGGCTCGCTGGTCGCATTGCTTTCAGATGCCGAGGACATAGGAGATGAACGTGATGATCGCAGTGGCAACCACGATGCTGACGATCCCGGTGACCACGGCGGAGGTGGTGGCCTCCCCGACGGCGGAGGCGCTGCGCCCGCTACGGACGCCGCGCATGCATCCGGTGAGCGCCACCAGCACTCCGAAGACGAAGCCCATGAACAGTCCGAGGAACAGGTCGTTGAGGCCGACCGCGTGCCTCGTCTCGAGCAGGTATTGCACGGGGCTGATCCCGAGCATCGAGGCGGAGACGACGAGCCCGCCGGCGATTCCCACCAGATCGGCGTAGAGGCAGAGCAAGGGCATCATCAGGGAGAGCGCGAGCAATCGGGGAAGGACCAGGAAGTCCATTGGCGCAATGCCGAGCGTCCTCAACGCATCGATCTCCTGGTTTGCCTCCATCGTGGCGAGCTCTGCCGCGAAGGCCGCGCCGGTGCGGCCAGCGACGATGATCCCGGTCATGATCGGCGCGATGTCCCGGAGCATGCCGATGCCCACCAGGTGCGCGACGTAGATCTGTGCTCCGAAGGTCCGGAGCTCGATCGCGCCGACGAACGCGAGAATGATTCCCACGAGGAAATTGATGAGCGCGACGATGCCAACAGAGCGCGCGCCACAGCCCTGAAGGACGAGCAGCAGGTCCGAACGCCGGAACCGGGCCTTTCCCGTGAAGAGGCGTACCAGCGCGAGGAAGGCTTCACCGATGAAGGCGAGCGTGTCCCGACACCCACGTGACCAGGTGATCGCGGCATCGCCGACGCTCGCGAGAATGGACTCCGACCGCGGGCTTCGGGAGTTTCGCCTGGCTGGCACCGCGGTGGCGAGCGCGAGGAGCCGCTCCACGCCCTTGGGCAGCCCCTGGCGATCGACCTCGACGCCAAGCTGCATGCATCGCGACAGCACCGCCAGAAGGAACGTGAGCAGCCCGCTGTCCCAGCCGGCGAGGACACTCGTTTCGAGAACGACTCTTTGCGGAGGAGGCTGCTTCTCGATCTCTTCGAGCACACCTCGGAGCGCCGGGATTCCGCGCGCCAGCTTCCAGTCGCCGCCCAGCGCGACGTGCAGGGTGCCGTCGGGTGTTCTTCCGTACTCCAGATCGACGTGCTCCATGGCATCTCGTCCCGACGTCCCGGCCTGCCCGATCACGCACGGGTTCGTGCGCTGTGATCGGTTGTCAGCTCGCGTGCTTGCGAGCGTTCTCGGTGTTTATGGATCCTTGGTCGTACTCGTCCGTTCATCTCCCGAGCCGGGGCGCGCGACGCGTCCCCGGGCCCCTTCATCCAGGTGGTGTCACGGCTGCTGCCGAGTGTTTCCGCGACACTTCAGGCCATGGGTCGCCGGCAGCGCGGCCATCGGAATGCGCCGGCGCGGGCTGGCCTGGACGTATGGAAACATCGAGCCGCAGAGCGACACAGCTCTGACGTGACCATCACGCTCACCACCGCCCAGCTCAGGGCCATCTGTCCCGGCGCACCTGCGGGCGCCGTCGCGGCACTGAACGTCATCCTGGCCCGCACCCAGAGCGTCACCGACCTGCGGGCGGCGATGCTAGTGGCGCAGCTCGCCGTCAGGTCGGACTCCTTCACTCTCCTCGAGGAGGAGGACGGCTCACGCCGCGCCTTGACACCCTATTTCGGTCGAGGGTGGATCCAGCTGACCGGCCTCCGGAACTATCGAGCGGCGGGGGCGGCCCTGGCGCTCGATCTGGTGAAGCACCCCGAGCTGGTGGTGCCGCACAACGCCGAGGTGACGGCCTGGTTCTGGAGCGCTCACCGGCTGCATGCCTTCTCCGACGTGGGCGACGTGCACGGTTGCACCCGGGCCATCGACTGGACGGCGACGAGGCCGCGCCAGCTGGCGCTGCGCCGAGTGGTGTACGAGCAGGCCCGGTGGGTACTCGCCGGGTCGCGCCACTTCGCTGCCTGAGGCCGGTCGAGTCGATCCTTCCCGGCGCCGCGGCCTAACCCGGCGTCGCCCTACTGCGCTCGAGCTCCCCGGCCGGCGAACCCTTCTCACCCTCCGCGAAGGAGACGGGAGGAGAGCCGCCTGGGGCTGCCGTGCGTCTCGACCCTGCCGCGAGTCAGGGAAACGACGAACTCTGCTCGAGAGTGGCGCGGAACTCGACCGGGATGGGAGTGCCTTGCGGTCCGGCGAAGGTGACCCGCGTGATCCGGGAGAATCTGGCACCATGATCCACCAGGGTTCCCGGCTCGAGAAGCAGCTCTTCGTGGTATTCGAGCTCAGCGTCGAGCACCTCTGCCTCGGCAGGGTTCACCCCACTTCGCTCCAGGAACGCCTTCCCAGAGCGCATTGCGCGCACCACGCCCTTCGAGCTCATCTGGTACCGAGCCGTGACCCGGGCGCACTGGGCAACCCCGCAGGGCTCGAGCCGGTCGACGCTCATGCTCTTCCGGTCGACTGCGGGGTCCGGATCGCTCGCGACCCAGGTCGATCCCGGTGCAGTCGGATGGCCCACCACGTCGCGCACCGCCATCTCGAACAGCGCCACCGCGATCTCCCTCACCTGGTCGGGTTCAAATGGCCGGTCCGGAGGTCGCGTCCGATGCCGCGGGGGCCAGGCTCGACAGGATCTGGGCGGCCCGCTCTGCGCCCCGGACCTCGAGAACCCGGGGCTCCGAGCTCACCAGGAGGTCGACCGACAATGCCTCCCTGGCCGCTCGCTCTCCGCCAAGTACCTCGGCGTCGTTGACCCGGAGCGTCAGCCGCTGGAGCTGGTGCGTGACCAGGGTGAGGTCCCCCTGGCGGGTGAACGCCACCTTCCACACGAATTCCTGCTCCTCTCGCTGACGGAGCGGGCTCCCGATCACGATGGTCTCATTCACCATCTTCACCGTCCGGACGTAGTGGGTCCCGGTGCGGGGCGCATAAGTGAACGTCGGGGCGACGGTGGGAGTGGTCGCGCACCCCGTTGCAAGCGCCGCTGCCCACAGCCACCTCATGTGCGCCATCTCGAACCTCCAGGAGTGGAGCCACTGGCCCCACCGGCTGAGAGGCACCAGCGGTCACGTGTGTTACCGCAGCCAGTCCCGGCAACGCGTGTCGCGCGAGGCAGCGCGATTCATCGTTCACGCTCGCCCGGATCCGGCGGGCGTGAATTGCCGCCACGCAACGCCCCGCCTCCGAAACGACTGCCCGCGCGGCGCCCTGACGTTGGCCTCCGCATTGCTAGGTGGGATCCGCGCGATCGCGGAATCATCACCGGACGCGACGTGATGCAGAACGTCGGAATCATTTACCGGGAGTTCGGCGCCCGCTGTCTCGTGCGGTGCCTCTGGGTGCTGGCGATCGGTAAGCGGACGACGTTCCTTGACGTCATCAGCCAGCACTGACCCCGTGCACTCCGCTCCGGCACTCCCAGGGTCGTCACCACGCTCGAGACACAGCTTCTCTGTGTCGACACCGGGCTGGCGAGCCCTTCCAGCAGCCCTCTTCCTACGTTTCGACGGCTGGATCTTGACCCCTCCACCAGCTCCCGCACGAAGTCTTCGAGCTTGTCGGGGTTGGTGGTCTCGCTACCAAGGAGCACATCCAGCCGCGACCAAGGTGGCCTGACGCGTAAAGACGCTGAAGTTGACCCCGTCGGGGAGACGGTCGCGCCGCCACGAAAGCTCGTAAGCGTGGTGGGGGATCAGCGACCGCTGCCGCCGGCACCGGGCAGGCCGTTGGGCACGCAGGCCGCCGGTTCACCGGGCGGACCGCTCCGGCAGACGCCGGCGAACGGCTCCCCTCGAGGGCCGGCGATCCCACAGGCCGCGCCATCCTGCTGACCCTTGCAGGCCTCGACCGCCTCCGGGGGAGGCCCCGGTCGCGGCGGTTCGGGGGCGCAGGCGACGGTCCCGCCGGGCAGCTGCCGGCAGCTCCCGGTGACGCTCCGGCCCTGGTGCTGCAAGGGACAGGACGCCCCGGACTCGCGACCGACGCAGGCAGCCACGGCCTCCTGGGAGGGGGAAGGCGGCACGGGCTCCTGGGCGATCGCGAGCGGGGCGATGAGGAGTGAGAGGGAGAAGCAGAGGGAGGCAGCGCGAAAGTTCATCGGAAAGGAGTCCGCCTTCTAGAGCGCCTGGCCCGCGGATTCCGGTCGTCGCAGCCCGGCCACCCGTCCGGCCGACGCCTCCTGAACGTGAACCCAGAGGGGTCCCTGGCCTGGCCTGCCGGTGGACAGCTCCACGATCCCCTGGCCGGGAGGCAGCGCCGGGAGCGCGGTGCACAGCTCGCCGTCACTCCGGCGCTGGACCGGGAGGTCGCCGAAGCTCGTCGACGAGTACCAGATCCGGGCGGAGAAGGCGGGGGCGGTGGGTACGGCGGCCTCCACAGCCCGGTCGCGGACACAGAGGGTGCGATCCTCGACCCGCGCGTCGGTGAGCGAGGACACCCGCAGGAGGTATCGCTGGAGGATCCGGTCGCGCCTGCCCCGAAGGATGCGCACGAGCTCGCTCCGGGCCACCGGGCTGGTGAGGCGCGCCTCGCGGACCACGCCAGAGATGCTCTCGTCGTCGAAGCGGGCGATGATCCGCGCCATCCAGGCGCCGTCCTCCTCCAGCATGTTGGAGAACGCGGGATTGGGGTATCCCGCCTTCCAGTCCTCGGCGACGAACTCCTCGTCGTTGAAGTAACCGAAGATCTTCCCGGCCGGCCCGTAGTGAGCGCGCTCCCAGGGGCGCTCCAGCGCGCCGAAGGTGAAGAAGTCGGTCGCGATCGCCCCGAAGTCGATGTAGTAGGTGTAACCGACGCGGCGAGAGAGCCTGTCCATCCTGGCATCGGTGTCGCTCCCGATCTGGATCAGGCCGCCGAGGGTATCTCCCCAGTCGATCATGTAATGCTCGACGTGCCCCCGTCCGCCCCCATCATCGGCCCAGAGCGCCAGCGTGTTCTGCGAGCGCGCATCGTGATGGCTGATCCAGGCGGCGAGGAGCCGCGAGCCGCGGAGCTCTCGGCGGTCCTGGTGCGGGACCGCGTCGTTCGGGTCGTCCCCGCGCACGCCCTCGTAGAGCCACGGCCCGATCGGCTTCCCTGGCAGGAACTCGCTGGCCAGGCCACGGAGAGTGCCATCCTGCTCGCGTGGGAGGTCCTTGAGCATCACCTCGATGCTCTCACGGGTGAGCGGCTTCCCATCCGAGCCTGAGATCGGCTTCTCGGGGAGCTGAAGGTCGGCGGAGCGGAAGTAGACCACGCGGTTGCACGGCGCCTGGAATCCGGCCGCGAAGTAGAGCCGGCTCCCCACCACGTCCGCCGCCGATGCCCGCTCCCACTGGCTCTTGTTGTCGAACTTCAGGAGGTACCTGGTCCCGGATCGGGTCGTGATCTGAAATCCCGGGTTGTCGCCATCGGCCTTGGCCGCCACGACCTTCCACGGCAGGTCCGCCTCGGGCGATGGCCGCGAGCACGCGCCGCGAGCGATCTCCTCCGCGGTCATTCGCTGTCGAGAAAGCCGGTTCACGAACCAGCTCGAATCCGGGACCTCGTCGAAGGCGTTCACGTTCACTGCCGCGCGCGACGTCTCGAGCAGAAACATGTGGGAGACAGGCCGGAAGAGGATGTGGTCGGCGCCGTCCCAGTACTTCGGGATGTACGAGGTCTCCGGGGGGCGCTCGAACGGCCGGCGGTCATCGTCTACCCAGAGCGTAGGTGCGGCCGTGAACTGGCGCGGACCGGAGGCGCAGCCTGTGAGGCCCCCCCACACGAGGAGCGCCAACACCGCGACGGCCACGATCCAGATGCGGGTGAGATCCTTAGACTCCATAGGTGACCCCGAGGGCGAAGCGGAAGGAGTTGATGCTGAAACCCTTGGAGAACGGCTCGCTCCCCATTCCGAAGACCATCTGGAAGCTGCTCCGTCCGAAGGAGGGCTGGGTCCGGAGGCCGACCTCGAACGATCCCCGGAGCGAGTCCCAGCGGAAGTTGCTCAGGTGCTTGTCGAAGACGTTCCCGAACCCGACCGCCACGACTCCGTCCAGGTAGTCGAACACCGGCCATCGCCAGGAGAGCTGCGCCGCGGCGGCGCTCCGGTCCCGGAGCCGACCGGCCATGAACCCGGCAAAGGGCTCGGTCCCCCCGACCACGACGAGCTCGTTGAACGGGACCGGCTGGTCGCCCATCGGGTCGGAGAAGGCGGTGAACACGCCGAGGCTGAGCACCCGGCCCTTGCCGGTCACGTCCCAGGAACCCTCGACGTGCGCGCCGTAGTGGATCCAGGAGCGATCGAAACCCTGGGTGGCGTCCACGGCGGGCGCGACCTCGACTCCGATCCGGACCCCGCTGCGGTTGGTGTACCCGGCCGGTCGCGTGTCGAGCACCGCCCGCAGTCCGACCTCCGCCGCGGTGGTGTTCTGACCGTAGCCGGGGGGAGGGGCCAGCTCGCCGCGCTCGACCCGCTCGGCAACGGTGGGGTCGCCGCAGCAGTTGTAGTCACGGAACACGGTGCGGTACACGCGGCCGTGGCTCTCCAGCCGGAGCGGGCCCATCCGGTGCATGTAGGTCAGTCGCCCCTCGATCTGGTCGGTGCCGTAGCGGGAGCGGAAGTCGTCGGAGGTGTCCGGCCCGATGCCGAAGTAGACGTAGTCCGGGCGGCGCTGCCACTGAGCCTGGAGCGCGATCCAGTCTCCCCCGGAGAACGTGTACCGATCCCCGACCGCCACCCGGACCCAGTCCGAGCCGCCCCAGGCGGCGTCGGCGGTGAAGGTGTTCCTGGCGACGAACGTGTCGTCCCAGAAGAAGTGGGCCCCGATGGTCGGCCTGAACCCGGTGTTGAAGGAGAACGTCGGCAGGATCCCGCCGCGGTGGTTGGGGCCGAAGGCGAAGAAGTCGTAGAGGGACCCGGCCCAGTTGTTCTTCTCCGCGACGGTGCTGATCCCGCCCACCGGGGCGCGCAGCGCGTACTCGGTGACCAGATATGCCGGAAGGAGGATGACCCGGGGCACCCAGATGAGGACGTCTCCCGCCGTGGTCGCCTCGGAGTCGAGCTGACGGTAGTTCGGGACGTCACGCCGGGGCGAAAGCTCCGCGGGCGGGGTCGTCGAGTCGGATGCGGAGGTCGCCGCGTCCGAGGGCGGCGGTGCCGGCTGAGAGGGCGCGGACATCGGCTCCGAGGACGGAGGCGTGGGTTCCGGCTTCTCCTCGGCACCAAGAACGGGCACTGCCCATCCGAGCGAGACGAGGAGAAGGAGAGCTCTCCCCAGCCTTGCCCCGACCACATCGGCCCGCGGCACCGGGGCCATGCGACGGGTTCTGGCGACGTTCATTGTTTGCAGGGGGCTCACGGTTGATCGTTCGGTTGCGCCCGGGCGCCGCGGTGTTTCCGGTGCCCCACCAGATCACCGCCGCGAGCGGCTCGTTCCATTGGTCCGGGCCGCTGCCGTGAGCCAGGCCGCCGTCGCCAACCTCATGGGATGCTGCAGAAATGCGTCGGAGCCCTTCCGCGGCACGAGATCGAGGCCGCCGCCTCGATCGCCCGCCGATCGTGCGAAATGAACGGCCGAGGATCGGCGCCGAGGCCAAGGAGCGCGAATCCCGGGCCGAGGACGTCATCGCCCAGGGGCGAAGGTGCCCGCGCCATCGAAGCGCGGCGGATAGCCCCCGCCAGCCGCCGGTAGAAACAAAATTCTGGCCGGGCGCGTCAGTTCTTCAGAATGAAACACGGGCCATTTCCGACCAACGCGGACCTGCCCGGGACGATCCAGCGCCGGCTCCCCGAGCGGGCGCAGGACATCTTCCGGGAAGCATTCAACCACTGCCTCGACCAGCACAGGGACCAGGAGCACGCCGTCCGCATGGCATGGGGTGCCGTGAAGCGACGGTACGAGGAGGTGCCCGACGGGAACTGGGTGGTCAGCCCACGCGAGGGTGGCGGCGGCGGTGGCTCTCGAAACGCCCGAGCGAAGAGCGTCTCGAGCTCGGCGGGCACACCGCCTCAAGCTGGCCGTTGACGCCGTGCGCTCGCAGCTGACACTCAGGACGGCGTTCACCGCCTGCTTCGCGGTGGTGGCCACCGCGGGGGCGGTGCGGTTCGTCCTCGAGACCCGGGTGGCCCTCACCCTGACCGTGGCGGCGATGATGGTGGCCATCGCGCTGGACCACGTGGTGCGGCACATGGAGATGCGCGGGCTCGGACGCGGCCGGGCCATCGCCCTCACCATTCTGGCGGTGACCCTGTTGATCATCGGGCTGACGCTGGTCGTCGTGCCTGCGGCGGTCCGTCAGCTCCAGGAGCTCATCGCCGCCATCCCTCGCATCCTCGACGACCTGCGCCACTCGTCGTGGTTCGCATCCTGGAACGGGCGCTTCGGGGTCGAGGAGCGGGTCAAGAACCGGTTCTCCGGCGCCTTCGGGCTCACCCAGAGCGCGGTGGATCCCATCCTGGGCGCGGTCACTTCGGTACTGGGCGCCGTCGCTGGGTTCGTCACCGTGCTCGCCCTGACCGTCTTCATGCTGGTCTTCGGTGGTGGACTGGTGCGGCGGCTGCTGGCGGTGGCACCGGCAGTGGACCGGCCGCGCTGGGAGGACGTGCTGGCCAAGTCGTACACCGCCGTCAGTGGCTACCTCGGCGGGATCCTCTTCATCTGCTCGATCAACGCGACTCTCACCATCGCGGTGCTGGGGCTGATCGGCGCCCCGTACTTCCTGCCGCTCGGGCTGCTGAGCGGCTTCTCCAGCCTCGTGCCCTACGCCGGGCCCATCTTCACCGGAGCATTCATCACCCTTGTCACGCTGGCCACCGGCGGAGCAGTCAAGGCGCTGATCGCCCTGGGCTACTTCCTCCTCTACGGCCAGCTGGAAGGGAACGTGCTCGGCCCCTTCGTCGTTCGCCGCACGGTGCACCTCAATCCACTGGTGGCGCTGCTTGCGGTTCTCTTCCTCGCCGAGCTGCTGGGTGTGGCCGGCGCGGTGGTGGCGGTGCCGGCGGTCGCGGTGGCGCAGATCTTCGTCCGAGAGCTCCTGGCCGCCCGACGCGACCGCCTCTCGGCCGACGCCTCGGTCTTGCCACCGCTCTTCGGGCCCGCATCGTCTCCGACGGCGCCGCCGCCCGTGCTGGTGGAGCGACCCTCGTCCCGCTAGCGACCGAACTGCCCGCGCGGCGCCCTGACGCTGGCCTCCGCATTGCTAGGTGGGATCCATGCGATGCGCGGAATCATCACCGGACGTGACGTGGTGCAGAACCTCGGAATCATTTACCGGGAGTTCGGCGCCCGCTGTTTCGTGCGGTGCCTCTGGGTGCTGGCGATCGGTAAGCGGACGACGTTCCTGGACGTCATCAGCCAGCACTGACCCCGTGCGCTCCGCTCCGGCACGCCAGGGTCGTCACCACGCTCGAGACACAGCCCCTCTGTGTCGACACAGGGCTGGGCGTGCCTCCGGGCCGTCTGGAGCTGGTGGGGACGGCAGGAGCGACGCCGTGTTCCACGGCTGGCGTGGCCCTTGCTCCGGACCCTGGAGGAAACGCCTTCCCCGACCGGGGCAACTCAAGCAACAGAGAAGGAAGTCACCGTCATGCCCATCTCGCTCACGCCGCGCCAGCTGAAGGCAATCGTTCCGGAGGCGCCCGCCAGCGCAGTCCTCACCCTGAACTCGATCCTCGCCCGGACCAGCGCCGTGACCCATCTCCGCGCCGCAATGCTGGTGTCCCAGCTCGCGACCTCCTCGCGCGATTTTCGGCTCCTGGAGGAGAAGGACGGCCGGCTCAGGCCCAGCGCGCCCTACTTCGGCCGGGGCTGGATCCGGCTCACCGGAAAGCGGGCGTACCGGGAGGTGGGCGAGGCGCTCGACCTGGACGTGGTTCGCAATCCTGATCTGGTGCTGCTCCACAACACCGAGGTCACGGCCTGGTTCTGGAACGCTCACCACCTCCACCGGTTCAGCGACGACGGTGACGTGGACGGCTGCGTGCGCGCCATCTCCGGGGAGGGCGGGAGGCCAGAGGCGCTCTCCCTGGCCCGCACTTTCTACGACCGGGCCTGTTTCGTGCTCGCGGGCGCACACGAGCTGGCTGCCTAGAGGCGCTCTGGATCCAGAGCCGAGCGGTTCCGTGCCCCGCGACGATCCGCCGGCTGATCGCTCGTCCTGACGCCGCGCAGTTCCCACCCGGGCCCAGGCTGGAGCTCAGCCGGCGATCACGTTCCTCGTATGCCTGGCGATCATGAGCTCCTCGTCAGTGGGGATCACATAGGCCGGGACCCGGCTGGTCGCGCGAGTGACCCTCTGATCGCCCCGGGCGTTGGCGACGGGGTCGAGCTCGAGCCCGAGCCAAGCCGCGGCCTGGATCACCCGCTCGCGGATCGGGCTCGCATGCTCGCCGATGCCACCCGTGAAGACCAGCGCGTCCAGGCCTCCGAGAGCCGCGGCGAGGGAGCCGAGCTCCCGACCGACGCGGTACGCGAACAGCTCCACCGCGAACCGAGCGCGAGGCGCATCACTGGCGAGCAGCGAGCGCATGTCGCTGGAGGTCCCCGAGACGCCGAGCAGCCCCGACTTCTCATAGAGCAGCTTCTCGATGGCCCGGGGGTCCATCCGCAGCTCGTTGAGGAGGTAGAGCACCACTCCGGGATCGATGGACCCGCATCGCGTCCCCATGGGAAGCCCATCCAGTGCGCTGAAACCCATGCTGCTCGCGACGCTCCGACCGCCGCTGATCGCGCACATGCTGGCGCCGTTCCCGAGATGCGCGACCACCACCCGTCCCGCCGCGGCCTTTCGATCGACCGTGGGCAACACTCCGGCCACGAATTCCAGGGAGAGACCGTGAAATCCGTAACGGCGCACGCCGCGGGCAGTCACCTGCTCGGGCAGCGCATAGGCCTGGGCCAGCTCGGGCTGAGCGCGGTGGAACGCCGTGTCGAAGCAGGCCACCTGCGGAAGGGTGGGCATCTCCTCCAGCGCGCGTCGCGCCGGGGCGAGGTTGTGGGGCTGATGCAGAGGTGCGAGGGGAACGAATGCCTCCAGCCTCCGCAGCACCTCGGGGGTGATCCGGACCGGCTCGGAGAAGTCAGGCCCGCCGTGCACCACCCGGTGGCCAATGCCTACGAGCCGGTGCGAGCCCATGCTCCCGCGCAGGAAGTCCACCAGATGGGCGATCGCGCCCTCGTGCCCGAAGGACTCTGCATTGTCCCACCGTCGCTCCGAGACCGTCTTTCCCTCCGCGTCCTTGGCGGTGAAGACAGGCGTCGTGGACAGGCGCTCCGTCTGGCCATGGAGCCAGAGCTCCAGCTCCTTCCCGCGGAGGAGGAACAGGGAAAACTTCACGCTCGACGAGCCGGCGTTGAGGACCAGGATGGCATCCGACATGGCTCAGCCCACCGCCCGCCGCGTACTGGTCCGCCTTGCCTCGGCCAGCAGGCTCGCCACGGCGCAGGAGGCGAGCCGCGCGACGCGCGAGTCGGCCCGGCTGGTCAGGACGATTGGCACCTTGGCCCCGACGACGATGCCCGCGGCGTCCGCCCCGGCGAGAAAGGTCAGGCTCTTGGCGAGCATGTTGCCCGCCTCGAGGTCGGGAACGACGAGCACGTTCGCGCGGCCCGCCACCAGCGAGCTGATGTGCTTGATCCTCGCCGCCTCCAGATCGATGGCGTTGTCCAGCGCCAGTGGGCCGTCCACCAACGCTCCGGTGATCTGCCCGCGGTCCGCCATCTTGCACAGCGCCGCGGCCTCCAGCGTCGACGGCACGTCCGGATTGACGGTCTCCATGGCGGAGAGGATCGCCACCCGGATCTCCGATGCACCGAGGTCCCGCAGCAGGTCGATCGCGTTCTGGACGATGTCCACCTTCTCCGAGAGCGTGGGCGCGATGTTCACCGCGGCGTCGGTGATGATGAGCGGCTCGGCGTGACCGGGGACGTCCATGATGAAGCAATGGCTGAGCCGGCGCGCCGTCCGAAGTCCGGCGTCGCGCTTGACGACCTCCGCCATCAACTCGTCGGTGTGGAGGCTGCCCTTCATCAGCACCTCCGCCTGCCCGCTCCGCACCAGCCCCACCGCCCTGGCCGCGGACTCGTGGCTGAACGCCGAGTCGACTTGCCGGAACGGCGACAGGTCCAGGCTGGCTCGGCCGGCGACCTCCCGGAGCCGGGATGCGGGGCCGACGAGGATCGGCTCGATGAGGCCCAGGCGTGCGGCCTCGATCGTGGCCTGCAGCGAGGACTCGTCGCAGGGGTGAGCGACGGCGGTCACGGTGGGCTGGACCGCCTTCGCCCGGTTGATCAGCCATAGGTACTTCTCGTGCTGCGTCTCCATGGTGCTGCTTCCTCCACTCGAAAGAGTTCCGGCTCGGGGCGCGTCGGCGCTCACCAGGCCCGCAGCCGTCGCCGATCGACGATGGCGAACCTGGCGAGGAGCCTGTCGCTGTCGTAGCCCACCCCGACGCCGACCAGGTCCTGCACGCCCCCGTACCGGACGTCGCCACCGACGAGCGCGAGCAGCTTGCGCTCGCGTGTGGCCAGGTAGCCGTCCAGGTGTGTCCAGATCTCGTTCCTTCCCCAGCCGCGGCGCTCGCCGAGAACGCCGAAGAGGTCCGGCGGGACGGAGACCAGCCGGAACTTCCAGGGATCGAGTCCCAGCGACTCCACGATCCCTGGCCCCCGGGTCTGCAGGAGGCGCTCGAGCGCGCGGCGGGCGAGACCCCAGCGGGACTCGAGACCGAGCGCCTCGGCGAGGCCGTTCTTCCCCACCGGCGTACCTGCCGGTCCCTCCTCGAAGGTCTCGACCAGCATGTCCTCTTCCACGAGCGGAGGGACGAAGCGCGCGCCCCCGGAGGTCAGGATCGGGCGCGTGACGAGCATCACGATCCGGTCGCGCAGCGCATCCGGCGTATCCCCGGGGAGCATTGCCCTGACGCGGGCCTCCGGGCCCGAGTTGCCCTCGAAGAACACCGGCCGCCAGAGGTAGGGAAGGAGGAACCGGAATCGGTCGCGAACGTTGTCCAGATGCTCGGCCTCGAGCCCGAGCGCGCGCGCCTTCCGCAGCGTCTCCGACTCGAAGGTGCCGGTGAGCGGCGTGGGGTCGACCTCGGGGACCGTCTGGGCGGAGCTCGGTTCCGTCGGGCCGGCTCCAGTGGCCTCGATCCGTTCGGCGATCTTCTGCAAGGCGGAGAAGCTCCCCGCGGCAAGCGCGTCCCTCGCCTGCTGCTCCAGGTCCAGGCTCGTTTTCGGTGCCGAGCTCTCGCCGAGCCGCACCGACCTGAGGGCCTCTTCCCGCTCCTGGTAGAGCCGCCGCCAGTCCGGGTCGAGGCGCGCCGCCTGGCCGAACTTGGCGGCGGTGGCATCCCGCAGTGGTCCGACCTCCCGCTGCTCCCGCCGCTGGAACCAGTGGAACCCCGGCGAGAACGGGTCGACGTGAATCTCATCCTTCTCGTGGAGCTTCTCGCCGAGGCTCCTCAGAAAGCCGCGGTCATCCAGCAGCCGCTTTTTCGCGTCCAGCTCCTCGGCGAGCGCGCGAACCTCGCTCCACTTCCCGCCGTCGATCGCCTGCTGGATGCGCCCAGGTAGAGAGTGAGCTCCCTCGTCCGCCAGCTTCAAGGCCCGGTAGTCCACCGGGGAGAGCCCGGCTGCGGCGAGCTGGCGTGCACGCCTGAGATAGAGGTCGGCGTAAGCGGTGTCGAGCGCAAGGAGCTCGAGGAGCAGCTCCGCCTGCTTTACCCAGGACTCGGAGGAAGGGAGAGGTTGGTGTTGGGTCATTAGCGAGGGTTCCGACCGGTGAGTCGCTCGCCGGGGCAGATCCGTTTCCCGCCGAGCGCGGGAGCGTCCGCGTGCAACGGATCGCGGTTCTGAAGCGACAAACCGGAAAGACCATGACCAATGCCATCCGAAATCCCGTTCAGGAGTACCTGGTGGATGCCGCCCAGCGCTGCGTGCTGCTGCTCGACACCCTCCGCCAGCGCGGCAACCGCTCGCTCGAGGAGAGCACCAAGGTTGCCCCGCATGTGCTCGAGTTCGAGTTCGAGCACATTCTCGACGGAAAAACCCTTCCCCGGCCGACCAACTACCAGCTTGTCCGGATCATCCCGCCGCCCGGAACGCGGATCGATCCCACCCGGCCGCCCTTTGTCGTGGTGGACCCACGGGCCGGCCATGGCCCGGGCATCGGAGGGATGAAGCATGACAGCGAGATCGGCGCGGCGTTCGCCGCCGGTCACGCCTGCTACTTCATCGGGTTCCTCCGCGAGCCCGTGCCCGGTCAGACGGTGGAGGATGTCTGCCGGACGGAGGCGCGCTTTCTGGAGGAGGTCATCGCCCGTCACCCCGAGGCGGAGGGCAAGCCGGTGGTGATCGCCAACTGCCAGGCCGGCTGGCAGATGATGATGACGGCCGCGCTCCGACCCGAGCTCACCGGGCCCATCCTGCTCGTCGGCTCGCCGCTGTCGTACTGGGGGGGGGTGCGCGGCAAGAATCCGCTCCGCTACCTCGGGGGCCTGCTCGGGGGCACGTGGCTCACTGCGCTGGCCGGCGACATGGGAGCGGGCCGCTTCGACGGCGCGAACCTGATCTCCAACTTCGAATCGATGAACCCGGGGAACACCTACTGGAAGAAGCTCTACAACCTCTATTCGAAGATCGACGAGGAGGCGCCGAGGTACCTCGAGTTCGAGACCTGGTGGGGCACCCCGGTCCTGATGAACGCCGAGGAGATGCAGTGGATCGCCGACGAGCTCTTCATCGGCAACAAGCTGTCGACCGGCCAGCTCCGGGCGTCGGATGGGACGAGGATCGACCTGCGGAACGTCACCTCACCGATCATCGTCTTCTGCTCGTGGGGCGACGACATCACTCCGCCCCAGCAGGCGCTCGGCTGGATCACCGACCTCTACGATCACGAGAGCGAGATCGTCGCCGCCGGTCAAACCATCGTCTACACGATGCACGACTCGATCGGACACCTCGGAATCTTCGTCTCCGGGAAGGTTGCCAACAAGGAGCATACCGAGTTTGCCCGGTGTATGGAGATGATCGACCTCATGCCGCCGGGGCTCTACGAGGCGGTGATCACCGAGGAAGCGTCCGGAAGCGACCCGGGTGTCAAGGACGACAAGTACCTCCTCCGGCTGGAGGTCCGCACGCTCGAGGACATCCGGAAGCTGGGAGTGAACCCTCCGGAGGACGAGCGCCGCTTCGCGACGGTGGCCAGGGTCTCCGAGGTCAACAAGAGCCTCTACCGCACCTTCGCCGCGCCGGTGGTGCGCAGCCTCTTTCCGAAACCGGTGGCCAGGGCCGTCCAGCAGCTCCACCCCAACCGGCTGCGGTTCTCGCTCCTCTCCGACCGGAACCCTCTCCTCCGGCCGGTGAAGGTGCTGGCGGATTCGGTGCGCACCCGCCGGCAGAAGGTCTCGGCGGACAATCCCCTGCTCTCGGTGGAGCGGGCCGCGTCCTCGTGGATCGCCTCCGCGCTCGATGGCTGGGGAGCCATGCGGGGCAGGCTTCAGGAGGCGACCTTCCTCGGCGTCTACGGGCTCCCCGCCGTCCAGGCCCTGGCCGGCTTCAGCCCCGGAACGAGCGAGCGCCGGCACGCGGAGCGCGATCTCTCCCGCGAGATTGCCCAGGAGCGGAGCCGATCGGAGCTCCGGACGCGCTACTCGAGCGGGGGCTTCCTCGAGGCGGTGGCGAGGGCCCTGGTGTACATTCGCCTGCCGGAGGGAAGGATCGACGAGCGCGGCTTCGCGATGCTGACCTCGCTCCGGGCCGAAGCCCCGCCGGAGGAACGTCGGTCGATGACCGAGCTGAAGCAGCTCCTGAAGGAGCAGTTCTTTCTGGTCCGGCTCGACGAGGATCGCGCGCTGGAGAGCCTCCCCGCGCTGCTGCCTCTTGACCCCGAGACGCGGCGCCACGGGCTGGCCCTCGTCCAGCGCATGCTGGGTGCAGAGGACGCGCTCTCCCCCGAGGGCGTGCGGCGGCTCCAACGGATCCAGGCCCTGTTCGAGCCCCGGCCACTCCTGGCGGCCTCCAGCGGGACCAGCCCCGAGCGAGGCGGCGGCGGGCGGGCCGTGGGATGACCGGCTCGGTCTCGAGAGGTCTGGAGATGGCGCGTGGGTGGCTCTGGGCCGTGGTACTGAGCGCGGCCCACGCGTGCGAGGCCCCGCGACCCTCCCCTGGTCCACGGCAAGTCGAGTAGCGTGGCGACGAGGCTGCGCCTCGCAGCGAGAGGGCGGCCACCGCAGCGATCAGCACACTCCGGTCGGAGCACTGGTTTCTGCTACACACCGGACGCATGACCGAAGCGGTCCGCTACCGCGTCTCGATGCCCCGCCCCCACTCTCACCTGTTCGAGGTGGAAGCGCAGTTCCCCCCCGCCGATGTCCTGGACCTCGTCCTCCCGGTCTGGACCCCCGGCAGCTACCTGGTCCGCGAGTTCGCACGGCATGTCCAGGAGCTCTCGGCATCCGACGACCGCGGCGACCGCGTGCCGGTGGAGCGCGTGGACAAGCGTACCTGGCGGCTGCGGCCCCACGGCCGCCCGGTGCGGGTGCGCTATTGCGTCTACGCGAACGAGCTCACGGTCCGGACCAGCCACCTCGACGGCACGCACGGGTTCTTCAACGGGGCGACCCTCTTCCTCTACTCCGAGGCGCTCCGCGACAGGCCGCATCAGCTCGCGGTGGATGCGCCTCCCGGATGGAGCGCCTTCACCGCGCTCGACCGCACCGACGGGGGCTGGCAGGCACCGAGCTACGACGTGCTGGTCGACAGCCCGGTGGAGGTCGGCCCGCACCGCCCCATCCGGTTCGAAGCGGGCGGCGTTCCCCACGAGGTCGTGGTGTGGGGCGGCGCAGTGGACGCGAGCAAGCTCGCCGCGGACCTGGCCGCGGTGTGCGATGCCGAGGCAGCCCTGTGGGGCGGGCTGCCGATGCCCCGCTACCTCTTCCTCCTCTACCTCGTGGACAAGGGGCGCGGCGGTCTCGAGCACGCCGCGTCGACCGCCCTCATCTACCCCCGCGCGCAGATCTCCACTCCCAAGGGCTGGGAGGACTTCCTCACCCTCGCCTCGCACGAGTACTTCCACCTCTGGAACGTGAAGCGGCTGAAGCCGCGCGCCTTCGTTCCCTTCGACTACGCGGGCGAGAACTACACCCGGTTGCTCTGGGCCTTCGAGGGCATCACCTCGTACTACGACAATCTCCTCGTGCGCCGGTCCGGGCGGATGAGCCCGGCGCGTTACCTGGTGCGGCTGGGCGAGGCGTTCTCCACGCTCGCCGCCACGCCGGGACGCCGCGTGCAGACGCTGGAGGACGCCTCCCTCACCGCCTGGGTCAAGTACTACCGGCAGGACGAGCACACCCCGAACAGCGCGATCTCGTACTACCTCAAGGGCGAGCTGGTCGCGCTGTGCCTGGACCTGGAGATCCGGCGCCGCACCCGTGACGCGAGAAGCCTCGACGACGTGATGCGCCTCCTGTGGAGCCGTTACGGGGACGGCAAGGGTGTCCCCGAGGATGGCGTGGAGGCGGCCGCGTCCGAGATCGCGGGCTCGGACCTCAAGCCGTTCTTCGACCGCGCGATCCGGAGCACCGACGAGCTCGACACCTCCGTGCTCGAGCATGTCGGTCTGCGGTTACGCACCCGGATTCGCGAGTCGGTGGGCGACAAGGGCGGGACCCCGCCGCGGCTGAAGGAGGGGGACACCCGTGCCCGCGCCTGGACCGGAATCGTCGCGCGGGGCAGCACCATCGGCACCGTGCTGGAGGGTTCGCCGGCCCAGTCCGCGGGGCTCTATCCCGACGACGAGGTGATCGCCGTGGACGGAGTGAAGGGTGACGCCGCGGCGCTGGTCTCGCGTGCGGACGAACGGAGCCCGGGAGAGGTGCTGCGAGTGTCGGTGTTCCGGCGGGAACTCCTGCTCGAGGTGCCGGTCACGCTCGAGCGGCGGCCCGAGGACGCGGTCTGGCTCGCTCCCCTCGAGTCGCCGAGTGACGTCCAGCGCGCCGCGTTCGAGCGATGGGCAGGCGCGCCTCTCGACGGCGCAACCTGAGCCCCGACCGCGGGGTGAAGCGACGTGTTCCTCACCCACGGCGGATGGGACGTTCCCGCCGCCGGCTCACGCCTTGGAGCAAGGCGCCATCGGCCGCGCCTTCCCGGTCCGGGGGCGAGTGTGCCGCACGCAGGACGACGGACCGGGACGCCCGGCCACTTCCAGTCTGTCGGCCCACGCGTGTAGCGTTCCACTCCGCCACGATGTCCGATCTCGAGCGGTTCCTCGCCCAGCCCATCGGTCAGCTCCGCGAGCGGTTCCTCACCCGAGGGCGCCCCGTCCCGGAGGGGCTCCTGGAGGCCCTCGAGCAAGACGGGCGGCGCGCGGCGCGCGAGCTTGCACGCGCGATCCGGGGCCGGCGAGAGAAGAACCGCTCGGAGGGCCA
>RPRB01000016.1 GCA_003818285.1 Myxococcaceae bacterium
CGAGAAGGGCGGCTTCCCCTCGACGTGCAGCGCGTCGTACACGCGGCGGATGAGCTCGTAGTCCTCGGCGTAGTCGATGGTCAGCCGGTGGGTCATCTGCAGGTCGCGGTCCCAGACCACGTTCTTCAGCTTGAAGCGCTCCGGCCGCTCCCAGATGAACGGCGTGGTGTGCTCCCGCTCCAGGGGCTTGGTGGCCTCGCGCCAGGCGGTCTCCAGCACGTCGCGCTTCATCACCTCCACGTCGTACCCGTCCGGCCACGTGGCGGGGTGGAGGTTGGAGACGTAGTCGTAGGACGGGTCCTCGAGGGACGCCCCGAGGATCCGATCGACCACCGCGGGGTCGATCAGCGGGCAATCGGAGGGGATCTTCGAGACCGCGTCGCAGTCGGTCGTGCGCAGCGCGGCGATGTGCCGGTCGAGGAGGTCCGTGGGATGACCGCGCACGCAGGCGACGCCGGCCTGCTTGGACAGCTCGGCCACCGGATCGTCCGAGCTCGCCGTGGTCGTGGCGACGATGATCTGCGCGGGAGTCGTCGCCGCCTGGAGCCGCTCGATCATCCGGACCAGCAGCGGCTTTCCGGCGAGCGGCATCAGCACCTTGCCGGGAAGACGAGTACTGCCAGTGCGTGCCTGGACGACGACCAGAACCTTCAAGAGTTGCTCCGGAACGGGCGAGAGAGCCCGCGGCGGACTTCTAGCCGACCAGGCCCCTCGCCGCTGCGAAACCGTCCCTACCGGAGACCAGCACGAGCGTTGACCATCAGAAGCCAGACCTGACCTCGGGACGACTGGGTTGCCAATGGTGCATCGGTCAGTGGCTCGGAGACTCGACCGGTCGCAGCTTCGGTCACCGCGCGGAGGCCACTTGTCGACGGATCGAACGAGTGGGGGGCTGAGCAAGGGATGGGTCTGCGTGCTCGCGCTGGCGGTCGCCTGTGGCGGCAGCAGCGGCGGAGGACGGGTGGACTCCGGCACACCGGGCGCCGACGCGGGAGGCCTCCCCGCCGACGCCGGCCAGGACGGCGACGCGGGGACTTCGCCCGACGCGGGGCCGGACGCCGGGCCTCCCGCGGACGCCGGCGTGCCACCGGACGGCGGAACGGATTCCGATGCCGGGACGGCCGACGGGACGCGGATCCAGCTCCCGCCGGGGGGCCGGCTTTACCACGGGGTCTTTCCGGCCGGGACCGGGCGGCCCGACGCGGACATCTCGATGCAGGCGGCCGACGCGTACCGCGACGCAGTGGGGCGACCGCTCGCGTGGATCTACTTCAGCAACGAATGGTACGTGACCAAGCAGTTCCCGCGCGTGACGGCGGAGGCGATCCGCTCACGGGGTGCCGTGCCGTTCATCCGTCTGCACATGCGTAGCCAGCAGCGGCAGCTGATCCCCGATCCCAGGTACACGCTGGACCGGATCGCCGCCGGAGAGTTCGACGGCGAGCTGCGCACCTGGGCGGATGGAGCGAAGGCCTTCGGGACGGCGGTCATCGTCCAGTACGGCACCGAGGTGAACGGCGACTGGTACCCCTGGAGCCCGCCCTACAACGGCGGTTTCGAGGTTGGACCGGCGAAGTTCCAGCTGGCCTTCCGTCGGATCGTCGAGGTGATGCGCGACCAGGGAGCGAACAACATCACCTGGGCGTTCCACCTCAACGGCGAGAACTGGCCGAGCGACACCCCGCTGAACAATGCCGGTGCCTACTACCCTGGGGACGACGTGGTCGACTGGATCGGATTCTCGATCTACCAGACCCAAGGGCCCGACCAGACGAAATGCCGCGACCTCGATGCGCTCCTGAAGGCCCGCGAGGCGGAGCTCGGGGATGTCGCGAGTCGAAAGCCGCTCTTCCTGTTCGAGTTCGGGACCAATGTCGTGGCCACCGCGTGCAAACCGGTCGAGTGGACCCGGAAGACGCTGGAGGACCTGCTCGGCGGCCGCTGGCCGGAGCTGCGCGGCTTCTCCTGGTGGAGCGAGACGTTCACGGACGGCTCCTCCGTCATGAGCGTCCCCGACACGCCCGAGCTGCGGGAGGCGTTCCACGACGTGCTGAACGGGCCGCTCGGGCCAAATCTGCAGGACCGGCCGATCGTGCGGTGATTCGGAGTGAGGGCGATGGGCGACTGAGTTCCTACAGCACGCCCCAGCCGCCCGGGTCCTCGTAGATGACCCGGATCTCGGACTCGGGCGCGGGCGGGCGGGGGATGTCCCGGCGAACGCTGGGGACCGTCTGGGAGACGCTGGGCGGCCGCGGCGGCTTCGGCTCGACGCCGTTGGTTTGCGCGAATCCACGGATCGCCGCACGCGCCGGGCTCTCGTCCTCGGCCGCGTGACCACCGTTGACGTTGACCGGCTGGCCGTTCGTCGTCGGCCGCGCCGTGGGCATCGGGATCTCCCGGCCTCGAAGCGGGCGCGTCCGCACCGTGGGCAGGTCCGCATCGTCGTACCGCGGGTCGGGGGCGGGAAGGGGCACCGTCTCGACGAGCGGCTTGGTCACGCCCGTCGGAGCACGGAACGACGGACCGAGCAGCGCGCGGTCCGCCTTCCGCCGATCCCCACCGCTCCGCCGCTCGAACGCACGGTACAGCGGGTTCTCCGGCAGCGGCTCCACCATCCGCTTCGCCTGACCCAGCACTTCGTCCACGTGCGCCATCAGCGGCTCGACCGCGGGCCCGTACAGCTTCCGGATCGCCTTCCCCATCGCCTCGAGTCGGCCCGCGTCCTCGCCGATCATCGGCGCGACCAGCGCCTGCGCCTTGCTGAACACCGCCCGGAACCGCTCCAGCTCGTCGTAGAAGTCCTGAAGCCTGGCCCTGTCGAGGTCGTCCACCGACTGCTCCTCCCGTACATCCGACTGCTCCTCCCGTACATCGCCCACCAGAAGACTACCGGTCTGTAGCGACACCCCAAATTTTTTCCCTGATTTCTCCGGCTCTTACGTGGTGGGAGGAGGGACTACCGCGAGAACACGGATTTCCCAGCGGTCCACGTCGCGCGAACACGGGTGAGCGCCTCCACGTCGACCCGCGGATCGCCCTCGACGAGCACCAGATCCGCCGGAGTTCCCACGGCCAGGGCCCCCCGGGCAGGGTCCTTCATCCGTCGCGCGGGGGCGGAGGTCAGGGAGCCGAGGATCGCGCGCCAGTCCATGCCCGCGCCCGCCATCCGGCGGACCTCCTCGTCCGCGTCCTTCTCCGGGATGTAGCCGACGTCGGTCCCGAACAGCACCTCGCCGCCGGCGGCCACGAACGCCCGGAGCTGGTCCGCGCCGGTCGCGATGAACCGGTCCGCCCCCTCCTTCGGCACGCCGCCTCGCTCCATCTCCACCTGCCAGAGGCTCAGGGTTGGAACCACCGCCATCCGACGCGCCCGCATTCGCTGGATGAGCTCGGGCGACCAGGGGCCTCCGTCCGGGGCGGTGTGGGCCAGCACGTTCACCCCACCCTCGATGGCCGCCTCGATCCCCGGGATCGTCCCCGGATGCGCGAAGACCACCAGCCCGTGGCGATGCGCCTCCGCCGTCGCGCCCTTCACCACCGCCACGTCCATGAGCCCCGTCCTGCTGCCGCCGAGCCACGTCCCGACGAACAGCTTCGTCGCCCGGGCTCCCAGCCGGAGGCTCTGCTGGACGAAGCGCGCCGCCTCGGAGCCGGTCTTCGGCTGCGGCAGCCCATCCGCCACCTCGTCCCCGAGCGCCTTCCGCACGTAGATCGGCACGCCGCCCGCCGGGTACATCGGGATGCCCGTCGTGAGGATCCGGGGGCAATCCAGCGATGGAGCGCGCCGCCGCAGCGCCACCGTGTTCTCCGGCCACGACCCGAGGTCCACCACCGTCGTGAACCCGCGCGAGGTCAGCATCTCCCGGCACCCGCGGCTCAGGTCCTCCGCCGGCCGGTGCGCGGCATCGACGAACCGCTCGTCCGTGAAATGCACGTGCACGTTCCAGTAGCCCGGGAGCACCGTCCCGCCGCGCCCGTCCACCCGGCGGGCGCCCTGGGGCACGGGCACCGCCGCCGACGGGCCGATCGCCTTCACTCGCCCGTCTCGCACCACCACCGTCCCGTCTTCGACCACGGCCCCGGCCGGCGAGGCGATCAGCCGCGCGTGCTCGATGGCCCAGGTCTCGCCGGCCCGGGCCTCCAGCGTGACCAACAACGCGGTCGCGAGCAGCTCACGCCATCGGTGACTCGGTGCGCGACGGCTCCCCGGACTCGCTCCTCGCAGCGGCATACGCGGCAGGCGCCTCCTGTGTCGTCGTCCCGGTCATCGCTGCCCCGACCAGCCAGTGGATCCCCCTCTGGAACGACGCGCTGTTGTACGTACGTGCCAGCCCGTCGAGCATTCCATTCGAGACCATGTCCCGCAGCAGGTACCCGGCCGCGAACCCGACGGTGAAGCGCTTCCGCAACGCCCTCAGATAGCCGCGCCACGCCGCGAACTCGCTGGCCTCGCCCCGCACCACCCGCGCCACCGCGTCCGCGCCGTACATGCCCGACTGCATCGCCTGGCTGATCCCCTCGCCGGTCCCGTTGTGCGTCAGCCTCGCGGCCTCGCCGATCAGCAGCGCGCCCGGCCGCGTCACGTTCGCGATCCAGGTGGTGTGCACGATCGGATGGCCCTTCCACCCGCCGACCTGTCTCGCGCTCCGCAGCTCCTTGGCGTAGTGCCGCTCCAGGAATCGCCGGAACACTGCGCGCAGATCGCGCGGAACCTTCCGCCCGTACTCGTCCTGCGCGTCGATGCAGATGCCGATGTTCACCCGCGTGGCCGTCTCCGGGAACAGCCAGCCGTAGAGCGGCGACAGCTCCGGATCGAACACCATGTCCAGCCGGCCGGGCTCGAAGTCCGGCCCCTCCCACCAGCCCATCAGGGTGTCGATGTGCCGGCGCTCGCGGTCGTCCCGCGTGAACAGACTGGGCGCGCCGTCTGCGAACAGCGTCCACCGCGCGCGGATCTCCGTCCCGTCGAACCCGCGCACCCCCACCACCCGCCCGTCCTCCTCGAGGGCCTCGGCCACCCGGAAGCCGTCGCGGAACCCCACTCCGAGCGACCGGGCCCGCTCGACGAGCAGGTTGTCGAACTCCTTCCGGAGCAGGATCACCGCCGCCGAGTTCGCCGGGGCACGCAGCTCCTCCCCGGACTGGGTCACGAAGCGCACCGTGAGCACCGGGTTCGCCCGCCTTCGCAGCTCGGGGCCGATCCCCAGCGCCTCCGCCAGGTGCAGCGCCGCCGGCGACAGCCCGGAGCCGCAGGTCTTGTTCCGCGGGAACCGGTCCCTGTCCACCAGCAGCACGTCCTTGATTCCCAGCTGGCACATCTGCACCGCCGCCGCGGCGCCCGAAGGACCCGCACCCACGATGAGGATCTCGGTCTCCATTGGACGCACCTCAGGTAGCGAGATGTGGTCGCGGCCTCAAGGGGCGAAGGACGGCCGGCAGGGTTCCGGACGGAGATTCGTCGTCTATGCTGCGGGAACACCGTGCCCCAGACAGCAGAGCGCCCCGTCGCCTCCCCTCGCCAGCCCCGCTTCGTCGGCGAGCTGGACACCCTCATCCGTGCGCGCTACCCGCTGGTCTACCTCGTCTCCTCCGAGGAGACACGCGTCGAGGAGCTCCTGAAAGGCATCGCTCGCGGCCACGGCAAGTCGCTCATCGGCTGGTCTGCCGTGCGCGGGCTCCACCGCCTCGACGAGACCCGCGGGGTCGCGCTGCCGTCCGAGACCGAGGACCCCTTCGCCGCGCTCCAGGCACTCCGCGGACTCCAGGAACCCGCCCTGATCGTCCTCAAGGACCTCCATGCCTGGCTCGACGACCGCCGGCTGGTCCGCGCGCTCCGAGAACTCGGCCAGACGCTGAAGAGCAGCTACACGACGGTCCTCGTCCTGGCGCCCGTGCTTCAGCTCCCCGTGGAGCTGGAGAAGGAGATCGCCGTCCTCGACGTCCCGCTCCCAACCTTCGCCGAGCTGGCCGATCTCCTCCGCGAGATCGTGGGCGTGCTCCGGAGGTCCGGCCGCATCGCGGTGGACCTCAAGCGGGAGGAGGGCGAGCAGCTGATCAAGGCCGCCCTGGGCCTCACCCTCCAGGAGGCCGAGAACGCCTTCGCCAAGGCCATCGCCGAGAACGACCGCCTCGACGCTTCGGACATCCAGCGGGTCATGGACGAGAAGCGCCAGCTCATCCGGAAGAGTGGGCTCCTCGAGTACTACCCGGTGGACCAGTCGCTCGCGGCCGTCGGCGGGCTCCAGAACCTGAAGGACTGGCTGCACCGCCGGGCCCGCGCCTTCACAGCCGAGGCGCACGCCTTCGGTCTCCCCGAGCCCCGAGGGCTGCTCCTCCTCGGCGTCCAGGGCTGCGGGAAGAGCCTCACCGCCAAGGCCATCGCCTCCCAGTGGGCGCTGCCGCTGCTCCGTCTGGACATGGGCCGGGTGTTCAGCGGGCTGGTGGGCTCGAGCGAGGAGAACCTGCGCCGCGCCATCCGTGTCGCGGAGAGCGCCGCACCGGCGGTCCTCTGGCTCGACGAGATCGACAAGGCCCTCTCCGGCTCGGCGTCGTCGAACGTGAGCGACGGCGGCACCACCGCCCGGGTGCTGGGCACGTTCCTCACCTGGCTCCAGGAGAAGACGGCGCCGGTCTTCGTCGTCGCCACCGCCAACCGGGTGGAGGGGCTCCCGCCCGAGCTCCTGCGCAAGGGGCGGTTCGACGAGATCTTCTTCATCGACCTCCCCGACGCGGCCGAACGCGAGGAGATCCTCCGGATCCACCTGACCCGCCGCGGGCGCAAGCCGGAGAGCTTCGATCTCGCGGCACTCGCCGCTCGCGCCGAGCAGTTCAGCGGCGCCGAGCTGGAGCAGGCGGTGGTGGAGGGCCTCCACGCCGCATTCGATGTCCGGACCCAGCTCGCGGACGGCCACCTCGCCCAGGCCATCTCCGAGACGGTGCCTCTGGCAGTGACCCTCCGCGAGGAGATCTCGCGGATCCGCGACTGGGCGCGCGATCGCACGCGGTCCGCCTCGCGCGGGACCTCGCGGTGAAGTTCCTCACCCGCTTCCAGCGACTCGAGCGCTCGCGCCGGGCGGGTGAGGAGGCACGCCGCACCACCGGAGAGCGCTTCCGGGCCATCGAGCCGGCCAGCCCGATCCCGGAGGTCCGCGCGGGAGACCTCGCGCGGTTCGTGCCCGCCGCCGACGCTCCGCTGGAGCTCCAGTCGCCATCGGACGCGCAGCCATTCGTTCGTTGCCCGGCCTGCGGGGTCGACTCGCTGCTCGGCACTCGCCGCTGCACCTGCGGCACTGCCCTCGACACGCTGGAGGCGGTGGCCTTCAACACCGCGCTCTGGGACCGGCACCTCGAGGAACGGGCGCGGCACGACGCGGAGCAGCAGCGCGCCCGCGCGGAGGATCTCGACGAGGCACGGCGACTCCAGCAGGAGCGCCGGGCACTCGGCGAGTCGATCGCGCGGGAGATTGCCGAGCGCGAGAGTCTCGGTGCCGGAAGACGCCTGTCCTGGGGCCTGACCAGCGTCGTTCTGGCGGTGTGCGGTGCCTTGCTGCTGCTCCGGTTGGGGCCGGTGGGCCGCGGCGTCCTCGCCTTCCTGCTCGGAGCGGCATGTGTGCGCTGGGTGGTGGGGTGGGTCCGGCGCCGCTCGGGCGAGATTGACCCGGGGGGCGGGTCCAGCGTCGACCGGTGAGCAGGGAGTACATCAGGCTCCCTTGCCGCCTATGCGGGCAAGTTTCACCCTGCCGCACCATGCTGGGCTTCCTGAAGCGGCGATCGGCGCGTGACGAGCTGCCGGAGGGCACCACCTGCCAGTGGTGCCGGAAGGTGATTCCGGCCACGACCAACGAAGAGCTTTATCTGGCCGGAGCGGTTCTCGACCCGCTCGCCGGCTGGTTCTGCTCCACCCCCTGTGCCCAGCAGTACGGGGTTCGGTTCCGGGTCCAGCCGTCGCGCACGCCGCCCGGCGGCTCCCGTCGAGCGCGCTAGTCGGCGCGCATCCGGGTCCTCCGCACGTCGGCCACGACCACTGGCCTGCTCCCCGCGGGCCTGCTCAGTGCAGCTCCGCGACCGGCGCGCTGGGCTCGGGCTCGCTCGGCGCCGGCGGCTCGTCCGTGGGCGGCTTCTTGTGCAGACGCCCCTCGATCCAGAGCGTGGTCACGATGATCTGCAGCACCGTGAGCAGCGGCGTGGCCACGATCAGGCCCAGCAGGCCGAAGAGCGCGCCCATCAGCGCCTGGAAGAAGAGGAGCAGCGCCGGATTGGTCTCCACCGCCCGGCGCATCACGACCGGCTGCACCAGATACCCCTCGATGACGTGCACGCCGACGTAGACGGCCAGGGCCAGGAAGAAGTGGTTCGGTGACTGTGCGAGGCCGACGAGCAGCCCCGGCACCGAGCTGGACACCGCGCCCACGTAAGGCACGAAGGTCCCGAGGAAGGTCAGCAGGCCGAGCAGGACCCACCCCTGGATCCCGCACGCCCAGAGGCCCACCGCGGTCACCGAGCCCATCAGGAACATCGCGACCACTGTTCCGCCCACCCAGCCGCGAAGTCCCCGCCCGAGCCTGACCCACAGCTCGTCGAAGTCCCGCTCGAAGCTGCGGGGGAGCATCGACCGGATACCGCGGGCATAGAGCGGCGGGGAGTAGACCAGGAACGCGGCGAGCACGATGAGGAGGACGAAGGTCGAGACCAGCTCCACCACGCGCCCCACCATCTTCGGAGTGAGCGTGGCCACGGTCTCCATCGCCTCCGGCACCTTGGCCTTGAGCGTGCCCGCCACGTCCTTGCCGTTGGTGAGCTGGCGCACCGTCTTGTCCCGCTGGGCGCGCCGCAGCCAGGCCTCCGCCCTCCGGGTCGCCTCGGGAAGGTCTTCCACCAGCTGCTTGCCTTGCTCGACGACCAGCGGAGTGGCCAGCGCCACCAGCCCCCCCACGGCCCCGAAGGTCAGGAGCACGGTGAGCACCACCGCCGCTGCGCGGGGCATCACCCGGGAGAACCAGCCCACCGGGAAGGAGAACATCGCGGCGATCAGGATGGCCAGAAAGCCCAGGAGCACCACGTTCCAGGCCTTGGCCAGACCGACCCACAGCGCCCAGACCAGGAGCAGCGAGAGCGCCAGCGCGAGCGGGTGCTTGAAGATTCGAAGACCCCGGATCATCGAGGCGATTCGGCTCGGCGAGGCATGGTGCAGACGAGGTGTGCCTCGCCGCGCTGGAAGGCAAGCGCCCCGTCGGCCGGATTGCACGATGCAACTGGCCAGGCGGTCAGCCCCGACCGTCAAGACCCTGTCGCCGCCTACTGGTGCGTGGGAAGCCCGGCAGCGCCCGGGTTGAACGCGACGCCGCCGAACGTCACCTGGGTCAGGGAGTTCAGCTGAACGGTCCCGCTGGCGCCGGTCACCTGGACGAGATTTCCGTTGTCCGCGGTTCCCTCGGAGACGACCCACAGGTTTCCCTGCTTGTCGAACGCGAGGCCGCCCGGGCAGGAGAATTCGGGCAGCGCCAGCGGCGACCCGGCAGCACCGACCGGGCTGATCTGCACCACGGAGCTTCCGCTGCAGCTGGTCACCCACGCGTTTCCGCCGGGGTCGACGGCGAGGCCGTAGGCGTCGCTCACGCTCGGCGCGGTGGTGAAGTCCGAAGCCGTGCCGGCGGCGTTGAAGCGGTAGACCTTTCCCTGGGTCTTCGACGCGACCCAGAGCTTGCCGTTGTCCCCCACGTCGTAGCTGATGCCCCAGATGCATCCCACCGAGATGGGCAGCGCCGCGGGCGTGGCGTTGACGTCGCTCCGGGAGAAGGTCGACACGCCGCCCGAGTTCCCGTTGCAGGTGGCGACCGCGACGGTGTCGCCGCGGATCGCGATCCCCGTCGCGTCGGACAGGGTCACGGTCCTCGCAGGCGTCGAGCCGTCGCTCGCCTGGGTCTCGGGCGTGTACATCCGGATGCCGTCGGAGAAGGTCGCCCACAGGTTTCCGTCGGTGTCGAAGGCCAGCGCTCGCACCCCGCCGACGCTGATCCCGTTCTCGCTGGCGTGGTCACCGAGGAGCTGGCTCTCGGTGAAGCTCCGGATCGCGCCGTCCACCGGGATCCACAGCCGCCCCTGCCCGCCCCGGAGAGCGAAGTTCACCGCCACCGTGGTCTCCGCGTTCGGCCGGACCGGAACCTGGACCGAGCGGGCGGGAGTTCCGCCGTCGAACTGCACCGTCCCGTCCCAGATGCCGTCGACCAGGTTCCCCGCAACGGTGATGCCGGCGTCCGCGGTCACCGTGTAGGTGCCGGCGTCGATGGTCTTGCTGCGGACGACCGTGGGTGCGTCGGCCACGAAGGTGGTCTTGCTCCCGTCGTTCGGATCCGTGATGTCCACTGAGCCCACGGCGTCCCCGGGGTCAATCCCCATGACGATCCGCCCGTGCGTCGAGGGCACCACCGTCACCGCCGCGGTCGCCGGCTGGAGGGTTCCGCCCACCGTCGCCGTCGCCTTGATCACCACCGCCCCACCGGGCGTTCCGAGGCCGGTCGGGGTGAAGTTGACCGTCTGGCCGCTGCTCGCCCCGAGCGTCCCCGCGTTCCCGCTGAACACCTCCCAGGTCACGTTCCCCGTGAGGTCGCCGCTCTGTGGCACGGCCTGCAGGGTGATGGGGTCCGCGCCGGTCTCCACGCTCACCGTGGCCGGGGAGATGGTCAGCTTCGGGCCGACGCCCTGGATCGGGCCCTGGTCGCTGCAGGCGAGCGCGAGGGCCAGCGGGGTGAGGGACACCACGAGCGGGATGCGCATTGCTCTCTCTCGTTCGGGGAGGGAGCAGACGACATCCCCTTTCGGCACCCGCGTCAACGTTTGGGAAGGGGTGGTGCGACCACCGACACGAGGGCGGCGATCGCCCGAGGCCATCCGTGCGTCGCGACCAGCTGTGCGCGCGCGGACTGGCCGAGCGCGGCGGCGAGCTCGGGCGCGTCGAGGAGACGCTGGATGGCGCCGGCCAGGGCCGGCGGATCGGCGGGTGGCACCAGCAGCCCGGTGACGCCGTCGCGCACCAGCTCGGGGATGGCGCCGACGCGGGTCGCCACCAGCGGCCGGCCGCGGGCGAGGGGCTCGGCGGCGGAGAGGCAGAACGCCTCCTCCCATCGGGAGGGGACGACGCAGACGTCGGCCGCGGCAACACACTCCGCGGCATCGGGGCGTTGCCCGGCGAGGCGCACGCGCCCCCCCGTTCGCAGCGCGGCCCGTTGCGCCTCCAGCCGTGCGCGGTCGGGTCCGTCGCCGAACACCAGGACGTCGACGTCGGGCGGAAGCGCATCCGCCGCCGCGATCAGGTCGGCGAATCCCTTCTCCGGCGTGAGCCGGCCCGCCGCCGCGACGAGCCGGCGGCCCGGCGCGAGCCCGAGCGATGCGCGCACCTCGGCCGCCGGGCGGACCGCGTCGGGCACCCAGACCGGATTGGGAACCACGTGGATGCGTCCGGCGGGAACGCGCCCGGCGGTTCGCTGCCGGCCGGCCACGTACTCGCTCACCGCGACCACCGCGTCCGCCGTCGCCCAGGGGAGTCTCGTGGCGAGGCGCTGGGCGAGGCCGCGCGGCCCGTGATGCACCGGCCGGGAGCCGGAGCTGTGATCGTGCACGACCACCCGGCGCACTCCCGCGGCGTGCAGGGCGGCGTAGGCCAGCGAGAACACCGGCCGGTCGATGAGCCACACCGCGCGGACGCGCTCCCTCCTGACCAGCTCCACGCCCGCACGGACCGACCGGGGCGTGGCGAGCGAGAGGTCCAGGCCCAGGGGCTCCGCCGCGCTTCCGGCCAGCGATTCCGGGCGCGTGTCGAGCACCGGATAGGCCACCAGCGTGCGGATCCCCTCCCGGGCAAGGGCGTTCGCGACCTCGGCGAACAGCCGCCCGATGAAGGTCCAGGCATACCCGGTGCTGGACGGGAAGTTGGCGACGCAGAGCAGGCTGTCCACGGGCGCCCCAAGCTAGGGAGCACCCGGCGGCCGTGCCGGGGCACGGTCCGCCGGCTGACAGCCGATGGTCCAGGGTGGGTTGCCACACGGCCGGGCCGCCCTACCTTGGCGCAGCGTGACTGGCGTGGTGACGGTCTGGTCGAGGGGCGTGACGCAGCAGCATGGGCGCAAGCAGGCCTGGCTTCGCCACCAGGCATCGTCCTGGCTTCACCGGCTGGGCGCCTACGCCGATCTGAAGAGCTTCGACGCCAGCCGCGTGCTGCGCCTGGTGTTCGTCTGCGCGGGAAACGTCTGCCGTAGCCGTTACGCCGAAGCTCGGGCGCGAGCGCTGGGGTTCGAGGCGGGCTCCTTCGGGTTGCGCGCGGACGGCCGGTCCCCGCCGGATGCCGTCGCGGTCCGCGCCGCCCGGCTCCGGGGGATCGACCTGCTCCCGCGCGCCTCGCGCCGCGCCGAGGATGTCCGTCCCACCGCGGGTGACCTCCTCGTCGCCATGGAGCCGCACCAGGCACGCGCGCTCCAGCGCGCGCATCCCAGGGCGCAGGTGGCGTTGCTCGGGCTCTGGTGCCGCTCGCCCCGCCCGGTGCTGGCGGATCCGTACGGCCTGCCGGACGCGTACTTCGACACCTGCTTCCGCTGCATCGACGAAGGGGTGGAGGCGCTGGTCCAGACCGTGGAGCGCCGGCGTGCGGAACGCTGAGCCGCGAGTGGGCGTCGACCGCGGGAGCGTCCCGGTCCTCGTGCCCCAGGCGGGGTCACTGGGGGCGGTGGGCGTCATCCGCTCCCTCGGGCAGGCCGGGTACCCGGTGCACGCCTGCGCCGAGTCGGCGGAGGCGCTCGGGCTCCATTCCCGCTGGGTGCGCAGCGCCCGCGTCCATCCGCCAACCACGTCGGCCGAGTTCATTCCCTGGGTGCGGGACACGGTGCACGCGCTCGGCATTCGCGCCATCGTGCCCTCGGAGTCGTTCCTCCTCGGGCTCCGGCCGGCGCTGGACGAGCTCCAGGACCTGTTCCCCTTCTTCGACCCGGGGCGGTTCGAGCTCGCCTTCAGCAAGGCGCAGCTGGCGTCCGCGCTGGCGGGCGACCCGCACCTGCCGCCCGGCCTGCTGGTCGACGGCGAGGTGCCGGCGTTGGAGCGGCTCGCGCGACTCGGCAGCCCGCTGTGGCTGAAGGCCGACGCGGTCCTCGCCCGGGACGGCGCGCCGAGCCGGGTGCTCCGCGTGGACGGGCCGGCAGAGGCGCACGCCGAGCTCGTCCGCTGGCTCCCGCACTATCGGCGGCTCCTGGTGCAGGGGCACGCCCCGGGCACCGGGGTGGGCGTCTTCTTCCTGATGGTGAACGGGCATCCACGCGCCCGGTTCGGTCACCGGCGGATCCACGAGGTGCCACATACCGGCGGCGTGTCCTCCTTCCGCGAGAGCGTGCGCCTTCCGGACCTGGAGGCCCACGCGCTCTCGGTGCTGCGGCGGATCGGCTGGAACGGCGTGGCGATGCTCGAGTACCGGCGAGACCCGTCCAGCGGTGACTTCCGTCTCCTGGAGCTGAACGCGCGCTTCTGGGGCTCGCTGCACCTCGCGCTGGCGGCGGGGGTGGACTTTCCGCGACTGCTCCTCGACGCGTGGCTCGGAGGGCGCGAGCCGGAGCCGGGCTGGAGAGCCGGCGTCCGGTGCCGCCAGACCGTCCCCGGCGAGCTGATGCACGTGTGGAGCGTGCTCAAGGACCGGGCGGTGCCCCGCGGGGAGAAGCTCCGAAGCGTGGCTCGCTTCGCCGGGCTCACCCTGGACCCGCGGATCCACTCCGACCTGTGGTGGCCGGGAGACCGGGCCCTCGCGGTCCGGGAGGCGGCGCGCTGGGGCCGCGAGGCCGGGACGACGGTGGCCCGGCGGATCCGGCCGCGCCTGAAGCGGTCGCTCTTCGCGGGCGCGCGGGCGGCGGGGCTGTTCCGGCTGTCGCGCCTCCTCACCCGGGATGCGCTGCGCATCGTGTGCTGGCACGGCACCTCGCTCGCCGACGAGCACCACCTCTTCCCCGGCCTGTTCCTCTCGCCCGACGACCTCGAGCGCCGGCTGCTCGCGCTCCACCGCCACCCGGTCCTTCCGCTGCAGGAGGCGGTGCGGCGGCTGCGCGCGGGGACGCTCCCTCCGGCTTCGGTCGCGCTCACCATCGACGACGGCTTCTTCGGCACGCTCCGCCACGCCTGGCCGGCGCTGCAGAGGCACGGCTTCCCGGCGACGCTCTACGCGACGACCTACCACGTCCAGAGCGGCACGCCGGTGTTCCGCCTCCTGGTCCGGTGGGCGTTCCACCAGAGCCGGGAGCCGGTGCTCGATCTCTCCCGGCTGGGGGTGGGGATGGTGGGCTCGGTCCGGATGACGCCCGGCCCGCAGCGCAGCGAGGCGATGTGGCGGCTCATCCGGCACGCCGAGGAGACGATGCCGGAACCCGCGCGCCAGGCTCTCGCCGACCGGGTCGCCGGGGCGCTGGGCGTGGATCTCCGGCCGGTGCGGGAGGGACGCTGGCTCTCGCTGGCCTCCGCCGACGAGCTCCGCGCCGCCGCGCGCGAGGGGCTGGACGTGCAGCTCCATACCCACCGGCACCGCTTCCCGGTCTCCCGGGAGCTGGCCCTCCGCGAGCTGCGCGACAACCGGGCGGTGCTCGAGCCGGTGGCCGGGCGCGCGCTCCGGCACTTCTGCTACCCGAGCGGCTACTTCCGCCCCGCGCACCTGCCCTGGCTGGAGGAGGCCCAGGTGGAGAGCGCGAGCACCTGCGACCCGGGGATGAACCGCCGCGGGGACTCGCCGCTCACCCTCCGCCGGTTCCTGGACAGCGCGGAGATCTCGCAGGTCGAGTTCGAGGCCGAGCTCGCCGGATTCTCGGAGCTGCTCCGCCGCGGCTGGGTGCTGCTGCAGCGCGTGCGGGGGCAGACGGTTCGCCCCGAGGTTCCGGTTCCCCCCGGCTCGGAGGTGGCCGCGCCGGTCGAGAGGTCCCATCCGAGGGCCCGGGACGCCATGGCGTGAAAGGGCGGAACGCTCAGCCCCCCGAACCCAGGGGGACGCCTGCGGAAGCGCGCGGGGGCGCGCCAGCGTCCAGGCTCAGCCCCCCGAACCCAGGGGGACGCCTGCGGAAGCGCGCGGGGGCGCGCCAGCGTCCAGGCTCAGCCCGGAGCGACCACGCGTGGGGCGATCACCGGCTGGCCCTCGGGGCGGATCCGGGCCAGGAGCAGCGTGGAGAGCGCGCCCACCGCGAGGCAGGCGAGCCACAGCGTCCGGGCCCCTGCCGCCTCGAGGACGTTGAGCCCCGCCCACGGGCCGAGGGTGAACCCGATGCCGAAGGTCATCGAGTAGAAGCCCATGTACTCGCCGCGGCGCGCGGGCGGCGCGAGCTCGGAGACGTAGGCCGCCGTCGAGGGGAAGAGGATCATCTCCCCGAAGGTCCAGATGACCACCGTGAGCATGATGCCCCAGGAGCTGGTCAGGAACGCCAGCGCTCCGAACCCGACGGCGCACAGCGCCGAGCCCACCGAGAGCGCCCGGGCCGGGCTCCAGTGGGCGGTCATGCCGTTCAGCCGGACCTCGAGGAACACGATCAGCAGCGTGTTGACGGTGAAGATCAGCCCGAAGGTCTGGGTGGGCATGCCCAGCTGGTCGACCATCCACACCGGCATCGCCCCCTCGTGCTGGAAGAACACCAGGAGGACCGGCAGGAGGCAGAGGATGACGTAGCGCAGCCGGCGGTCGGCGATCGCCCCGAGCGAGGGCGCGCCCGCGGCGTGCGCCTCGGCCGACCGCACGCGGAGCGGGAAGAGGAGGAGCACCAGTGCCGCGGCGATCGACGTCGCCCCGTCCACCCAGAACAGCATCTGGAAGGAGTGCGCGGCGAGGAAGCCGCCCAGGGCCGGCCCCACGCTCATCCCGAGGTTGATGGCCAGCCGGTTGAGCGCGTACGCCTGCCGGCGAAGCTCGGGCGGGGCCAGGTCGCTCACCAGCGCCAGGGTGGCCGGGCGCATCGCCTCGGAGACCGCCGAGAGCACCATCATGCCCACCAGCACCTGGGGCATCGTCCTGAGGAGGGGCAGCGCCCAGAAGCCCAGGCCACCCAGGAACAGCGACACGGTGAGAATGCGCTGGCTCCCCACCCGGTCGGCGAGACGGCCGGCAAACGGGGAGGTCAGGAGGGAGACGACTCCATAGACCGCCAGGGCCGTCCCGGCCTGACCCGCGGAGAAGCCCAGGTTCCGGGTGAAGTGGAGCGCCAGGAAGGGGATGACCATCGTCCCTGCGCGGTTCACCAGGGTGGCCAGGGCAAGCAGCCAGCTGTCGCGGCTCAGGCCGGCCAGGTCCGACCAGGGATTGAGCGCACGCCAGGTCATGGAGGAAGCCCCGCAGAGCGGGGGTAACGTGCGCGCACCGCGATGTCGAGCACCGCTGGCTGTATCCCCCGACGAGGGCCACTCGTGTTTCGCCGCCGCGGGTGGGTCCCCTTGCTCCTGCTCGTGGGAGCGACGGCCTGCCACGAGCCGCCGCCCCCGCCGCCCCCGCCCGCGCGGCCGCCGCCCCCGCTCGGTCCGGCGCAGGTGCGGGCCGCCTTCCCGGAGGGGGTGGGCGACCCGGCCGGATGGGCCCGGGACCTCCTGGCCGGCTTCTCCGAGTCGAGCCTCGTCCCGGACGCCACGCGGGTCTGCGGGGTGGTGGCCGTGCTCCAGCAGGAATCGGGGTTCCAGGCCGACCCGCCCGTGCCGAACCTCGGCGCCCTGGTGCGAGCCCGGCTGAAGGAGGAATCCGAGCGGTTCGGTCCGCTCGGTCCGCCGGCGATGGCGCGGCGCCTCAAGGACCACGCACCGGGCGACCGGCGGACCTTCGAGGAGCGCATCCGGCGCCTGCGGACGGAGCGGGAGCTCGATCTACTGTTCCGCGAGATGCTCGAGGCCGAGCGCCGGGAGCATCCGGCCATGGTCGCGACCGCGAATCTCCTGGACACGCTCTTCCGGGGGCGAAGGCTCGAGGACCTCAACCCGGTTACCACCGCCGGGTCGATGCAGGTCAGTGTCCGCTGGGCGATCGACCACGCCCGGAGCCGCGGCTGGCCGGACGACGAGGAGCAGGTTCGCGACGCGCTGTACACCCGCGCCGGCGGGCTGCGCTTCGGGGTTCCCCGTCTCTGGGCTTACCCGCTGACCGACACAGACGTCCTGTACCGCTTCGCCGATTACAACGCCGGCCAGTACGCCTCGCGGAACGCGGCGGTGCAGCGGGCGCTGGCGCAGCTCACCGGCATCCGGCTCGCCGCGGATGGGGACCTCCTGGTCTACGCGGCCGACGGACGGCCCACCGGCGAGGAGGGCGAGACGCTGCGGGCGTTCCGCGCGTTCCGCGAGCGCTTCGTGCCGACTCTCCCCGAGACCCGCCTCCGGGGAGATCTGGAGAAGGCGAAGGAGCAGTCGTTCGAGGAGACCCCCAGCTACCTCGCCCTGCGGCGGGTCTACCGGGAGCAGATCGGCAGCCCGATGCCCTCCGCGGCCGTCCCGGAGCTGGAGCTGAAGAGCCCCAAGCTCCGGCGGGGCTACAGCACGGCCGCCTACGCACGGAACGTGCTCCGCCACCACCGGGCGTGTGTCCAGCGGCTGCGTGGGGACTGAGGGGCGCCGACACCCGGCGGGCACGGGGAGTTCACCCACCCGTGCACGAGACGTCGAGCGACTCCGGTACGACGAGGGCCCGGAAAAGAGGCCACAAGGCGCATGGCCGTCGCGATGGAAGACTGGTCCAGGACTGCCTTCGAGCCCGGTGGCGGCGACGCGACGCTCTTCTACCTGGTGTTCGGCGAGCTCGGCCCGGTGCGGCTGCCGCCCACGCCCGCCGGCCTGTCGCTCACCGTCCACCCGCAGGGCGAGGCCGTCTGGGTCGACCCGCTGGTCGCCGCCAGCGCCGACGCGAACGACAGCCGGCCGCAGCTGGCCGCGGTGGTGCGGGGGGCACCGGACTTCGCGCTGCTCCGCGGGCGCCGAACGGACCCGCCGGACCTCGGTCACCTCCGCGACGCCGAGTCGGTGCTCGCGGCGCTGCTCGACGCCGGAGCGGCGGCGGTGCTGGACGTGGAGGCACGGCGCTGGTGGACGCCGGACGCGTTCCGCCGCGAGGTCCTCACCGGCCTCCGTCCGGCGGTGCGGGCCCACGTGTCGGTCCGCGCTCGACACGGGCTGGTGGAGACGCGCGGGCTCAGAAAGTTCGGCCGGCCGGACCTGCGCTTCCACGGGGTCCCGCCCGCGGAGGAGCCCGAGGCTCTCCGGCCGTGCTGGAGCCTTGTGGAGCGGCTGGCTCGCGGTGCGCGCCCCGGCCCCGGCTTCTCCGCCGGCCAGCTCCTGCTGCAGCCCTCCGGCGGGGCCGGCCACCCGGCGCTGGAGGCGGAGTGGCCGACGCCGCCGCTCCCGCGGATCCGGAACGCCTGAGCGCCTCGTTCAGACAGGAGTGAGCTGTCCGCCCCGACACGTCGAGCGTGACGGTGGTGACCTTCACCAGGAGCCCGGAAGGGTTGCTCGCCTAATTCACCGTCACCTCGCTCTGCGGGATGAAGGTGAAGGTGGCCCGTGCCTTCGCGGCGTCCACGGCCAGCGTCAGGTAGCCGTGCGCGGAGGTGTTCACGAACTTGACCGCCCCCCCGCTGCTCGCCTGGAGGATCTGCGGCAGCAGGGTGACCAGCGCGTTGTACACCGCGCCCTCGGGCTGGAATGCCGGGTCTCGTGCCTCCCTGTGACCTGGGTGTCAGCTCTCGGTGACGGTGGTGTAGTTAGGAAGAGGAGTAGACTGGTTGCCGTTCATGTCGAGCAGCGAGAGCGCCCCGCAGGCGTTCCGACCGGTGCCGCGCACCGGCGTCATCTTCGTCACCACCGAGGCCCAGAAGCGAGGCTTCGATCCGGCCGACCCGGACTGGTGCAACCTCGGCCAGGGTCAGCCCGAGACCGGTGAGCTGCCCGGCGCGCCGCCGCGCGTGGACACGGTGGCAGTGGACCCGGCGGACCAGGAGTACGCGCCGGTGGCCGGGCTCTGGGAGCTCCGGGAGGCCATCGCCGCGCACTACAACCGCACCTACCGCCGGGGACTCCCGTCGCAGTACTCGGCGGAGAACGTCAGCGTGTCCGGGGGAGGGCGCGCCTCGCTGACCCGCGCCGCGGCGAGTCTCGGGCTCATCAACCTCGGGCACTTCCTTCCCGACTACACCGCGTACGAGGAGCTGCTCGACGTCTTCAAGGCCTTCACCGCCATCCCCATCCTCCTCGATCCCGAGCGGGGATACGCCTTCGGGTCCGACGCGCTGAAGAAGGAGATCCTCGGGCTGGGGCTCTCGGCGGTGCTGCTCTCCAACCCCTCGAACCCCACGGGGAAGGTGGTGCAGGGCGCGGAGATGGGAGCCTGGGTCGAGCTGGCGCGCGGCCTCGACTGCGCGCTGCTCGTCGACGAGTTCTACTCGCACTACGTCTGGACCAGCGACCCCCGGGCTCCGGTGCCGGTCAGCGCCGCGGCGCACGTCCGGGACGTGAACAAGGACCCGGTCATCCTCTTCGACGGGCTCACCAAGAACTGGCGCTACCCCGGCTGGAGGGTGACCTGGACCCTGGGGCCCCGTCCGGTGATCGACGCGCTGACCAGCGCCGGCTCGTTCCTCGACGGCGGCGGGAGCAAGCCGCTGCAGCGGGCCGCGCTGCCGCTCTTCGAGCCGGGGCTGGTGCAGCGCGAGCTGCAGGCCATCCACGACGCGTTCCGTCCCAAGCGCGAGCGCTTGCTGAACGGGCTTCAGGCGCTGGGCATCCGCGTGGACCGCGTGCCCGAGGGGACCTTCTACGTCTGGGGCGACCTGGCCGGGCTCCCGCCGCCGCTCAACGACGGGATGGGTCTGTTCCGCGCGGCGCTGGAGCAGCGGGTCATCACCGTCCCCGGCGAGTTCTTCGACATCAATCCCGGGAAACGCCGGCGCGGGCGGGCCTCCCGGTTTCGCGGCCACGCGCGCTTCTCCTTCGGCCCGTCGATGGACGTGGTGGAGCGGGCGCTGCAGCGGCTGGAGATCGTGGTGCGGGCGCGGGCCGCCTAGACAGCGCAGCCCGATGGCGTTGACAGCGGCTTCCCGGGGGTGGGATGCCAGGGCACATGCGCGAGAACGAGCTGCCGGTGACGGTGTCGGTCACGCGTGCGGACGGCACCGTCGAGCAGGTGCAGGTCGGAACGGCCGTGCGCCGCGGAGACGGCTTCAGCGTACGTCTGGCCGAGCTCACCATCGGAGGCGACGCCGGCGCTCGCAGCGCGCCGGCTCGCCGTCTACCGTCCAGTGCTCCGGGCGAGCCGCCCGCGGCCTTCCCGCCCTACGGCCGGAGCCGGGGCATGCCCATCCGGGGAGCCAGCGGTCAGGACCTCGAGTTCTACGCGACCGGCGCTCGCCGGACGCTGGCCGATCCGGGCAAGTCCCGCTTCCACGAGAAGGAGCGGGCCCTTCTCACCGCCATCGAGGCGGAGCAGGCACGACAGGCGAGTGGCGGCGGAGCGGAGGAGGAGCCACCTTCTCCGGACGAAGAGCAGTTCTGAACTCGACGTCCCCCCGCGCCCACCGTGCTCGACCTCGCTCCGTTCTCCACCGCCGACGGCTGGATCAGCCTGTTGACCCTCACCGCCCTGGAGGTGGTGCTGGGCATCGACAACCTGGTCTTCCTCTCCATCATGACCAGCAAGCTGCCCCCCGAGCGTCAGCCGCTCGCGCGACGGCTCGGGCTGGGCCTCGCGCTCGTGATGCGCGTCCTGCTGCTCCTGGCGGTGTCGTGGATCGTGACGCTGCAGGCCGACCTGTTCACCATCTTCGGCGAGGGCTTCAGCGGGCGTGACCTGATCCTCATCGGCGGCGGGCTGTTCCTGGTGGGCAAGGCGACCCATGAGATCTTCGACCGGACGGAGGTCGATCACTCCCAGCCGCGCCGGCCGATCCGGGTGTCCTTCGCCGCGGTGATCGTCCAGATCGTGCTGCTGGACCTGGTGTTCTCCATCGACTCGGTCATCACCGCGGTCGGGATGGCCCGGGCGCTGTCGATCATGGTGGCGGCGGTCGTCATCGCCGTCGGGGTGATGCTCGTCTTCGCCGGGCCGATCAGCGGCTTCGTCGAGCGGCACCCCAGCCTCAAGATCCTCGCCCTGGCGTTCCTGATCCTGATCGGGGTGGTGCTGGTGGCGGACGGGATGGGCCAGCACATCCCCAAGGGCTACGTGTACTTCGCGATGGCGTTCTCGCTCGGGGTGGAGATTCTCAACCTCCGGCTCCGGTCGAGGCAGTCTGCGCCGGTGAAGCTGCACGGCCCGTTCGAGGCGGAGATGGCCGCTCGGGCGAAGAGCACCTCGTAGCGACCTGCCGGCACCCGGGTGCGGCGACCGCGGATGCGAGGACGAGCAGCCTGACCGCCACGGAAGGGGACATGGTTCTCCTCCTGAGCGGGATCCCGTTACAACACCCCGACACCCCGTCGGGTTTCGGCTCTTCGCGACGGCGGCTAGTACGGGATGTACGTCGGCCGCTTCTTCTCCACCCACTTCCGGACGCTCGGCCGCGACCAGACCGCATCCACGAAGCGCTGCACCTTGTCCCCGAGCGGGTGCCCGTTCTTCCCGAGCCGCTGGAGCATGAGGGCGAGGTCGGCGTCCGCGACGCTGAAGCGGCCGAAGAGGGTGGTGGCCCCATCGGGGATCCACGCGTCCGCCGCCGCGAGGAGCTTCGCCACCGCCTGCTGCGCCGACTCGGAGAGGGGCTTCGTCGGGATGCCGTAGAAGATGGTCTCCGTGGAGCGCTCCGCCCGGATCGGGAGGAGATCGCTCCGCACCCAGGCCATGATCTGCCTGGCCCGGGCGCGTTGCCGGACCTCCTCGGGAAGGACGCGAGGCGTGCCGGGGAACGCGTCCTCGAGGTACTCGGCGATCGCGCTCGACTCCGAGAGGTGGAAGTCGCGGTGGCGGAGCATCGGCACACGGGCGCTGATGGACCGTCGCGCGTACTCCGGCGCGCGGTACTCCGCACGGTGCATGGCGATCTCCTCCACGTCGTACTCGAGCCTCTTCTCCTCCAGCGCGACGAAGGAGGAGAAGGCGTAGGGGCTGATCCAGAACGCGTCCACCCACAGGGTCAGGTCGGCCATGCACCCGACCCTCGCACGTCGGCGCCCCGGCCGACCATCACGGTCAGGCAGCGAGACTGGAGACGGTCGGCCGAGGAGCAGGTTCGACGGCCGGAGCGCGCTCGAGCGCCACCTCCGGCGCCAGCAGCTCGTAGACCACCGGAGTCACCAGCCGGGTGAGCAGCGTCGAGCTGAGCAGGCCCCCGATGATGACCCAGGCCAGCGGGGAGTAGAGGGACGAGTTCTCTGCCGCCTCCGGAGGGGACGGCGCGGGTGCGCGTCCGGGCCCGGCGCGGGCCGATCAGGCCGCGGCGTACACGCGGAGGATCCGCAGCTCGAGGGTGTCTCGCGGACGCTCCACCAGCACCGAGTCCCCGGCTCGCCGGCCGAGCAGCGCCGCGCCGAGCGGCGAGTCCACGCGGACCCATCCGCGCGCCGCGTCCGCCTCGTCGCCGCCCACGAGCCGGAGCTCGCGCCGTCCTCCGTCCTCGTCCTCGACCTCGAGGAAGGCTCCGAGGACCGCGCGCCCGTCCGCGCCGGCGTCGGCCGGGGCCGGCACCGCCCGCTCGAGGATCGCGTCCAGCTCGCGGCGGCGCTCCCCGGCCCCGGGTGCATCGGAGCCGTCGAGCGCTTCACGTTCGCGCAGCAGACGTGCGTGTCCGTCGGCAGTGAGGGGCCGTGGCCCCACCGGCCCCCGGCGCGCAGGCACCGGTGGTGGGAGCAGGTCGTCCTCTCGGGTGAAGGCCTTGCTCATGTCACCGTCTGGACGGTGGCCATCCTCCAGCCCCCGAGTCAACCGGGCTAGACTCGGGTCGCGGGATCTTCATGACGCTGGACCCCATCGCCCTCGCCGTTCCCTTCTTCTTCCTCCTCATCGGGCTGGAGCTGCTCTTCGCTCGATTCCGCCGCCGGCGCGTCTACCGCTTCACCGACAGCTTCGCCGACCTCGGCTGCGGGGTCACCCAGCGAGTGGTGCTGCTCCTGTTCGAGGCCTCGCTCCTGGCCAGCTACGCGCTCCTCTACGAGCACGGACGGCTCGTGACCTTCGCCCCGGGCAGCCCCTGGCCGTGGGTCATCGCCATCATCGGGGTGGATCTCGCCTACTACTGGTGGCACCGGCTGTCCCACGAGGTGAACCTCCTGTGGGCCGTTCACGTCGTGCATCACCAGAGCGAGGACTACAACCTCGCGGTCGCGCTCCGGCAGGCGGTGCTCTCCCCGATCACCGTCATGCCCTTCTACCTGCCGCTGGCGGTGCTCGGAGTGCCGGTGACGGTGTTCTTCATCGTCAACGCGCTGAGCACTCTGTACCAGTTCTGGATCCACACCGAGCTGGTGGACCGGATCGGCGTGCTCGAGAACGTGGTGAACACCCCCTCGCTCCATCGGGTGCACCACGGCGTGAATCCCGAGTACCTGGACAAGAACTACGCCGCGACCTTCATCTGCTGGGACCAGCTCTTCGGGACGCTTCGCCGCGAGGAGGCCCCGGTCGTCTTCGGCGTCAGCCACCCGCTGCGGAGCTTCGATCCGGTGTGGGCGCAGGTGCAGCCACTGTGGGCGCTGTGGCAGGCGATGCGGCGGGCGCCGTCGGCGCGCGAGGCGATTCGCTTCCTCTTCGCCTCGCCGGCATGGCACCCGGACTGGCTCGGTCCCGTGGAGCCGCGCCGGGGCGTGGACCCCGAGGCGCTCCCGAAGTTCGACGTGCGCCCGGGGCGACGGCGGCTCGGGTACGTCTTCGCCCAGCTCACGCTGATCATCGTCGTCGCCTTCGCCCTCCTCACCTGGCACAAGGCGCTGTCCGCGGCGGCCGTGGTCACCGCGGTGACCTGGGTCCTGGTGTCGCTGGTTGCCGGCGCGGCGCTGCTCGAGGGGAGGCGCTGGGCGGTGGGCCTGGAGATGGCGCGGATCGGCGTGCTCGCCGGCGCTGTTGCCATCGTGCTGCTGGTTCCGTCCATCGGACCCGTGCTCCTGGCTAGCCGCTGAGTCGGCCGACGCGCGTCGTGCCCCACGCGGACGTGGTCGCACGCGCAACGTTCTGCGTCCTTGACAGCCTCCCAGCCCTCCGGGACTCTCACCGCGCTTGCAGCGCATCCCTTCCCGGAGGGAGGTGCACATGAGGACCAGGCGCCAGTTCCTGAAGGACCTCGCCGGCGGTGCAGCGGTGCTCGGCTCGGGAGCGCTGCTTCCCTCGCTGGCACGTGCCGGGGACCCCTCGACGGTTGGACCGGCTTCGTTGCCCGCCGGCACCCTGGAGGCCTCGTTCCTGGAGACGCTCCCGGGCAAGCGGCCGCTCATCAAGCGGACCTACCGTCCGCCGAACTTCGAGACTCCACTCGAGGTCTTCGAGCAGCTCTTCACCCCCAACGACGCCTTCTTCGTCCGCTACCACCTGCCCCGCATCCCCGAGGTGTCCGCCGCCCGGTGGAAGCTGGAGATCGGCGGCGACGCGGTGGAGAAGCCGTTCGCCCTGGACCTTCCGGCGCTCCAGCGCGACTTTGAGCAGGTCGAGCTGGCGGCGGTCTGCCAGTGCTCGGGAAACCGCCGGGGCCTGTCTGATCCTCACGTCGCGGGGGTGGAGTGGGGCATCGGGGCCATGGGCAACGCCCGTTGGAAGGGTGCGCGCCTCAAGGATGTGCTGGCGAAGGCCGCACCGAAGAAGGAGGCGCTGGAGGTCGCCTTCAACGGCGCGGACCACGGCTCGCTCGAGGCCACGCCGGACTTCCAGAAGAGCCTCCCGGTGTGGAAGGCGATGGAGGAGAACACGCTCCTCGTCTGGCAGATGAACGGCGAGCCGCTGCCTCACTGGAACGGAGCGCCGGTCCGGCTGGTCGTCCCCGGATGGACCGGCACCTACTGGATGAAGCACCTCGTCTCCGTCCAGGTGCTCTCGCAGCCGTTCAAGAACTTCTGGATGTCCACCGCCTACCGCATTCCCAAGGGCAAGTTCCCGATCGTGGACCGCTTCCTCTCGCAGGAGACGGACGCCAACACGCCCATCACCGAGATGGTCGTCAACTCCCTCATCACCAGCCCGCGTGAGGGGCAGCGCTTCCGGCCCGGGCAGCCGGTGGAGGTGAAGGGCATCGCCTGGGACAACGGCGCCGGCATCCGCACCGTCGAGGTGTCGGCCGACGAGGGACGCTCCTGGCAGACCGCCACCCTCGATGCGGACTCCGGCCGCTTCTCGTTCCGCGGCTTCCGCCACCGGTTCAAGGCCGGCGCGAAGGGCGAAGTGACCGTCCTCGCCAAGGCCACCAACCGGATCGGCTCCTCGCAGGTCTCCGAGCTGGTGTTCAACCCCGCCGGCTACCACAACAACGTCGTCTCCCGGGTCAGGATCCGGGTCGGCTAGGGGACGCCCATGACCGCGCTCGTTGCCCTGATCCTGCTCGCCTCGCCCCCTGGCTACCCCGACGAGAACCGGGTCCAGCTCAAGGAGGGACCGGCCCGTGACCTGGTCCTCGGCCGCTGCGCCGCCTGCCACAGCCAGGACTACATCCCGATGAACTCGCCGTTCCTCGACCGCAAGGGCTGGGAGGCCGAGGTCAACAAGATGGTCAAGGTCTTCGGCGCTCCGATGCAGCCGGACGAGATGGCAAAGATTGTCGATTACCTCGCCACCAACTACGGGAAGAACTAGCGCGCGCTGGCCGCATGGGTGACGCGGGTTAGCTTGGCCGGCCTATGGACCGGACTCGCCTCGATGGATCACAGATCTTCTCCTGGCTCCTGGTGGCGCTGGCCCTGGTGCTCCTCTGGGCGATCCTCCAGCCCTTCTGGTCCGCCCTCTTCCTGGCCGCGGTGCTGGCGGGGGTCTTCGCCGGGCTGCAGCGACGCCTCGCGCGGAAACTCGGGGGCCGCGCGGCGCTCGCCGCGGGATTGCTGACCGTCCTGGTGCTCCTCGCGATCGTGCTCCCCCTCGGTGGGATCGCCGGCGTGCTCGCCAAGGAGATCGCCCAGGTGATCGACTCGGTGCGTGGCAGCCTCCAGGAGTACGGCGTCGAGGGGCTCGTCGAGCGGCTGCCCGGCCCACTGCGGATGCTCGCCGCGCGTGCGCTCGAGTCCGTGGGGGGAGGTGAGGGCGGCCAGAGCTGGGTCCAGGTGGTCCAGTCACAGAGCGGCAAGGCGGCGACCGCGGTGACGGGTTTTCTTTCGGCGACCTCGCGGGCGGTGCTCGGGGCAGTGCTGATGCTGATCGCCTTCTACTTCCTGCTCATCGACGGGCATCGGCTGGTGGGCTGGCTCGAGCGGGTGACCCCGCTTCCTCCCGGGCGCTTCCGCAGCTTCCTGTCCGAGTTCCGCGGTGTCTCCCGCGCGGTGGTCATCTCCACGGTGGGCACCGGCGCGGTGCAGGCCGCGGCGGCACTGGTGGGCTACCTCATCGCCCGGGTGCCGAATGCCATCTTCTTCACCCTGGTCACCTTCTTCATGTCGTTCATCCCCTCGGTGGGGGCGGGCAGTGTGGCGCTGGTGGTCTCCGTCGTCCTCTTCATCCAGGGGCGAGTCGGCTGGGGCATCTTCATGATCGCCTGGGGCGTCCTGGTGGTCGGGCTCATCGACAACGTGGTGAAGCCGCTGCTGATCAAGGGCGGGGTGGAGATGCACGGGGCAGTGGTGTTCTTCGCCCTCCTCGGCGGGCTGGCCGCCTTCGGGGCGGTCGGGCTGATCGCGGGACCGCTGGTGGTGGCGTTCTTCATCGCCATCAGCCGGACCTACTCGGGGGCGGGACCCCGGGCGGCCTGAGCGGCCCGGTTCACTCGTACCAGCGTGGTGCCTTCACCGCGTCCCGGAAGAACGCCGTGCTGTGGCCGATCCACAGGCGGGCCTTCTTCCTGGAAAGCACCGTCTCGATCTTCCGCCGCGACTCCGGCGTGCCGGTGGTCCGCTCCTCCGCGGGCATGCGGTCCAGAGTCCGCTCCTCGTCGTGGTGGTACAGGTCGCCGGAGATGACCACCCCGCCGGTCCTGACGAGCTTGACGTAGAGCGACTGGTGGCCCGGTGTGTGGCCCGGGGTGGAGAGGAGCAACACCGTCCCGTCCCCGAAGACGTCGTGGTCTCCCTGGATGACCCGCTTCCGGGCCTTCGCGAGCGCGGCGAGCTCCGGCGGCGGAGGTCCGGGCGCGCCCGCCATGTTGGGGTCCGCGACCTCGTTCCGCGCCAGGCCGTACTCCTCGGCCGACCCGGAGAGCAGCGTGCCGCAGTCGAGCACGTAGAGGCGGGGCGCGCGAAGCGCGGGTTTCCGCGTCGCGCCCGGTGCGCCCGTGCCCGCGTCCGGGGGGGCCGCCCCGGACCGCACGGGGTGGAGGCTCCCGAGCGCGAAGAGGAGCAGGAGCACCGGGCTGCGGTGGTGGCGCGCGACGCTCACCGGTGCGCCTCCAGGAACGACCCGAGCTCCGCGGTGACCGCCTCGGGAGCGTCGATCGGCGACATGTGTCCGGCCCGCGGGATGCGCACCAGGCGCGCGCCGGCGATGCCCGCGGCGAGCTCCTCCGCTCGCGCGGGGACGGTGGCGGTGTCCTCCTCGCCCACCATCACCAGGGTGGGGCAGCGGATGGCGGGCAGCATTCCCATCGCGCTCTCCCGCTGCAGCACGCCTTCCACGGCGCGGGTCATCGCCCGCGCGTCCACGTGCAGGAGGTAGTCCCTCCAGGCGCGGAGGGTTGCGGCGCGGGCCGGGTCCTGTCGCGCGCTCGCGCCGTGCATGATCGCCTGCACCCGCCCCAGCACCGGCCGGGTCCCGATCCAGCGCGCCACCCACTCCAGCCGCCGGTAGCGCGGAAGGTTCTCCGGAGGCTCCGGGCCGCCCGAGGTGTCGATCAGGGCGAGCGAGCGCACCAGCTCGGGACGGCGTGCCGCCAGCCGCATCCCCACGAAGCCCCCCATCGACATGCCGACGAAGTGAACCGGTCCCAGGCGAAGCGAGGCGATCAGCGCTGCCGCATCCTCGGTGAGCGTGTCCATGTCCAGGCCGGTGGCCGGCGCATCGCTCTGCCCCTGCCCGCGGTGGTCGTAGGCGACGCAGCGAAAGCGCGTGCGCAGGGTCGCGATCTGCGTGTCCCACATCCGCAGCGAGTAGAGCAGGCCGTGGGAGAACAGCACCGTCGGCCCGCTTCCACCCGAGTCTTCCACCGCGAGCCTGACACCGTTGCAGAGGATGCGGGTCGCCATCGGGCGGTAGCCTAGTCGTCCGCTCGGGTCGCGGTCGTGCGCTGAATAGCCGCCTGCGTCAGGGCGTCTCGCCAAGAGGCAAGGAAGGACGGAACCGACGATGCACAGGATCCTCTCCATCGGTAGCGTGCTGCTGCTCGCCTCGGGCTGCGTGGTCCGCGAGGTGCGCCAGTCGCCGCCGGTGGTGGTGTACCGCGAGTCACCGCCGCCCCCGCCCGTGTACGCGCCGCAGCCTCAACCGGTGTATGCGCCTCCGCCGCCTCCGCCCGCCGCTCCAGTCGTCGCGCAGGATCCGGAGTGGGAGGCGGTCTCGATCGAGCCGGCGTTCGACCAGCCCGCCCCGGTGGCCATTCCCTGGGCGCCTCCGCCGATGCTCTGGGACCCGCCGCCTCCGCGGCCGTGGTTCGAGGCAATGTGGATCGGCGGCCACTGGACCTGGTGGAACGGCGAGTGGGTCTGGGCGCGCGGATACTGGGCTCGTCCCCCCAGGTCGGGATGGGTGTACGCCGAGCCGTACTACGAGTACCGCGGCAACGTGGTGGTCTTCGTCGCCGGCTTCTGGAGGCCGGTGACGCGGGTCTTCGTCCCGCCGCCGCCGACCGTGTACATCCCGGTGGTGCAGGTGCGCGTGGTCCACGTCGGCTATGCGCGGCCCATCGGTCCGCACGGTGTCTTCGTTCCGCCGCCGCCTGGGTCGCAGCCTGGCGTCATCGTTCCCTGCCCGGTGGGGACGCCACCCGCCGTGGTGCTCAGCGCCCCTCCGGTGGTCCGTCCAGGAATGGTGGTCCGCCCGGTGTCGCGCGCCGGAGTCGTCGAGGTGGTCGCGCCCGCCGGGGTGACCCGCGAGGGCCGGCCGGTCTCCGCCCAGGCCCCGGTCGTCGCGCATGACGCGGCCTCCGTGCACCCGGTGGTGGTCGCGCCGCCGCCGCCGATCCGGAACGCCGGTCCGCGCGGAGTGAACGAGCCCGTTCCCTTCCCCTCCCGGAACCCGCCGGCGACGATGGGTGGAGCTCCGGTCGCCACGCCCGTTCCGGCTCCCTCGAGCGCTCCGGCCCAGTCCGGCACCAGCACCGTGACGGTGCGGCCGCTCCCGCCCCCTCCGACCAGTCTGCCCCCGGTGCAGCCGGTGCTCCGCCCCGAGTCGATGGGCGGCGAGCGGGGGAACCCGCGCCCGTGGTCCAACGGGGACGACCGCCCCGGGAACGAGCCGATCCTCCGTCCCGTGCCGCGCGCCGAGACGATGGGCGGCGAGCGGGGCAAGCCGCGCCCGTCGTCGAACGGGGACGACCGTGCCGCGAACGAGGGCCCACGCACCGGGGCGAATCCGCGTCCGCCGCCGGTCCAGAACGCCCCTCCCGCGGCTCGCCCCTCCGCGCCGGCCGCGCCTCCGCAGGAGGCCCAGCAGGCGCCGCCGCCGCCGGTGGCCAATCGGGCTGAGCCCGCGCCGAAGCGTGGAGCTCCGCCGAAGGTCGATCCGCAGGACAAGAAGGGTCACCGCGACCCTTACGAGCGCTGAGCCCCGGCCAGGGGCGCGCCGGAGCGGCCGGAATCGGGACGAAGTTCGGTAGACTCCGGACCTCCGAGCCGTGCCCCGCGCCCGCCCCGCCGCCATCGTCCTCGCTGCATCTCCCCTTCGCGAGCGCCTCCAGGCCCTGCTGGCCGAGATCGAGGCGCTCCGGGACGACGTGGCCCAGCTCGAGCTGGAGTGCGAGACGGTCCGGGGGGAGCTGGCGGCCTTCGGGGTCCGGCACCGGGCGGAGCTCGCCGACAAGCAGCGCTTCCTCCAGCGCGTCGCCTCCGTGGTGCGGCAGCTCGAGCGATGGGCGGAGATGCTCGCCGAGAGCGAGCCCCGCGAGCGCGCTGCCCGGGCCCGACGGGTGGAACGGCAGCGAACCCGCGAGCTCCATCAGGACGCGGCCGGGCCCGCGCCCGCCGAGGACGATCCACTCCCCGAGCCGATGCCCGCGGCGGAGCTGAAGTCGCTCTACCGTCGGCTCGCTCGTCGCTTCCACCCCGACCTCGCCCGGACCGAGGAGGAGCAGGTCCGGCACGCCGCGCTCATGGCGCGAATCAACGCGCTGTACCGCGCCGGGGATCGCGCCGGGCTCGAGGCCCTCGCCGACCAGGCGCTGGGCTCGGAGCTACCCGAACCCGCCGTCTCGCTGGAGGACGAGGTGCGGCTGCTCGAGGAACGGCGAGCGCGCTTCGAGTCGGCGCGCGACGGGCTGCGGATCGAGCTGGCCGCGCTCCGCGGCTGCGCCACCGCCGAGCTCCTCAGGCGGTGCCGGGAGGCCGAGAGGGATGGGCGTGACTTCTTCGACGAGGTCCGGGCGGAGCTCGCGGCGAGGGGCGCGGAGGCGCTGGCAGAGGTGCGCGATGCGGCGGGAGCACTGGAGGACGCGGTGACAGGAGCAAATCGACGCTCGCTGGCCAGCAGGGGCCGGAGGTCGCTGGCCCGGGCCTTCGACCCCCTGGGGCGCCAGCAGCTGGTCCGGCTCTCGCTCGAGGCGTTGCAGTCGGCCCGGTCCACGGCGGAAGCCCGGACGGAGGCGAACCGGATCGCCGAGCTGGCCCGGAGCTCCGCGTCGGCGGCGCGCCTGGTGCTCTTCGCCTACGCGAGCGAGCTGGTACCGCATCCGCTCGACGCGCTGCGGACCTACGACGACCTCGCGCTCCGGTTCGAGCACCTCGGGAGGCGCGACGAGCAGGGACGGACGCTCGAGCGCGCGCTGGTGGAGGCGGCGGAGCTGGTGGAGTTCGGGATTCGCCGGGCCGGAGAGCGCCTGGTCCAGAGCGGGCTGCGCTTCCGGAGCCCCCTCGTGCGCGACGCGGTGCCGCTCGCGCTACGGAAGCATCCGCTCCGGGTCGAGTTCCGGCGGGTGCTCGCCACACTGGGGGAGCGCACCGGCTGCCCCGAGTGCCAGGTGGAGATCTTCGCCGTGCCGCTCTACCGGTTGCGAGGGCTGGACGACCTGCACGCCAGCGCCTGCCCGCGGTGCGGACATCTCGTCTCGAGCTACTTCCTGCCCCGGGGGAAGGACGTCCAGTCGGTGCTGAACACCGCGTTCCTGGATCTCGAGCTGCTGACCGAGTGGAGCTTCCGGATGGGGGTCGCCTCCGTCTCGGTGCAGCTGCTCCCGGTTCAGCTCGAGCGGATGACCGTCGGCCAGCTCAAGCGCCGCTTCTGGGCGGACGTGCTCGAGCGCCACGCGGTTCGGGTGCCGCTGGAGACGGTGCGGCTGCTTCAGGCGCGCCGGCTGGTTCCGGAGAGACGGAAGCTCGGCGACCTCGACCGGCAGGAGTTCGTGGTGTCCTTCGGCGAGAAGGCTCGCGTGTCGGTGTCCGACGCCCTGGAGACGGTGAAGCACCGCATCCGCACCCGGTTCCGGCCGGACGCGGCCGCCGGAGGCCGCTGAGACCGAGGCGATCACCAGCGCCCGGTCTCGCGCCTGTCGGCTTTCTTCCGCCCCAGCCGCTTCTTGGACTCGAGCCGCCGCTCCTTCGCGCCCCGGGAAGGTCGGGTCGCCCGGCGGGGGCGCCGGACCCGGGTCAGCACCGAGAGGGCGGCGCGGAGGCGCTCCAGCGCCGTGGCGCGGTTCTGCGCCTGGCTGCGCCGCTCGGTGGCGGTGACGGTCAGTCCCGTCGGCTCGTGCACGATCCGGACGGCGGACGCGGTCTTGTTCCGGTGCTGGCCCCCGGGGCCTCCGCCGACGAAGGTCGAGACTTCGCACGTGCGCAGCAGTGCCTCGTCGTCGAGCGCGAGCGCGGCGCGTGCGGCCTCCCTCCGGGCGACTGGGTCAGCGGCGTCCATCGAGCCGGCAGGGTGTACACGACGCGCGCCGGGACAGGTAGAGGTTGATCGCCGGAGGCCCGACCTCTAAAGGGAGGACGCGCTCGAGAAAGGAACACCCATGTCCCCTGCAGTCAGCCAGAGGCCGCTGAAGATCGTCCTCGTCCACGGTGGGTTCGTCGATGGCTCGGGCTGGGCCGGTGTCTACCGGGCCCTCCGGAAGGATGGATTCGAGGTCGCCGTCGTCCAGAACCCCACGCTGTCGCTGAGCGACGACGTCGCGGTGACTCGCCGGGCGATCGCTGCCCAGGGCGGTTCGGTCCTGCTGGTGGGTCATTCGTACGGAGGCGTGGTGATCACCGAGGCGGGAACGCACCCGAACGTCGCCGGACTGACGTACGTCGCCGCCTTCGCCCCTGACGCAGGCGAATCGGTCTCCTCCCTCATCAAGGACCCGCCGCCGGGGGCGCCCGTTCCTCCGATCCTCCCGCCGCAAGACGGCTTCCTGTTCCTCGACCGCACGAAGTTCCACGCCTCATTCGCGGGCGATGTGGACGCGGACACCGCGGACTTCATGGCCGCCTCGCAGGTCCCGTGGGGCGTCGAGGCGCTCGAGGGGAAGATCACCACGCCGGCCTGGCGGACGAAGCCGAGCTGGTACCTGGTGGCGACCGACGACCGGATGATCCCGCCTCCGGCTCAGCGCGCGATGTCGAAGCGTGCCGGCTCCACGGTCATCGAGGTCCCGGGCAGCCACTCGGTCTACGTGTCGCAGCCCGGTCCCGTGGCTGCGCTCATCGCGCGGGCGGCGACCGAGACCGCGGCCAGGATCCAGTAGAGCCTCAGCTCCGCCGGTCGCGACGCCAGGCTCCGGGCCGATGGAGCCGCCCGTCCATGCTCGCCTGCCCACCCGGGAGCCTCGAAGGAGGCCCGGACGCGCCGTGACGGGGGGTGCACCACGGACGTCGTCCTGTTAGCACCGCAGCTCCCCGCCCATGCACCGCATCCACCTCGAGGGTGCCCGCACCCACAACCTGGCGGGCGTCAGCGTCGAGCTCACCGCCGGCCAGCTCACCGCCGTCACCGGCGTGTCGGGCAGCGGCAAGAGCAGCCTCGCGGTGGACACCCTCTACGCGGAGGGGCAGCGCCGCTTCGTCGAGAGCTTCAGCCCCTACGCCCGGCAATTCCTGGAACGCCTGGAACGGCCGCCGATGGACCGGCTCGAGCCCGTGGCGGCGGGTATCGCCGTCGACCGCCGCACCAGCGTGAAGAGCTCGCGGTCCACCGTCGCCACCCTCGCCGACCTCGAGGCCTACTTCTCGGCGCTGTTCACCCGCGAGGCGCTGCCGCTCTGCCCCGAGCACGGCGAGGAGGCCGTCCGCCGCGACCCCGACTCCGCCGCTCACGTGCTCGCGACCGAGCACGCCGGCTCGGCGGCGATCCTCACCTTCCCGGCGAGAATGCCCGACACCGAGACGTTCATCGGCGTCCGGGCGCGCCTGCTCAAGGACGGGTTCCGGCGTCTGCTCATCGGCGGCGAGGTGCGGCCTCTCGAGGAGCTCCGCCCCGCGGAGGCCATGGGCGCGGCGGGCCAGGCGGACGTCGTGGTCGACCGCCTCACGCTGTCGAAGGACATCCGGGGGCGCCTCGCCGCCTCCCTCGAGCAGGCCTGGGCCGAGGGTCACGGGGAGGCGCACCTCTGGATCTCGGGTCGCCGGCGGCCGGTGCGACAGGGGCTGGTGTGCCCGGTCTGCGCGCGCGGCTTCGAGCCCGCGCGCCCGGGCCTGTTCAGCTACCAGTCGCCGGTGGGCGCCTGCCCGGCCTGCCGTGGCTTCGGGCGGACGCTGGGCATCGATTGGGCGAAGGTCATCCCCGACGACTCGCTGAGCATCTCCGACGGTGCGCTGCGTCCGTGGAACGGCCGGTCCAGCGAGTGGGAGCGCGGGCAGCTGGTCCGCTTCGCGAAGTCCAATCGCATTCCCCTCGACGTTCCCTGGCGCGAGCTCCGCCCCGAGCAGCGGGAGGCCGTGCTCGAAGGGGAGGGCACCTACCGCGGCGGCCGCTACCCCGGGCTGCGCGCCTGGTTCCGGTGGATGGAGTCGCGCACCTACAAGATGCACGTGCGGGTGCTGCTGAGCCGGTACCGCGCGTACACCCTCTGCACCACCTGCGACGGCGCGCGCCTCAATCCGGGCGCGCTCCGGTACCGCGTCGGTGGGCTCGATCTCGCCGCGTGGCACCGGCTGGAGGTCGGCGAGGCGCACCGACGGCTGGAGGCGCTGGCGACCCGGACCGGGCAGGGCGAGCTCGCCCGGCGCGAGCTGGTGAGCAGGCTCGGGTGGCTGGCGCGCGTGGGGCTCGGCTATCTCGGGCTCGATCGCCAGAGCCGCACGCTGTCCGGAGGCGAGGCGCAGCGGGTGTCCCTGACCGCGGCGCTGGGGACCGGGCTCACCGGAGCGCTGTTCGTCCTCGACGAGCCGTCGGTGGGGCTCCATCCCACGGACCTCCAGCCGCTGACGACGGCGCTCGGGGAGCTGGCCCGCCGCGGGAATGCGGTGATGGTGCTCGAGCACGACCCGGCGCTCATCCGCGCGAGCGACCGCGTGCTGGAGCTCGGGCCCGGGGCGGGACCCGAGGGTGGACGGCTCTGCTTCGACGGCTCCCCCGACGCCCTGTCGGGCCGGAGGGACCTGCCCACCGGCCGTGTCCTGGGCGGAGCGCGCGTCCACACCCGTGCTCGCCGGACGCCGCGCGGATGGATCGCGGTCCGCGGGGCCACCGCGAACAACCTCGCCGAAGTGGACGTGCGCGTCCCGCTGGGCGTGCTCGCCGCACTGTGCGGGCCGAGTGGCTCGGGAAAGAGCACCCTCGCGGAGGAGATCCTGTACCGGAGCCTCGCCCGCGCGCTCGGTCGGAGCGACGTCGAGGCCCCCGGCGCGGTGCGCTCGGTCGAGCCGGGTCTGCCGCTCGAGCGGGTCGTGCTCGTGGACCAGGCGCCGCTCGGCCGCACCTCCCGCGGCAACGCGGCGACGTACACCAAGGCGTGGGAGACCTTCCGCAAGCGCTTCGCCGCCGAGCCGGACGCCGTTCTCCGTGAGTTCGGGCCGGCTCACTTCTCGTTCAACGTCGAGGGCGGTCGATGCGAGGCGTGCTCCGGCGAGGGCAGCGAGACGGTGGAGATGCAGTTCCTGGCCGACGTGGCGCTCACCTGTGGCAGCTGCCGCGGCCGGCGCTTCAAGCCCGAGGTGCTCGAGGTCCGGCTGAAGGGCCACTCGGTCTCCGACGTGCTGGCGATGACCGTGGACGAGGCGCTGGCCGCGTTCGGGGGTGATTGCCCGATCGCCGAGGCGCTCCGGCCGCTGCAGCGGCTGGGGCTGGGGTACCTCCCGATCGGCCAGCCGCTGTCGACGCTCTCCGGCGGTGAGGCTCAGCGGGTGAAGCTCGCCCGCGCGCTGGGCGGGGCGCAGCAGGGAGTGCTGTACCTGCTCGACGAGCCGAGCGCGGGCCTGCACGGCGAGGACGTGGCGCGGGTGCTGGAGGCCCTCCACGTGCTCGTCGACGCCGGGGCGAGCGTGCTCGTCGTGGACCACGACCTCGACCTCCTGAGCTCCGCGGACTGGCTGGTCGAGCTCGGCCCCGGCGGAGGCCGCGAGGGCGGCCGTCTGGTGGCAGAAGGCACGCCCGAGGAGATCGCCCGCGGCTCGACCAGAACCGGGGAGGCGCTCCGCAAGGCGACCGCGTCCCCCGAGACGCCCCGCCCCCTCCCCGCGGCGGGCGGTGCGCCGTGGCTGGAGGTGGAGCACGCCCGCGAGCACAACCTCGCCGACGTGAGCTGCCGGATCCCGCTCGGCAAGCTGGTGGTGCTCACCGGGCCCAGCGGCTCGGGAAAGTCGACGCTCGCCTTCGACGTGGTGTTCGCCGAGGCGCAGCGGCGCTTCACCGAGACCCTGAGCCCGTACGCGCGGCAGTTCCTCCCCACCTTGCCTCGCCCGGACGTGGAGCGGATCCGGGGACTGCCTCCCTCGGTGGCCCTCGAGCAGCTGACTGCCCGGGCCGGCGCCACCAGCACCGTGGCCACGGTGACCGAGGTCGCACACTACCTCCGGCTGCTCTTCGCCAAGCTGGGCACACCGCACTGCCCGAACGACGACACGGCCATCGCGCCGCGCTCGGCCGTGCAGCTGCTCGAGGAGGCCCGCGCCATGCGCGGTCCCATCGAGCTCCTCGCGCCGGTGGTCCGCGCGCGCAAGGGCACCTACCTCGACGTCTTCACCGCCGCCGCACGGGCCGGGGTGAAGGAGGCCCTCTGCGACGGGGCCCGGGTCTCGACCGATGCCCCGCCGAAGCTCGCCCGCAGCCGCGAGCACACCATCGATCTGGTCGTCTGGTCCGGACCGGCGGCGGAGATCCCGGCCGAGGCGTTCGACCAGGCGCTGCGCTGGGGGCAGGGAGCGGTGAAGGTTTTCCGTGGCGGGCCCCCCGCACCAGGGGGACGCCCGAGGACCGTCGCGCGGGCGCCGGGTGACCATGCTCAGCGGGAGCGGCTGCTCTCGTCCGAGCGCAGCTGCCCCCGCTGCGGGACCGCCGTCCCGGAGCTGGACCCGCGCTGGTTCTCCTTCAACACCGCGCAGGGGCGCTGCGAGGACTGCGAGGGCACCGGGCTCGAGTCGGGGGACGTCGACGGCGAGGGCAACGACCCGTGCCCCACCTGCGAGGGAACGCGTCTCCAGCCCATCCCCCGGGCGGTGCGGCTCTTCGGCCGCCGCTACGCGGAGGTGGTGCAGCAGCCGGTGGTGCGCGCGCTCCAGGAGGTCCGCGGCTGGTCGCTCTCGGGAGACGCCGCCCGCATCGGCGCCGCGGCGCTCGGCGAGCTGGTGCGCCGCCTCGAGTTCCTCGAGCGGGTGGGCCTCGGCTACCTCTCGCTGGACCGGGCGGCGGCGACGCTGAGCGGCGGAGAGATGCAGCGGCTGCGGCTCTCGGCGCAGGCGGGCGCCGGGCTCACCGGCGCGCTCTACGTGCTGGACGAGCCGACCATCGGCCTCCACCCGCGCGACACCGGGCGGCTGCTGGAGAATCTGCGGACGCTGGTCGACACCGGAAGCACGGTGCTGGTCGTGGAACACGACCTGGACACGATCCGGGCCGCGGACCACCTGGTGGACCTGGGGCCCGGTGGAGGGCGGCTGGGAGGCCGCATCGTCGCCGAGGGCCCGCCGTCCGAGGTGCTCTCCTCCGAGGTCTCGCCCACGGCGCGCGCACTGCACCTCCCGGTGCGCGGGCTGCGGCCGATGCGTCCGGCAGCTCGGGACTGGCTCCGCCTCGAGGGGGCGCGCTGCCACAATCTCCGCGGCGTGGACCTGTCGCTGCCGCTGGGGCGGATGACGGTGGTGGCGGGCGTGTCCGGCTCGGGCAAGAGCACGCTGGTGCGGCGGGTGCTGTTTCCCGCGGTGCGCGAGGCGCTGGGCCGGACCACGCCTCCTCCGGGTCCGTTCCGCCGGCTCACGGGGATCGGGCCGCTGCGGCGGGTGCTGGCGGTGGACCAGTCCCCGATCGGCCGGACGCCGCGGAGCGTGCCCGCGACCTTCCTGGGCGTCTGGGACGAGCTGCGGCGGGTATTCGCCGGGACGCCCGAGGCGCGGGCTCGCGGGTTCAGCCCGACGCGCTTCTCGTTCAACGCGGCGGGTGGGGGCCGCTGTCAGAGCTGCGCCGGTCAGGGGGCCATCAGCCACGAGATGTCCTTCCTCCCCGACGTCACCACTCCGTGCGAGGCGTGCGGCAGTGCGCGGTTCGAGCCGGCGACGCTCGAGGTTCGCTGGCGCGGGCTCAACGTGGGGGAGGCGCTGCGGCTCACGGTGGACGAGGCGCTGGAGGTGTTCTCCTCGCTGCCGCGAGTCGCAGGGCCGCTGCGCTGCCTCTCGGAGCTGGGTGTGGGTTATCTCCAGCTGGGGCAGGGGAGTCACACGCTCTCCGGCGGCGAGGCCCAGCGGCTGAAGCTGGCCGCCGAGCTGACCGCGACCGCGCGGCACGAGCCCACGCTCTACGTGCTCGACGAGCCGACCACCGGGCTTCACCTCGCCGACGTGGCGAAGCTCCTCCGGGTGCTCGACCAGCTCGTGGCGCGCGGGGACACGCTGGTGGTCATCGAGCACCATCCGGTGGTGATCGCCGCAGCGGACCACGTGGTGGAGCTGGGACCCGAGGGCGGCGAGGCCGGCGGACGGGTCGTCGCCCACGGAACGCCGGCCCAGGTGGCCCGGGCCGCGACCGCGACCGCGCCGGTCCTGCGGGGAATTCTGGGAGACGAGCCGCGGCAGCGGGCCGGATGAGGCATCCTGGACGGGATGCGCCTCACGCCCGGGATCGTCAGCTTCTACTTGCCGGCAGCGTTCTTCGTGCTCGTCGCGATGGGGAACGCGGCGATCATCGTTTCGCTTCGTCACCACGGGCCGGCCCGCCTCAGGCGTCCCCCTGGTCGGCGGCATCGGCGGCACCATTGCCATCCTCCTGCGTCCCGAGCTCAGGGGCTGGGCCCGGGTCCCTTTCCTGCTCGAACCGGGAAGCGGACCGATGGTGATCGGGGCGCTTCGGCGTCGGCTCCTCGTCCCGCGCTGACGCCGCGGAGGCTGCGCCTGCTGCCTAGCGCGTCTTCTTCTTCGTCGTCGCCGTCGTCGTCTTCTTCGCGGTGGTGGTCGCCTTGGCGGGGGTGGGGGCGGGCTTCTTCGCCGCCGCCTTGGGGTCCTCCACCTTCACCGGCTCGACCTTCCGCTCCGCGAGCAGCGCCTTCTCTCGCTCCAGGTCGCGGATCTTCAGCTCCAGCGTCGCCTGGGTCTTCGCCAGCTCCTTCACCTTGTTCTCGAGCGCGGCGGACCGCTCGCTCTCCTTCCTGAGCGCGTTCTCCGCCTCGTCCTTGGCCCCCTTCAGGGTGCAGGAGCTCCAGCCGCCCACGACGACCGCGGCCACGAGGAGGATCCAGGGGAGCTTGGAGGGTCGAGAGCGGCGCCACTCCGCCTCGAACTCGGCAGTCGTCGACAAGGGGCTCCACCTTAGCAGGCCCACCCCCCCGTGCTAGTTCCCTGGGAGCCATGGCCACCCTCGCGCACACCGAGCTGACCGCGGGTCCGAACCCGCCCGAGCGCTGGGTCCTCTTCCTCCACGGGCTCCTCGGACGTGGTGGAAACTGGCGCTCCTTCGGGAGGAGGTGGGTGGAGACGCACCCGACCTGGGGGGCGGTGCTGGTCGATCTGCGTCTGCATGGCGACTCGTCCACGGGATTCGACCCACCACACGCGGTTGGTGCGGCGGCCGGCGACGTCCTCGCGCTGTTGCCGGCGTTGCCAGGGCCCGTGGAGGCGCTGGTGGGACACTCCCTCGGAGCGAAGGTGGTTCTCGCCCTGCAGCGCGCGAGCGGTCACCGCTTCCCGCGCGCGGTGGTGATCGACGCCTCGCCCTCGCCCCGTCCCGACGACCTCGGCGCGGAGCAGAGCCGCGAGATCCTCGCGCTCCTGGCAAGGCTGCCGCGCACGTACGCGACCCGCACCGAGTTCGTCACCGCGGTGGAGGCCGCCGGACAGCCCCGGTCGATCGCCCAGTGGCTGGCGATGGCGCTCCAGCCGCAAGGCGGAAGATTCGTGCTCTCCCTGGACCTGGCGGGCCTCGAGTCGCTCTACGAGAGCGTCCTCGCCGAGGACGACTGGGACGTCGTGACCTCGGTTCCGCCGGGGCACCGGCTCGCCTTCATCGTTGGCGGCGCCTCTTCGACGGTCGAGCCCGCGGCCCGCGAGCGCATCCGCACGCTCGCCCCCGCTGTCACCCTGGAGGAGATCCCCGGCGCCGGCCACTGGGTGCACGTGGACGCCCCGGACGCCACCTTCGCTGCCGTGGAGCGGGCGCTGCGGCCGCCCTGACCCCGACGACGGTGCGGCCCTGAGAACCGCCGACGTGGCTCTGGGCGGCGGCCGCGCCGACTGTGTTGCGGCCGCCGTTAGCCCGACGACGGTGCTGCTCTGAGAACCGCCGACGTGGCTCTGGGCGGCGGCCGCCCTGACCCTGACCTACCGGGTCGCCCAGCCGAAGAAGAGGTAACAGAGGCTGGTCGCAGCCACGTAGCCGGCGAGGTCCGCCGAGAGGCACGCCAGGAGCGTGTGGCGCATCACCCGGACCTGGACGCTGCCGAAGTAGACCGCCAGGACGTAGAAGGTGGTCTCGGTTCCTGCGTTGAGGAGGCAGACCAGGTACCCGATGAACGAGTCGGGACCATAGGTCTTCATCGTCTCGCTCATCACCCCCAGCGCGCCGCTACCGGACAGCGGCTTGATGAGCGCCATGGGGAGTGCCTCGGCGGGAAAGCCCAGCCGGGAAGTGACCGGGGAGAGCACCCCGATGAGCGTGTCCATCGCCCCCGAGGCGCGGAACATCGCGATGCCCACCAGGATGGCCACCAGGAAGGGGATGATCACGATGGCGATCTGGAACCCTTCCTTCGCCCCGGAGATGAAGACCTCGTAGATCTTCACGTGGCGGGCGAGGCCGAAGAGCACGATCGCCAGCATGATGGTGGGGAGGGTCCACTCGCTCATGAGCACCCGGACCCAATCGAACCCCGGATGCTCGGCCCGGACCCGCACCGCCTCGCGCACCAGGGCCACCAGGAAGAGCGCCAGAAGGCCGAGGGCGATCGCCCGACGGCGGGGGCTCGCCGGGGCATGGTCCACCGCCAGCTGCTCCGCCTTCTCCAGGGCCGCGGCATCGGGCCCCTTTGCCGCCGCGGTGGACTCCTTCCCGGGCTCCGGGGTGTAGCGCTCGGGTCGGAAGCGGGCCCTCTTCTCGAGCAGCTTCGCCACCACGACCGCGGTGAGCGCCGCCGAGAAGGTGGAGAGGAACGAGGGCAGCACGATTCCGGCGGGGTCCTTCGAGCCGAGCGCCGCCCGCACCGCCACCGCGCCGAGCGGGAGGATGGCGACCCCCGCGGCGTTGATGGACAGGAAGAGTGCCATCGAGTTCGTCGCCACGCCCGGGTACCGGTTCAGGGTGTTCAGCTCGGTCATCGCCTTGAGGCCAAAGGGCGTGGCGGCGTTGCCGAGCCCGAGCATGTTCGCCGCGAGGTTCAGGATCATCGACCCCATCGCCGGATGGTCATCGGGGACCTCCGGGAAGAGGCGCCGCATCAGCGGACGGAGGCCGCGAGCGATGGAACGAAGCAGTCCACCCTCACGGACGATGGCCATCATCCCCAGCCAGAGCGCCATCTGGCCGATGAGGCCGAGCGCCAGATCCACCGAGGCCTTGGCCGCGGTGAGGGAGGCCTCGGTGACCCGGGGCATGGTGCCGCGAAAGGCTGCCGTGAGGACGGAGCCCGCGATGAGGACGAGGAAGATGCCGTTGAGCACGGGGGGTCTGGACCCTATCAGCGCCCCCGGACGCCCTGTGTGTCCGCCGGGTGATGCAGGAAATGCAGCCAGCCGGCCCGTTCCGGTCGTCGGGCGGTGAACGGGGGCGTTTGCCGCTCCCGAGCGGCGCGGGGTAGATTTCGGGCGCCGTTTCCTCCGGGAGACAGCAATGGCTCGCGAGGCCCCGTCAGGAGAGGTGTGTCGTCCGGCGTCCGCCGACGGACGCACGGCGAGCGCCACGCCCGATGACGGGGTGGGCGGGCCCGTCCCGCGCCTCCCCCGGGGGGCCACCCTCGGACGCTACGTGGTGCTGGACTGCCTGGGCAGCGGCGGCATGGGGGTTGTGTACCGCGCGCACGACTTCGCCCTGGACCGGCGCGTCTCCCTGAAGCTCCTCCGCCCCGCGGGGAAGGACCCGGAGGCGCGGCGCGAGCGGCTGGTCTCCGAGGCCCAGGCGCTCGCCCGGGTGTCCCATCCCAACGTGCTCGCCGTCCACGACGTGGGGACCTGGGAGAACGAGGTCTACCTCGCCCTCGAGCACGTGGAGGGCGAAACGCTGCGGAGCTGGCTCGACCGCGCTCCCCGGAGCCCCGCGGAGATCCGCGGCATGTTCCTCCAGGCCGCGCGCGGGCTGCAGGCCATCCATGACGCGGGTCTGGTGCACCGGGACGTCAAGCCCGAGAACCTCCTGCTGGGGCGGGATGGCCGGCTCCGCGTGGCGGACCTGGGGCTGGCCATCACCACCGGAAGCAGCGTCCCTGCTCCGGCGCACGAGACGCTGCGGCCCGGCACGCCGGGGTACATGCCTCTCGAGCAGCACCGGGGCGAGCCGCTCGATGCGCGCGCGGACCAGTTCAGCCTCGCGGTGGCCATCCACGAGGCGCTCCTCGGGTGCCGTCCGTACGGGAGCCGCGGGACGTCGCGCGAAGCGCTCGAGGCGAGGCTGGCGCGCGGCCCTGCGGTCGAGGTTCCGCGCTCCCCGGCCGTCCCCCCGCGCCTCCGTCGTGCGCTCACCGCATCGCTCAGCCCGGATCGCGCCCGGAGGCCGGCCTCGCTTTCCCCGCTCATCGACGCGCTCGCCGCTCCCGGGGTGCACGCCTCGAGCACGCTCGGTGGATCGCTGGCCGTCGCCGCGTCTGCGGTCCTGCTCGTCGTGGCAATGGCCCGGGGGAGCGCCACGCCGGTGGCCCGCGCCGAGGCCGCCCCGTGGCTGCCTCCTGCCTACGAATTCCAGATCGAGACCGTGGAGCCGGCCGAACCGGTGGTCGCGCAGGCCAGCGCAGTGGCGCTCCCGGTCGGCGGACCGCTCATCCGGGAGAGCTGGACGTCCGCGCGGACCGCGGCCGCGAGCCAGGCCGGCCCGCTCGCCGCTCCGTCCGCTCCGGGCGTGCAGAGGCCGGAGGTGCTGGTCATCGGTCACCCGCCACCGGGGACGACGGCAGCGTCCGGCGAGGGACCGGCGCTGGATCTCGACAAGCTCGCCGAGCTGCGTGGACTCCTCCAGGCCCTCTACCGCGCCCTGAGCGAGCCGCGGGAGGGGACGGCCGGGGGGCCGCTCCTGGCGCTCTCCCCGAACCCGGCCGCGGGAGGGGTCGGCCCCTCCGCGCCCGTCGGCACGTCCGCCTTGCCTCTTCAGGTCGCGTCCGCGGCCACTCCGTACGGGTCGGGCCCCGACTTCGTGGACCCCACGGGCGAGACCATCGCCGCCATCGAGCGCCGCCTCGAGCAGCAGATCCGGCACAACCGGAGCCCCCCGGAGATCGCCCAGACCCGCTTCGCGCTCGCCCAGGCGATCTGGAACTCGAGCGACGCCGAGCAGGCGCAGATCCGCGCCCTCAGCCTGGCCCGCCAGAGCAAGGCCGAGCTCGAGTCGGTGGCAGGTCTGGACGCGAACGTCTCCTTGCTCGAGCTGCGCGCCCAGGTGACCGACTGGATCTCCCTGCGAGAGGGGCCGATCGGCAAGCCACGCGGCAACCTGACCGTCGAGACCAGGAGGGACGGGCTGGGGCTGCCCCCTTGAAGTACACGGGGCCGACCGCTATCGGCTTCTGACGTGTCCCGCTCCATCGTCACCAGGTCCGAGACGGATGGCCGGCCGTCGTCCCGGCCCGCGCGCACCAGCCAGCTGGTGATCGCGCTCGCCTGTGACCGGCCCCTCGAGCCGCCGCGCGCGATCGAGCTGAGCGGCACCGGAGAGGTGTGGCTGGGCCGCGCGCCGCCCGAGGCGCCCGCCGGTGTCGTCCGGCTGAGCTTCCCGGACGACCGGATGTCCGCCCTCCACGCGCGCCTGCGGCGGGTCCTCGGAAGGTGGGTCATCGAGGATGCAGGGAGCAAGAACGGGCTCCGCGTCCAGGGAACGCCTCAGCGCCGCGCGGTGCTCAACCCGGGCGACGCCATCGAGTGCGGGCAGACCTTCTTCGTCTTCGACGAGCACGGTGCCGAGGAGCCGGTCCCCGCGCTCCCGGCCGGCGCGGTCGAGCTTGGCTGCCAGAGCTTCCACCCCGACCTGCTCGCCGGATGGTCGGCGCTGGCCCGGGTGGCGCCCACCCGGGTGCCGGTGATGCTCCAGGGCGAGACGGGCACCGGGAAGGAGCTCGCCGCGCGCGCTCTCCACGCCTGGTCCGGGCGCACCGGCCCGTTCGTGGCGGTGAACTGCGGCGCGCTCCCCGAGCAGCTGGCGGAGAGCGAGCTGTTCGGTGTGCGGCGCGGCGCGTTCACCGGTGCCGTCGAGGACCGCCCCGGGCTGGTGCGGGTCTCGAGCGGAGGAACGCTCCTTCTCGACGAGGTGGGAGAGCTGCCGGCAATCCTCCAGGTGAAGTTGCTCCGGGTGCTCCAGGAGAACGAGGTCCAGCCGGTCGGCGCGGCGCAGCCCGTCCGCGTGGACCTCCGCGTCGTCACCGCCACGCACCGAGACCTGTCCGCGCTGGTGGAGGAGGAGATCTTCCGGAGCGATCTCTTCGCCCGGCTCACCGGGCTCGAGGTGGAGCTTCCGCCCCTCCGGGACCGGCGGGCCGATCTCGGGCTGCTCATCCCCACGCTGCTCCGCCGCGCCGGTGCTCCGGCCGGAGTGCGCTTCTCCCGGGAGGCAGCCCGGGCCCTGTTCCGCTGGAGCTGGCCGCACAACGTCCGCGAGCTGGAGAAGGCGCTGGCCCTGGCGGTGGCGCTGGCCGGCGAGGGACGCATCGAGCTCGCTCATCTGCCCGAGCCGGTGCGCACCGCGCCCGAGGCACGGCCCGATCCGATGGCCGGCCGCACTGTCCGCCCGCTCAGCGAGGCGGACGTCTCGCGCCGGACCGAGCTCATCGAGCTTCTGCGGGCCCACCACGGCAACGTGAGCGAGGTGGCGCGGCAGTTGGGCGTGGCCCGGATGCAGATCCAGCGCTGGTGCCGCCGCTTCCACCTGGACCCCGCGAGCTTCCGCGCCGCTTGACGGCGGAGACCGACGGGCGGGTCGCAAGGACCGATCGACCGGCCCGTCTACGCGCTCACGCCCGCTCAGGGTGCAACACCGGGGTGCAACCCCAGGGTGCAACACCGGGGTGGGGTGCAACGTGTTGCACCCGCGGCTGCTGGTGCCCTTGTCCCAGACAAATCGCCGCTCGTCGCCCGGCATGGCGACTGCAATGGCCGGAGCGCGAGGTCGAGGCGGCCTGCTGTCCTGGGGCCACGGGGCGCCGTGGGTACACTCTCCCCTCCCCACGGCGCCTCGTTTTTTTTTTAGTAGCTCTCGCTCGAACCGCCCCCGCCGCCTTCGCCGCCGCCTCCGCCGGAGAAGCCACTTCCGCCGTCTCCGCCGCCGCCTCCACCTCCACCCCAGCCTCCGCCTCCCCACCCTCCACCGATGAAGGGCGGCCCGCCCCAGTACGTGCGGCGGCGAGGGTGCCGGCTGGCACGGAGCAGGAGCATCACCACCACGAAGAGGACGAAGCCCCAGAAGCAGAGGTCGAACCAGTGCGGCAGCACCACCGGAGCCTGGGGAGCCGCCGCCGGACCCGGCCCGGGCCGCCGCCGCGCGGTGGTGCCGCTGCCCGAGAGCGCCTCGGCGATGCCGTCGATGCCGGAGAGGATGGCGTCGTGCACCCGGTTCTCGCGCATCAGGGGAGCGATGCGCCGGCGGATGATGTCGTTGGACTGGAGGTCGGTCAGGTCACCGCCCACACCCTTGCCGGTCTCGATCCGGATGCGGCGCTCGCCGGTGGCGATGATCAGCACCACCCCGTTGTCCTTGCCCTTCTGTCCGGGACGCCAGGTCTGGATGAGCTGGTAGCCGACGTCCTCGATGGGCTCGCCCTGCAGCGAGGCCGTGACCAGGACGAAGATCTGGTTGCTGGTCTTCCGCTCGTAGTCGCCGAGCCGGCTGTCGAGGTCGGCAAGCTCGGCCGTGCTGAGCACGCTGGCGGTGTCGGTGACGTAGTCGGTCTGCTTCGGGACGTTGAAGGCCCGTGCAGAACCGGTGACGAGGAGGAGCAGGGTCGCGCAGAGCGGGCCCCAGGCCCGCCTCGGCATCAGAAGGTCACCTTGGGCGCCTGCTGGGCGTCCGATGAGGCCTGGAAGTACACGCGAGGCTTGAACGTCCCGCCCGTGGCCCGCTTCACCACCGCCCCGCGGATCTTCCCGAGCTCGGTGTTGTAGTCGCGCACCGCGTCGTTGTACTGCTCGCGCGCCCGGAGAATGCGGTTCTCGGTCCCCTCGAGCTGGACTTGGAGCGCGTGGAACTGCGCGTTGGCCTTGAGGTCGGGATAGGCCTCGTTGACGACCAGGAGCCGTGAGAGCGCTCCCCGCAGCTGGTCCTGCGCCTTCTGGAACGCCGCCACCTTCTCGGGGTCCTGGAGGTCCTCGGCGCTCAGGGTGATGCCCGTCGCCCGGGCGCGCGCCTCGGCGACGTCGGACAGCGTCTTCTCCTCGTGCTGCGCCGAGGCCTTCACCGTGGCCACCAGGTTGGGGACGAGGTCGGATCGCCGCTGAAGCTGAGCCTGGTAGTCCGCCCACCGAGCGTCGGCGACCTGATCCTTGGCGATGAGCTGGTCGTACTGGTTGCAGCCGGCCAGGGCGAAGAGTCCCACGGCGGCCACGAAGGTGATGGGGGCGCGGGTCGTCATGACGACACCCTAACGCCCACCATGTGTGCACGCGCAAGGGAACTTTCGGCCGGGAGTGTGCCCCAGGACCAGACGGTTGGGCAGACGCAAGTCCCGTCGGGACATTAGGATTCTCGACGTACCCGCCGACGATGAAACCTGCCCCATCCACGCCGACGAGCTCAGCGTGGACGCGCACACCCGTGCCGCGTCCGCCCCGTGCACGACGGCGTTCCCGGCGCAGGCGGTGGCTTCAGCGCGCGGCGGTGATCGGCCTCGCGCTGCTCACCACGCTCACGGTGCTGCACTCGATCCTGAACTCCACCGCGGTGCGCTCGCGGCTCCGGGACCGGGTGGAGGCGGCGCTCTCCGTGCGGCTCGGCGGCGTCGAGCTGGGAAGCCACAGCGAGGTGGACTGGAGCCTCCGGCTCAGCTTCGGGCCGGTGCGCATCTCGCCCGAGCCAGGCTCGCCGGTGGTGCTGGAGATGGAGCGGGTGCGGGTCCGACCCCGGTGGACCGCGCTGCTGGCCGGACGGCTCGAGCCCGGCCTGGTGCAGATGAAGACCGTCGTGCTGCGGCCGGGCACCCAGCTCGAGGGGCTTCGTGCCCTCGGCAGGCGACTCAAGGCGACGCCTGCCGCTCCGGGGAAGGAAACCCCTTCGTCCGGCTCCGCGGCGCGGCTCCCGCGGCTCGAGGTGCAGGACCTCCGCATCGAGCTGGTGTCCAGCCACGACGGGCACCCGCTCGACCTCGGCGCCTGGGATGCGCAGGTGGAGGTGTCGAGCGGGGCGTCGGCGCGGGTGCTCGAGGTGGCCGTCCAGCGCGATGGGGGAGGCGAGGCGCGGTCCGTCGTCCGCTGGGCGCGCGGACAGCCCTTCCAGGTGGAGGCGGGCCTCGAGGGGATGCCGCTGCGGCCCCTGATCGAGCTCCTGGGGCAGCGCGTCGGCGTGCGCGCCACCGCGGGCTCGGTGACCGCGCGAATCAACGGCCTCCTCCCGGCCGACCTCAAGCGCGGCGAGCTGGAGGTCTCTGGACGCATCGACGGGCTGTTCCTCGAGGGCAGCCGGCTGGCGTCCGAGCCCGTGGGACCCTGGCGTCTGTCGGGCGCCGGCACCGTGGACTGGGACCGGGGCCGCCGCGAGGTCCGGCTCCGTGACGGGCACATCGGCTTCGGGGAGAACGACTCGCTCCGCGTGAACGTGGAGGGCGTGTACGAGGGCACCCGCGTTCCGCGCTTCCGCGCCGAGGCCCGGGTGGACCAGCTCCGCTACCAGGACGCGGTCGACGCGCTCCCGCCGCAGTTCAGCCTGGGGGACGAGGCTCCGCGCATCCCCGGCCTGCTCGATGCCCGGGTGCGCGTCTCCGGCCCGGTGCGCGATCCCGAGCAGTGGGTGCTCGACGTGAAGCTCGATCTCACCGGGCTGCGGGCCGCCTCGAAGGCGACGCCGTTCTTCCTCCGGGGTGCCTTCATCTACCGGCCGGTCGATGCCAGCGGGCGGTCCCGGGAGATCTGGGTCGGCCCCCAGAACCCGAACTTCGTTCCCATCTCCGATCTGCCCCGGTACGTCTCGCGCGCGGTCACCACCAGCGAGGACGCCGGCTTCTGGTTCCACCCCGGCTTCGACTTCGACGAGATGAAGGAGAGCCTCATCGACGCCGCCGAGGGCAGCCGCGTGCGGGGCGCCTCGACGCTGACCCAGCAGCTGGCGAAGAACCTCTTCCTCTCGCGAGAGCGGACCTTCGCCCGGAAGGTCCGCGAGGCGCTCTTCACCCTCGCCCTGGAAGCCTCGCTCCCCAAGGCGCGGCTGATGGAGATCTACCTGAACATCATCGAGTGGGGCCCGGGCATCTACGGTCTCGGCGAGGCCTCGCGGCACTACTTCGGCGTCAACGCGCGCAACCTCGGCGTGCAGCAGGCGGCATTCCTCGCCACCATCATCCCCAACCCGGTGAAGTACCACGCGATGTACGAGAAGGGCCGGCTGTGGCCCGGATGGCAGTTCAAGATCCGGAACCTGATCCGGAAGCTGGAGTCGAACGGAATCATCGACTCGGGGCAGGCCTTCCAGGCGGAGTTCACCCCGGTGAGGTTCCGGAGCGACTAGACCCCGAGCGGCGGACGCCGGGCGCTCGGCCGGGGACGGGCGTGCTCGGGAGACCTCGAAGGTCGAGTCCTTCTGGTGGGTTGCGCGGCTCCCGTCCTGCGTTACGTCAATGTCCATGCTGAACGGCACCGATCGTCAGGAGGAGACCGCCGACTTCACCCTTCCCACCGGCTGTCCGCTGTGCGGTGGGGAGCTGGCCGTGCGGATGACTCCTGGCACCAGCTACAGCTACTGCGCGCGCTGCCACTGGCTCTCGCGTTCGCACGTCGCCGTGGGGCCGAACACCGTGCGCGTCGGACATCCGCCCGGCGGGCTCGGCTAGCCCCGGTCAGTCACGTCGTCTTGGAGACCCCGAGCAGGGACGGAAGCAGCGTCCCGCTCGGGCCTTGCCGGACCTGGTCGAAGCGGCCGGCGTTGTCCGCCCGCTCCGCGTTCACCAGCCAGGTCTCCGCGCCGCGCGCCCGAGCAAGGTCCACGAAGCCGGCCGCCGGCCACACCGCTCCGGACGTGCCGGCGGCGAGGAACACCAGTCGCCCTCCGCGCCAGCGCTCGAGGAACTCGTCCACCGCCTCGAGGTGCGCCGGATCGAGCGCCTCCCCGAACCACACCACCGCCGGACGCAGCAGCCCGCCGCACTGCTCGCAGGGAGGGACGGTTCCCTCCGCATAGGCGGTCTCGTCCGTCGTCTCGGGCCGGCGGCAGCGCGAGCACCGGGTGCCCAGCAGCCGCCCGTGGATCTCGATCAGCCGCTCGCTCCCCGCCCGCCGGTGCAGCCCGTCCACGTTCTGGGTCACCAGCAGGAAGCGCTGGCCCATGCGGCGCTCGACCTCGACCAGCGCGCGGTGCCCGGCGTTCGGTCGGGCGCGAAGCGCCGCCTCGCGTCGCTCGGAGTAGAAGCGCCACACCAGCGCGGGGTCGGCGTGGAACCCCTCGGGCGACGCGAGGCGCTCGAACGCATGCGAGCGCCAGAGCCCTCCCGATCCCCGGTAGGTGGGAAGCCCGCTCTCCGCGGACACTCCCGCGCCGGTCAGGACCAGGAGCGCAGAATCGGGGCCGAGCCCGAGCTCGCCGTCAACGGATGAAGTAGCCGGCGCCACGGAATCGATCGCCCTCCAGCATCATGGTCACCGTCTCGCGGCCGTGCTCCTTGCGCTCGAAGCGGGTGTCGAAGGTCAGCACCACGTAGGTCCCGTCGGGCGCGCCGGGCAGCTCGTGCATCAGCTGCTTCGAGGCGAGCTTTCGGTCGAGGAGCTTTCCCAGCGGCTCGCGTGCCGCCGCCGCCTGCTTCTCCCACGTGGCCCGGGACACGGCCTTCCGGAACATCGCCGAGGCTTCGTCCCACGAAGCACCGTACCGACCGGCGTCGATCAGCTTCAGCCACGCCTCGGCCGCCTGTACCGCGGCGCCCTCGCTCGCGTCCGCGGCCAGGGCGCCCCCGGAGGCTGCTCCCAGCAACCAGCAGGTCAGCGCGATTGCTCGTCTCATCGATGTCACCCCACGGGGAGAATGCCCGAGCACGGTGTGAGGGGCCAGTTCGGCTCGGCCCGGCGAGAGCGCTCGCCCCGGGGCAGGCGCCGATGGAGGAGTCGGTATCGGCGGGGTGCGATCAGCGCGTGCAGACCTGGTTGCAGCTCGCGGGAACGATGCCGTTCCCGAGGTCGTCGCAGGATGAGTTTCGGTAGTCGTCGATGCAGCTCTTCGAGTTGCCCGAGTTGAAGCTGTACCCGGTCGGGCAGGCCGTCCTCTCGGGAGTGCAGGTCTGAGCGGTCCGGTTCGCGATGCAATCCGAGACGGTGCCGTAGAGCTGCTGGGATCCCGTGGGGAAACACTCGAACGCCTTGTTGCAGGCCAGCTCCATCAGGGTCTTGCAGTCCCCGATCGGGTCGGAGCCACCGCAGGCGGAGACAGCGGTGGCGAGAAGGACGGCCACGAACGCACGGCGCATGTGAACCCCCATTCCTCACGAGAGGCGGCGGGCCCGTTGCGTGACCGAGGTGTCCGAGCTGTTGGGCCGCCCGAGACTGAAGACGGTCCGCGTGGAGTGTCAAGCCAGACGCCGTTTGACGATTTCAGGATTTGGCCCCACGACCGCCATTGGCAGACCCCGGTCACGGGCGCAGGCTTCGTGCCATGCGGTTGCGCCTGGTGATCCTCGTCGCGCTCGGGCTGGCAGGCGGATGTAACGGCCCCTCGGGGAACGGCCCCGATCGAGGCGGGTCTACCCGCGTGAACGACGGTGGGGCGACCGACGGCGGTGTTCCGGACGGTGGCCTGACCGATGGGGGCGCGGACGCCGGTGGAGCGCCGGACGGCGGAGCCGACGACGGCGGGCAGGATGGCGGTGCTCCGGATGCCGGCGCGATCGATGGGGGC
>RPRB01000017.1 GCA_003818285.1 Myxococcaceae bacterium
CCGCGAATTGCCGCAACCGCTCGCGGGAGTTCCAGACGCAGGCCAAGGGCAAGCGCTTCTACGCCCTGATCCGCGAGGACGAGGCCGGGATGGTGGGCATGTCCGACAGCACCCGGTCCGGGGGCGACTTCACCGTGGAGGTGACGCCGTTCTTTCCCGGGGCCGAGCACGCGCTGACCAACGCTGTGCCCAGGAAGACCGACGCCAAGGGGAACCCCATCCTCCCGGTACTGATGATCGCCGGGAAGCTGCCCGGCGTGGAGACGGTCGACGACATGGAGCGGCTGTTCAAGAACCGGGGAGTGCGGCTCGAGCTGCTCTTCCGGCCCGAGCAGCCCTGGGCGCTCCCGAAGAAGGGCGGCGGGCAGCTCACCGGGGTGAAGGCGAAGCTCGACGCCATCCAGGTGACCTCGCGGACCGGCGCGGTGCTCGCGACCTGGGTCGCCCCCGACGCGTGAAACGGCGTGGCGCCTGGGCTCGATGACGCCGCGCGCTCCCCGTGGCGGGTCCGACGACGGTGCTGGTGTGATCCGCCGTTCCCCCCCACATCCAGCGCCGCGCTGGCCGTCCGGCTGAACCGACAAGGGGCAATGATGAGCCGTGGTCTCTCCCGGAGGACGGTGCTCGCGGGCGCCAGCGCGCTCGCCGCCGCGCTCGGGCCCACGCGTCGGGCGCGAGCCGCCGGTCGCAAGCGTCTCCGCATCCTCCAGTGGAACCACTTCGTCCCCGCTTACGATCGCTGGTTCGACGCCTGGGCCCGGACCTGGGGCGAGCAGCACGACACCGACGTCACCGTCGACCACGTGGGGGTCAACGCGCTGAACGGCACCGCCGCCGCCGAGGTCGCCGCCGGGCGCGGACACGACCTGGTGATGTTCCTCCGACCACGGCCCGTGCACGAGCCGGACGTGATCGACCACCGGGAGATCGTCGAGGAGTGCCAGCGCCGCCACGGCAAGCCGCTCGAGCTGGCCCTCCGGAGCACCCGCAACCCGCGCACCGGCAAGTTCCACGGCTTCTGCGACTCCATTGTTCCCGACCCGGTGAACTACCGGAGCGACCTGTGGGCCGAGGTCGGCCAGCTCCCGGACGACTGGGACCGGGTCCGGGTGGGAGGCAAGGCGATCAAGGCGCGGAATGGCATCCCGGTGGGGATCGGGCTCTCCTCCGAGGACGACAGCGGCATCGCCCTGCGGGTGCTGCTCCTTGCCTTCGGTGGTTCCGAGCAGGACGCGAGCGGCGCCCCTGCCCTCGCCTCGAGGCAGACGCTGGAGGCGGTGAAGTACGTCACCGCGCTGTACCGGGAGGCGATGACCCCCGCGGTCCTCGCCTGGGATCCGTCGTCCAACAACCGGGCGATGATCGCCGGCCAGTCGTCGCTGGTGATGAACGCCATCTCCATCACCCGGACGGCGGAGAACGACCGGCTGCCCATCGGGCCGAAGATTGCCCTGGCCCGCCCACCGCGCGGTCCGGCCCGGCGCCTCGGGCTTCCCCACGCCACCAGCGTGTACGTGATCTGGAAGTTCGCCGAGAACGTCGACGGCGCGAAGGCCTTCCTGGTTGACCTGGTGGGCCGCTCCCGCGAGGCGTTCCAGGCCAGCGAGTCCTACAACTTCCCCGCCTTCCCCGACCAGGTGAAGGACCTGGGAGCGCTGCTCGCGAAGGACCCCAAGGCCACCCCGCCCGACAAGTACGCCGTGCTGGCCGACGCGCTGGAATGGATGACCAATCTCGGCGCGCCGGGGCACGCCAACGCGGCGGTCGACGACGCTTATGGCACCTGGGTGCTGAACACCATGTTCGCCCGTGCCGCCACCGGGGCCGACTCCGCCGAGGACGCGGTGAAGCAGGCGGACCAGAAGCTGCGGCAGATCTGGAGCAAGTGGAAGGCGCGCGGGCTGCTCTGACCGCGAGCGCCACGCGAGCGGGCCGTAGACCCCCCGGCTGACCCGCGCGCCGATCCTGCCCCGATCAGCTCGCCGGGATGACGCGATCCACCGCCACCTTGCCCTCCCCTGCCACCAGGCCGGCGACGAAGGCCCGGGCGAGCGCCGCGGCGTCCACGCCCTGGGGGAGCTCCCCGCCGATCTCCCCGCGGAGGATCTTGTGCCGGACGGCGTCCTCGAGCGCCGCGCGGCCTTCCGCGTCGTCGATCGGGGTTGCCGCCCAGCGCTCGGCGACCTCGGCCAGCGCCTGGCGGACCGACCGGCGCTTTCCCAGGAGAGGCTCGAAGATCGCGTCGCGAGAGCTCATGGAGTCTCCACCACCAGGCGCTTGGGCCTCCCCTGCCGCTCCACCTCCAGGGTGAGGCGGCTTCCGGCGGACCGTTCGGCCAGCGCGGAACGGAAGCTTTCCACGCTCGCTACCCGCTGTCCGGCCGCCTCGACCACGACGTCGCCCAGGCGCACTCCGGCACGGGCCGCCGGCCCGTTGGGAGACACCTGCACCACCCAGGCTCCGAACGGAGAACGTGCTCCCAGCCGGCTCGCCGAGTCGGCGTCGAGGTCGGAGACGGTCAGTCCCAGCCGGTCGAGATCCCCCCGCGCGTCGAGACCCCCCGTCGGGCTGCCCGGGGGTGTGGGCCGCACCGGACGCTCGGCGACCCGCGCGGTGAACTCCCGGGCGGCGGTCCCACGCTGCACGCCCATCCGGACCAGGGTGCCCGGCGCGAGCAGGGAGATCTTCCGGAGCAGCTGGAGGTAGGAGTCCACCGGGCGGCCATTGATCGTCGTCACCCGGTCTCCGGAGCGGAGCCCCGCCGCCGCCGCCGGCCCGCCAGGGTAGACGTCCACCACCTGCGCCGAGTGCTTCCCCGGCTCCTCCACCACCGTCATCCCCAGCCAGCCACGCTCCACGTGCCCGTTGTCCAGGAGGTTGGGGAGCAGGTCCTTCACCATGTTGATGGGCACGGCGAACCCGATGCCCTGGGCGTTGCTGATGACCGCGCTGTTCACCCCCACCACCTCGCCGCGCATGTTGAACAGCGGCCCGCCGCTGTTCCCGGGGTTGATCAGTGCGTCGGTCTGGATGAAGTCGTCGAGCGGTCCCACGCCGAGCACCCGCTCCTTCGCCGAGATGAGCCCGTGCGAGACGCTCCGGTCCAGCCCGAAGGGATTCCCGATGGCCACCACCCAGTCGCCCACCTCGAGGCGGTCGGAGTCGCCGAGCACCACCGACGGCAAGTCGGTTCCGTCGAGGATCCGGAGCAGGGCCAGGTCGGTGTCCGGATCGCTCCCCACCAGCTCGGAGTCGAAGACCCGCCCGTCCGCGAGACGGACCTGGATCCACTGCGCGTCCTTCACCACGTGGTGGTTGCTCACCACGTAGCCCTCGGGGCCGAGCAGGAACCCCGAACCGGTCGCGGTGGGCACGCGGCCGGCGGCGATGCCCTCCACCGGCTGGGAGTAGGTCAGGACGTTGATCACCCCGGGGCTGACCGCGCGGATGAGCGGCGCCAGGGAGCTCGGGGCCGAGAAGCCCACCAGGAAGGGACCCGAGCCGTTGCGCTCCCGCCAGATCGGCGTCTTGGGAGACGTGGACCGGTCCCCCTGCTCGAAGGCACGCGCGCGCTCCCGGGCCCAGTCCTCGAAGGCGTGCTGGGGGCCCGTGGCAGCGAGGGAGAGGGAGAGGAGGACGGAGACAGGCACGAGTCGGGGAACGACTCTACGCCTTCACCGGCTCCAGGTACCTGCCCACCTTCACCCGCCCGGGGCGAATGACCCTCCCGCGGACCGCGTACGCGGGGCGCTGTTCGGCGAGGACCTTCTCGCCCTGGTCGGGCGAAGAGACGAGCTCCACGTCCACCGCCTCGGCGAAGTTCGGATCGTAGGGGCGCCCGACCAGCCGCAGGCGCTCGATGCCGCTCGCCGCGAGCTTCTGGAGCAGCTTGTCGCGGATGAGCCGGACACCCTGGGCGAGGGGAGAGCCGTCGTCCGCGGCGAGGGACAGGTCCAGCTCGTCGATGGCCTCGATCAGGGACTGGGCCACCTGCCCCTTCTCCACCTCGAGCATCCGCTCCCGCTCGCGCTGGATGCGCTGCTTGAACTCGTCCCGCTCGCGCATCACGTCCTGGATGCCGCGGGCCAGCTCGTCCACCCGGCGGCGCGCGGCCTCGAGCTCGGACCGGAGCTGGCTCACCTCCTCGGACTGCGCGGGCGACGCCGGCCCGGACGTCTCCGGCGCGGCGGGGGTCTCGGCCTCCGGGTCGGGGACGCCGGCGCGGGGCGTCCCATCGGCGTTGTAACGGCGCTTGTCGTTCACTCGGACGCTCATTGCTCGCCCGGCAACCTAACCAGAACGCTTGTCCTGTCAACGCTCGGTTGCGCCCCGCGGGCAAGTGACTTTCCGGAGGCTTGCGCGCAGCTCCCCGCCGGGAGCGCTTCAGGCGTGCGACTCGCCCCAGGCCCCCATCGCTTCTGCCGGCTCGTCCGGGTCAGCGGCGCGCGCCGGCGTGACCTTGGGCCCGAGGATCCTTACCAGCTCCGGCTCCTCCACCACCTCGGTGGCGAGAAGCCGGGCGGCGACAGCCTCGACCAGCGCGCGGTTCGCCCGCAGCACGCTGCGCGCGCGCTCCAGCGCCTCCAGGGTGAGCCGGCGAATCTCCGCGTCCACCATCCGGGCGGTCTTCTCGGAGTAGCTCCTCATCTCCGGCAGCGCGGCGGACTGGAGGAAGGCGCTCCCCTGCTCTGCCAGGGACACCGGCCCCACCTCGCCGCTCATCCCGTAGTCGCGCACCATGAGCCGGGCGATGTCGGTGGCCTGCTTCAGGTCGTTGGAGGCGCCGGTGGAGATCTCCCCGATGAACAGCTCCTCGGCGGCCCGCCCGCCCATCATCGCGGCCATCTTGTCGCGCAGCTCGTCGAGCGACATGAGGTACCGGTCCTCGAGGGGAAGCGACATCGTGTAGCCGAGGGCCGAGAGACCCCTGGGGATGATGCTGATCTTGTGAACGGGCTCGGTGTGCGGAAGCAGCCAGCCCACCACCGCGTGGCCGGCCTCGTGATGGGCGACGATCTCCTTCTCCCGCTCGGAGATGCGGCGGTTCTTCTTCTCCAGCCCAGCCACCACCCGCTCGATGGCCTCCTCGAAGTCGGTCCGGAGCACCGCCGTGTGATCTCTCCGGGCCGCCAGCAGCGCCGCCTCGTTCACCACGTTGGCCAGGTCCGCACCGGCGAAACCGGGGGTGCGGGCGGCGATGGAGCGGAGATCCACGTCCGGGCCCAGCTTCACCTCCCGGGCGTGGATGGCGAGGATGCGCTCCCGGCCCCGCTTGTCGGGCCGGTCCACCAGCACCTGCCGGTCGAAGCGACCGGGCCGGAGCAACGCGCTGTCGAGGATCTCCGGTCGGTTCGTCGCGGCGATGATGATCAGCCCGGCACGGGCGTCGAAGCCGTCCATCTCGGCGAGCATCTGGTTCAGCGTCTGCTCCCGCTCGTCGTGCCCGCCCACCGCTCCGGCGCTGCGCGTCTTTCCGATGGCGTCCAGCTCGTCGATGAAGATGATGCACGGGGCCTTGGCCTGCGCCTGGGCGAACAGGTCCCGTACCCGCGCCGCGCCCACCCCGACGAACATCTCCACGAACTCCGAGCCGGAGAGGGAGAAGAACGGCACCCCGGCCTCGCCAGCCACCGCTTGGGCGAGGAGCGTCTTGCCGGTGCCGGGTGGCCCCACCAGGAGCACGCCCTTCGGGATCCGGCCGCCGAGCTTGCGGAACTTCTCCGGCGTGCGCAGAAACTCGACGATCTCCCGCAGCTCGTCGACGGCCTCGTCGATGCCGGCCACGTCGTCGAAGCCCACCCCGGTGTCCGCCTCGGCCTGCACCCGGGCCCGGGTCTTCCCGAAGCTCATGACGCTCTGGGGGCCCTGACCGAGCCCGCCGGCTCCCATTCGCCGCATCACCCAGGTCCAGAAGACGAATCCGAGCAGCAGCGGCAGGACCCAGATCCAGAATGACTCACCCAGTCCGCTGCCGGGGATGGCCTCGTACTCGATCTTCTTCTCGTCGAGCAGCCGGGTCAGCTCGGGGTCCTCCACGCGGTTGGATGTCCAGGGGGACGTCGTCGGGTCGACGTTCCGAGCCGGCTGACCGATGACCTCGGACGTGTATCCGCGGAGCACGTCGGGGCCGATCTGCACCCGCTTGAAGCGCCCCTCACGGACCGCCTGCTTGAACGCGCTGTAGGGCACCCGGAGGTACCCAGCCTCCTGGAACATGTTCCGGAAGAGCACGAGCCCGAGCACCACCAGGCCCAGGTAGAGGAGCGGCGAGCCGAACCGGAACCGAGGCCCGCCGCCCGGCTTCTCGTGCTTGCGACCGCGCGGATTCACGCCGGCCGGGTCGTTGGAGGAGGCAGCCACGCCATCTCGAAGATGGCCACGGGCCGTCGGACGGCAACGCCCCCCGCCGCCCGGCGACCAGGCGGGCTTGAGCAGGCCCCGGGGTCCAGCGTACGAGGGTCCACGGGCGCCGCCCCTGGCGCCTCCTTCGGAGGTCAACGAGGCGATGTCGGGACGGACGATCCGGGCCCCGCGGGGAACCGAGCGCACCTGCCGCGGCTGGGTGCAGGAAGCCGCGATGCGGATGCTGATGAACAACCTCGACCCCGAGGTGGCGGAGCGCCCCGCGGACCTGGTGGTCTACGGAGGCACCGGCAAGGCCGCACGCGACTGGGCCTCGTTCGACCGGATGGTGGCGACCCTGCGCGTCCTGGCCGACGACGAGACGATGCTCGTCCAGTCGGGGAAGCCGGTGGGCGTGCTGCGGACCCATCCCGACGCGCCTCGGGTGCTACTCGCGAACTCCAACCTCGTCGGGCGCTGGTCCACCTGGGAGGTGTTCCGCGAGCTCGAGGCGAAGGGCCTGATGATGTACGGCCAGATGACCGCCGGCTCGTGGATCTACATCGGCACCCAGGGGATCCTGCAGGGCACCTACGAGACGTTCGCCCAGGCCGGGCGCACCCACTTCGGCAGCGACGATCTCTCGGGCCGGCTGGTGCTCTCCGGTGGACTGGGCGGCATGGGCGGGGCACAGCCGCTCGCGGCGACGATGAACGGCGCGGTGTTCCTCGGCGTGGAGGTGGACCCGGAGCGGGCCCGCCGGAGGGTCGAGCACCGCTACCTGGACGCCATCGCCCGCGACCTCGACGACGCGCTGGCCCAGGTGGAGGCGGCCCGTGCCCGGAAGCAGGCCCGGTCCATCGCGGTCATCGGAAACGCGGCGGACGTGTATCCGGAGCTGGTCCGGCGGGGCATCGCTCCGGATCTGGTCACCGACCAGACCTCGGCGCACGATCCACTGAACGGGTACATCCCGCGGGGCCTCTCCCTCGCCGAGGCGGCGGAGCTGCGCCGGAGCCGGCCGGAGGAGTACGTGCGCCGCGCCCAGGAGTCCATGGGATTCCAAGTTGCGGCGATGCTGGATCTGAAGGCGGCCGGCAGCCACGTCTTCGACTACGGGAACAACATCCGCGCCGGCGCCCAGGCCGCGGGGCTGAAGAATGCCTTCGACTTCCCCGGCTTCGTGCCGGCCTACATCCGCCCGCTGTTCTGCGAGGGCGCGGGGCCCTTCCGCTGGGTGGCGCTCTCCGGCGACCCGGAGGACATCCGGCGCACCGACCGGGCCGTTCTGGAGCTTTTCCCGGAGAAGACGGGACTCGCCCGCTGGATCCGGATGGCCGGGGAGCGGGTGGCGTTCCAGGGGCTCCCGGCGCGCATCTGCTGGCTCGGTTACGGCGAGCGGCACCGGGCGGGGCTGGCGTTCAACGAGCTGGTCCGCCGTGGCGAGGTGAAGGCGCCGATCGTCATCGGCCGTGACCACCTCGATTGCGGCTCCGTCGCGTCACCGAACCGTGAGACCGAGGCGATGAAGGACGGGTCGGACGCGGTGGCCGACTGGCCCATCCTCAACGCCCTGGTCAACGCCGTGAACGGCGCGAGCTGGGTGAGCGTCCACAACGGGGGTGGCGTGGGAATCGGCTACTCGCTCCACGCCGGGCAGGTCATCGTCGCCGACGGAACGGAGGCGGCGGCGCGGCGCATCGAGCGGGTGCTGACCTCGGACCCGGGCATGGGCGTGCTCCGGCACGTCGATGCCGGGTACACCGAGGCGGTCGACGTCGCCCGCGCCCGTGGAATGAAGGTCCCGGGCGTCACCAGCTGAACCTACCGGATTGCGGGAGTGCACCGCCCGCGCGATGCTCCTGCAGATGCAGCGCCTCCTACGTACCGCGGGCGTCTTTCTCGTGCTGGCGTCCTCAGTGGCGAGCTTCATCGTCGCGGGATGGAGCGACTTCGCGGCGAGAGAGAAGAGGCCAGCGACGGTTTACTTCTTCGTGCGAGCCGGCGGCTCACCCTGCTGGTGTGAACGGAGACAGGCGTTCTGTGTGAGTGACTTGGGCGGCACTGGCGCACGACCGATTCGCTGGCCAGGGGAGTTCCACGGCCGGAGACAAGTGGCGCGTCGATGAGCCGCCCGTTCGATCTTCTCGTCCGCAACGCCGGGACCCTCTTCACCGCCGACGGCCCGGATGGCGGCAACGCCGAGCAGCTGCTCGCCCCCATCCCGCGGGGCGCGGTGGGCATCCACGACGCGCACGTCGCCTGGATCGGCGCCGAGGGCGACCTCCCGCGCGAAGGCATCGCCCCGTCCACCAAGGTCCTTGACGCCGGCGAGGGCCTGGTCGCGCCCGGGTTCGTCGACGCCCACACCCATCTGGTCTGGGCCGGTGACCGCTCGCACGAGTTCGCGCTGCGCTGCGCCGGCGCCGATTACCTCTCCATCGCCGGAGCCGGCGGCGGCATCGCCTCCACCGTCCGTGCGGTGCGCGAGGCGTCCGACGACTCGCTCCTCTCCCTCGCCCTCCCCCGCCTCCGGCGGCTGCTCGCTCAAGGGGTCACCACCGCCGAGGTGAAGAGCGGCTACGGCCTGGATGCCGAGACCGAGCTGCGGATGCTTCGGGTCATCGAGCTGCTCGGGACGCGCCAGCCGATCCGCCTCGTGCGCACCTTCCTCTGGCTGCACGCGATGCCCCCCGGCAGCACCGATCGCCCGGCCTTCCTCACCCGTGGCCGCAACGTTCTCCACGAGATCGCCCGCGCCGGCCTGGCGCGCTTCGCCGACGCGTTCGTCGAGGAGGGAGCGTTCTCACCGGACGAGGTCCGGCCGTTCCTCGAGGAGGCGCGGACCCTCGGGCTGGGGCTCAAGCTCCACGTCGACCAGCTCAGCTCGGGTCAGGGCGCGGAGCTCGCCGCCAGCCTGCGCGCCATCTCGGCGGATCACCTCGAGTCGGTGAGCGCCGCGGGCATCGCCGCGCTTGCCGAGGCCCGGGTCACCGCGGTGCTCATCCCCACCGCCACCCTGGTGCTGCGCCTGGCTCGCTACGCGCCCGGACGTGCGCTGGTCGACGCCGGCGTCAGGGTGGCCATCGCCACCAACTGCAACCCCGGCAGCGCACCCACCGAGAACCTCGCGCTCGCGCTGTCGCTGGCCTGCCTACACAATGGCCTCACCCCCGCCGAGGCCCTGCTCGGCGTCACCCGGCGAGGGGGCGAGGCGCTCGGGGACACCTCGCTCGGCAGGCTGCGGGTCGGAGGGCCGGCGGACCTGGTGGTCCTCGGTGCGCCCGACGTCGACCATCTGGTGGCCCACGTCGGCATCAGCCACGTCCAGGCGGTCGTGCGCGCGGGACGGACCGTCCTGCGGTCGGACAACGCCGCGCGATGTTGAAGGAAAGTTCCACCCCGGGCCTCCCTTGAGACCCGGGGCCGGAACAGGGCTTTCCCGCTCTGCCTCCGACCACCGGAGGGCAGAACACCCATGAGCGGTCAACGCCCGCCAGGCATGTCGATTTCCAACCACCAGCACAGTTGCAGTGGGTGGGGTCCGCCCCGCTGCGAACGTCGCGACGCTCGTGTATGAAGTGTGGAGAGCATGTGTCGTTTGTTCGGGTTCCGGTCGGCTGCGTCAGAGCGAGTCCATGACGCGCTGGTCCTGGAGCGCAACTCGCTCCGCCGCCAGTCGCTCGAGCACCCCGACGGCTGGGGCATCGCGTCCTGGCAGGACGGTGGGTTCCCCCAGGTCGCGCGCGGCCTCGGCGCCGCCCACCTCGACCCCGAGTTCGAGCGGGTGAGCAGCGCCGTCCGGGCGCGCACCGTGCTGGCTCACCTCCGGCTCGCCTCGGTGGGCTCGGTGAAGCTGGACAACGCCCACCCCTTCACCCACGGACGGTGGGCCTTCGCGCACAACGGCACGCTGCACGCCTTCGACCGTCACCGCGCCGCCATCGAGGAGCTCATCGCCCCGGCGTACCGGACCTTCCGCGGCGAGACGGACTCCGAGCGCTGCTTCGCGCTGTTCCTCACCCGGCTCGCGTCGCGGGCCGACCCCGGCGGCCCCCCCTCGCTCGTGGCCGTCCAGTGGGCGCTGGCCAAGGTGATGGACGAGGTGTCCCGCATCACCGACGTCGAGGTGGGCAACGGCAAGCGCTCGGCGATGAACTTCCTCGTGACCGACGGCGACCTGCTCGCCGCCACCCGGCGCGACCGGAGCCTCTTCTTCGCCGCCGAGGCCGCCGAGGGCGTTCCGTTCCGCGAGCGCCCTGGCTCCGGCACCGCGGTCTTCGCCCTCGAGGTGGCCAGCGAGGAGCTGCAGGGCCCCGACGTGTGGCACGAGGTTCCGCAGGACAGCGTGATCGGCATCGACCGCGACCTGACGTTCGTGGAAACCTCGCTCGCGACGCTGCTTCAGCGCACCGCGGGCACGCTCGCCCGCACGGGGTGAGCCATGCCCATCAACGTGGAGAAGGTCCGGGCCGCCATCGAGCAGGCCCAGGACAATGCCCTTGCCCGCGAGGGCCAGCAGGGGATGTCGCCGCGTCAGTTCGCCCGTCCTTCGGTCGAGCACGTCTCGCTCGGGCGCGGGCTCCGGGTGGTGCTCCTCCTGGTGCTCTGGGCCGGCGGGAGCTTCCTCTCCGTGATGCTCGGGCTCGGCGCGGGCGGCCTGCCCGGCGCCGGAATCACCTTCCCCCTCGGGGTCATCGTCTCCTTCTTCATCGCACTGTACCTGAGCCACGTGGTGCGAATCGCGGCCCAGTGGGAGCGCGGGGTGGTGCTGCGCCTCGGAAGGTTCCACGGGCTCAAGGGCCCAGGGGTGATGCTGATCTTCCCGGTGATGGACACGGTGCGCTTCGTGGACACCCGTCTCCTCACGCTCGACATCCCGCACCAGCAGGTCATCACCCGGGACAACGTCCCGGTGAGGGTGGACGGGGTCATCTTCTTCCGGGTGCATGACCCGGAGCGGGCGGTCATCACGGTGCAGGACTACCGCTTTGCCGTCTCACAGTACGCCCAGGCGGCGCTGCGCGACGTCATCGGGAGCATGACCCTCGATGAGCTGCTCAGCGAGCGTGACCAGATCCAGGCCAAGGTCGCCTCCGTGGTCGAGAGCCGCGCCGCGATGTGGGGCACGCACATCGACTCCATCCGGCTCCTGGACATCGATATGCCCGAGGACCTCAAGCGGATGATGTCGCGCCAGGCGTCCGCCGAGCGCGAGAAGCGCGCCACCATCACCAAGGCCGAGGGCGACCGCGACGCCGCGCTGAACCTCGCCGCCGCCGCTGCCACCATGGCCGCAAGCCCCGGAGCGATGCAGCTCCGGACGCTTCAGACCCTCGACGGTCTCGGCCCCTCGCCGTCGAACACCGTGGTGCTGGCCGTCCCGGTCGAGGTGCTGGAGCTGGCCAGGGCGCTCTCCAAGCCGCGAGGCGGCAGCTAAAAAAGGAGGCCCCCGGGGGAAGGGTCCCGGGGGCCTCGTCCGGTCCGTAGGGGGTGAGTCCGGACCGGACCGACTAGGTGGGGATGGGCGTGCAGTTCGGATCGCTGGGTTCGCTGCAGATGCCGCCGTCCGGGCTGCCGGTTCCAGCGTCTGGCGTGCCGGGCGGGTTGTCCCCGACAGGGGGCGTGCCGGAGTCAGGCGTGCCGGAGTCAGGTGTGCCGCCATCGGCGGAGCAGCTCTGGGCCTCGTCCGCCTCGGCCTTCACATGGACGACCGGGCGGAGGATCCACTCCGGATCCGGCCCGCCGGTCTCGTGGTAGGCGATCGAGTTCTTGCCGTCGAAGTCGAGGGTGACGGTGTGCTTGACGCACGCGCTCACCTCGAACTTGCCCTTGAGCTTCACTCCCGATTCGGCGCCGCTCGGCGTCTTGAGCGGAGCGTGTCTGTCGTCGGTGAGCACCACGTACTGGGGACCGTCCTCGGCGAGGATCAGGCGGATCTCGTTGACCGTGCCCGCCGGCAGCGACACCTCGCCGAGCTGCGTCGACACGTCCTGCAGCGCTAAGAGATCCACGGTGATCGGCCCGTGGGCCACGGTCACCCAGCCGGCCTGCTCGGAGTGAGCGGTCACGGTCTCGATGGTGACCACGATGCCCTTGACGTCAGGCGATGGCGCGTCGGTCAGCGCGACGGCGAGCGTGCCGTAGCCGCTGGAGGCGCCACAGCCCGCCAGGGCGACCGCGCCCGCGGCGAAAAGCGAACGAAGGAGAGGAGAAGACATTCGGAACCTGGACTCCCGTGAGGGGCCCGCCGACCACCGGGCCGTTTGCGCGCCGGACCGTGTGCAGTCGCCTTGCCAGCTTCACTGCAATCACGGATTTCCCGCCGGCGCGTGCCGGACCCATGGGTTTTCACAGGGAATGGTGTGCGCAGCTCTCCCGCATCGACGGCGATCCGCCGCCACCGGCGCGGAGAGTGGGACAGGGCTCGCGGTGTACCGTTTGGTGCAGTGGCTGTCCCGGATCGGACGGCCCCGGCCCTGAGACAGCGAGAGTTCGTGAGGCGATGGTGGGCGGCACGACCGTTGCTGTAGGAACGCTCCAGGATGAAGCGCTGCGCGCTCATGCTCGTGCTGGTGCTGGCCTCGACGGCCGGCGCGGAGGAGCTCGCTCCGCGCACCCGTGCGTTGCTGCACGAGGCGCTGGAAGCGAGGCTGACGCTGCCCACCGAGCCTCCGTCGCTGCAGCGCCCGGTGCTTCCGCCCTCTCTGCCCGCCCCCGCGGCTGCCGCTGCTCGCGAATCGACCACCGCGGCGACGCGCGCCGGGCAGAACGCGGCGGCGAACCGGGCCGCCCAGGACGTGGCGAACGGCAGGGGGCGGCCCAGCGATCCGAGCGAGTCGGCGCGCAATGCCGCTGGCCAGGCGCGTGCGGCCGAGGCCCGGGCCACCGGCGGGAACGGCGCCACCCACGGGAACCCGAACGGGCCTCCCCCCGGAAAGGGCGGCGGCAAGCCCTAGACGCTGAGCGGAGCGGCAGCGCGTGAGCCGCTCCAGCCTGGTGGTGCTCGCGCTGCTGCTCGCGGCGGAGCCGGCCGTCCCTCCGTCGGAGCCCCACCTGGTGGCCGGCGCGGAGGCCTTCCGCGCCGAGGCGTACGACAAGGCCCTGGTGGAGTTCCGGGTCGCCGAGGCGCTGGGCTCCACCGAGGCCTCCTGGTACGCCGCGGCCTCGCTCCTCAAGCTCGGGCGTCCCGAGGACGCGGTCGAGGCCTTCGTCCTCGCCGAGCGGAGCAACCGCGCGGCGACCGACGCGCTCCTCGAGGTGTACCGCGGGCAGGCCTGCTACGCCGCGGGACTCCTCATCTGCGCGGACCGGTGGTTCGAGTCGGCCGGCTCCCGCGCCGGTCCGAGGCTCGTGCCGCAGCTGAAGGCGCTCCGCGGGGCGATCCGCGACGCGCTCCAGCCGGCGCAGCTGGCTCCGGCGATCGACGGGCTCCTCACCCGAGGCACCGAGCTGGCCGGGACGCGACCGGCGCTGGCCTTCGCGATCGCAGAGGAGGCGGAGGCCCTCGCCGCCCGGTCTCCGACCCGACACCGTCAGGCCGAGGCCACCGCGCTCACTGCCCGTCTCGCGGCGCCTCCACCGAGGGGGCGGAGATGACCGCCGCGCTTCTGCTCGTGCTCGCGGTGGCGGACCCCTGCACCGCGCCGATTCCGCCGGGGCAGGCCAACGCCCGGGAAGCGGAGATCTACGTCCAGGTGGGCGATGCCGAGCAAGCGCGCGGCAACGCGGGCGCGGCGCGCGAGGCGTACCGGGCGGCGCTGACTCGTGCGCCCGGCTCGGTCGAGGCGCGGCGCGGGCTCGAGGCGGTCTGCACCCCGGCGGCGGACCCGGTGCAGGCTGGCGCGAACGCGCTCGCCGACGGCGACCCCCGGCGCGCCCTGCGAGCCCTCGCCGGAGCACGGGGCCGCGGCAACGATCGCGCGGTCGACCTCCTGGAGGGAATCGCCCGCTACCAGCTCGGAGAGGATGCCGTCGCCGTACCGTTGCTGGAATCCGCCCGCTCCGACCCGGCGCTCGCCGAGTCGGCCTCGTTCTTCCTCGGGCTCATCGCGCTCCGGCGCGGTGACGGCGACCGGGCCAGCCGGCTCTTCGATCAGGCCGGCCGGGCCATCGGCCTGGAGGACGCCGCGCGCCAGCTCACGCGCATGGCCCAGCAAGAGGGCCACCTGGTCCTCTCGGTCGCGACCGAGCTGGTCTACGACACCAACGTGGCGCTCCGCCCGGACGGCGCGCCCATCACCATCCCCGGCCCCGACGGGAGCGCCGGCCTGACGATCATGGGCCTCCTCCGCCCCTGGGGCACTCCCGGGCCATACCTCCGCGTGGAGGGGCAGCTCTCGAAGCAGTTCACCCTCGACGAGCTCGATCTCATCGGGGGCGCCGCGGCGCTGGGATTCCGCCTGCTCGGGTCCGGGGGCAGCCTCACCGCCGAGTACGCGTACAGCTACCAGGCGGTGGACTGGCGCGGGTACCTGGCCGACCACCGGGCGTTCCTCGGCGGCTCGCTGCTGACCGGGATCGCCCTCTGGGGCTTCGCCTATGCCGCGCACTTCGAGACCTACCGGTGGTCGGAGCTCGAGGACCTCTCCGGCGTGAGGCAGGTGCTGGAGCTGGACGCCGGCCTCCTCCCCGGCGGCGGCGTCCGCATCACCGCCGGATACGCCGGCACCTGGGACGCGGCGCGGGTGCAGAATCTCTCCTACGTCGAGCACGGCCCCCTCCTCGAGCTGTCGTGGGCGCAGGGTCCGTGGATGCTGGGAGTCCGCGGGGCCCTGGCCTGGCGGCCGTACCTCGCTCCGGACCCGGCCTACGCAGGGACGACCCGGGAGGACACCCGCTACTTCGCCACGACCTGGGTGGACCTCGGCCTCGGCGCGCAGTGGTCGGTGCGCGGGACCGCGCGGCTTCTCCGCACCGACTCCAACATCCCGGATCTCAACGCGACCGAGTGGATCTTCATCGGAAGCCTTGCCTGGACGGGGGCGGTGCTCTGATGCGACGGGCACTCCTGCCACTGCTCCTCGCGGTGCTTGGCCTGGCCGGCGCGGGCCTGGCCACCCACAGCCTCCACCGCGCGGCCTCGAGCGCCCTGCAGCGGGCGACCGAGGAACGCCTGCGCGGCGCGGGGACGACCGCCGCCCGGACGCTGGAGCAGCCGGGCTTCACGCCCGACGCCGCCTGGCTGCGCTCGGTGGTGGAGGCGAACGGGCTGGAGGGCGCGCTCCTCGTCGACTCGCGCCTGCGGGTGGTGCTCGATCCCGTGGGACCGGCGGCCCGGCCGGTGGACCTGCTTCGGGTGGACGCGACACGGGTGCGGCGGGCCCTCGCCGGCGAGCCCAGCCTGTCGCTGGGGTGGGCCATCGGCGAGGCGCGGGTGGCCTCGGCCTACCTCCCGGTGCGGCACGCCGGCGCGGTGGACCAGGTCCTGGTGCTGGAGGGAGGCGAGGCGTACGCCGCACGGCAGGCGGACCTCGACCGGGCGCTGCACCTGGGCTGGCTGCTGTCGGCCTGTGCCGCGCTCCTGACCGCCCTGGTGGCCTGGGGCTGGGCAGCCGCCGAGCGACGCCAGCGGGAGCTCGCCACCCGGGCAGCCCGGGGAGCCGCCCTGGCGCAGCTGGCAGCCACCGTCTCCCACGAGGTACGGAACCCGCTGGGGGTCATCCGCGGCACGGTGGAGCTGATGAGGGAGCGCGGGCGGGACCGGTTGGGCGAGCGAGATGCCGAGGCGCTGGAGGACATCCTCGGAGAGGTGGCCCGGCTCCGGCGGCTGACCGACGACTTCCTGGACCTCTCCAGCGACCGTCCCCTGGCCGGAATGGATCTCGATCTCGCCTCGTTCCTCGACGATGCCGCGCGCGCCGGCCGGGCCGCGACCGGGCTGGCCATCGACGTCGAGTCGCCGTGGGGACTGCACATCCAGGGAGACGCCGGGAGGCTCCGCCAGGTGCTGCTGAACCTGGTGGCGAACGCGGCCCGCGCCGGCGCGAACCGGGTCCGCTTCCAGGCGGTGGCGGAGGCAGGGAGGGTCCGGCTCGACGTGGCCGACGATGGGCCCGGCATCCCCGAGGCGATCCGCCCCCGGCTGTTCGAGCCCTTCGCCACCACCCGTGAGGACGGCAACGGGCTGGGGCTGGCAGTCAGCCGACGGATCGTGGAGCGCCATGGGGGCAGCCTGGCGCTCCTGCCCACGAGACCGGGCGCGACCTTTCGCATCGAGCTGCCGCAGACGGAGGAGGCCCGCTGATGGGTGACATCCTGGTGGTGGACGACGAGCCGAAGCTGGGCAAGCTCGTCGCCGAGATGCTGGAGCTGGACGGACACCACGTCCAGCGTGTGGCAGGCGGGAAGCAGGCGCTCACCGCGATGGCCAACTTCGCGATGGACGTGGTGGTGACCGACCTGCGGATGCCGGAAGTGGACGGCCTTCAAGTCCTTGCCGCGGCGGTCCAGCAGGCGGACGCTCCGGACGTGATCGTCATGACCGCGCACGGGAGCACCGAGAACGCCGTCGAGGCGATGAAGCGCGGCGCGGCGGACTACCTGACCAAGCCCTTCTCGATGGCGGAGCTGAGGGTCCGGGTCAAGCGGCTGTGCGAGCACCGATTGATGCGCCGGCGGTCGTCGGCCCTCGTCGAACGGCTCACGCCCCACCTGGTCGCCGAGAGCGCGCCGATGCGTGCCACCCTCGATGCCGCGATGCGGGTGGCGCCGACGGCCACGACCGTGCTGCTGATGGGGGACAGCGGCACCGGCAAGAGTCAGATCGCCCGGCGCATCCACTACGCGAGCGCGGTCTCCACGGGGCCGCTGGTGGAGGTCCACTGCGCCGCGCTCCCGGAGGCGCTGCTGGAGTCCGAGCTCTTCGGCCACGAGAAGGGGGCGTTCACCGGGGCGCAGCTGCGGCGGCTGGGCCACCTCGCCGCCGCCGAGGGCGGGACCTTGTTCCTCGACGAGATCGGGGACATCAGCTCCGCCACCCAGGTGAAGCTGCTCCGGTTCCTCCAGGACCGGGTCTACGTCCCGCTGGGCAGCACCACCGAGCGAACGGCGAACGTGCGGGTGATCGCCGCGACCAACCGCGACCTCAAGGGCGCGGTGGCGGCGGGCACCTTCCGCGAGGACCTCTACTACCGGCTGAACGTCTTCAGCATCGTGGTGCCCCCGCTGCGCGAGCGCCCGGAGGACGTGCTGCCGCTGGCGGTGCGCTTCCTCGCCTCTCGCGGCGTCCCGGAGGAGCGGCTCTCGGCCGGAGCGCGGGCCCGGCTCGAGCAGCACACCTGGCCGGGGAACGTCCGCGAGCTGGAGAACGTGCTCGAGCGGGGGCTGATCCTCGCCGGTGACTCGCCCATCGCGCCGGAGCACCTCACCCTGGGAGTCGCGCCCCGGACCCGAAACGTGGTGGCGGAGCTGCTCGTCCCCGGGTTCGATCTCGACGGCCTCGAGCGGGAGCTCCTCCAGGCTGCGATGGAGCGGGCCGGCGGCAACAAGAGCGCGGCGGCCCGCCTCCTGGGCATCACCCGGCGGCGGCTCTACTCGCGGCTGGACAGCCTCGCCGCGCAGCAGGAGGGGGACAGCGAGGGCTGAGAACGACCGCGGTCCCCTACCCCGCTCGGGCGAGCAGCTCGTCCTTCCAGCGTTGAAGGAGGTGCTCCGATCGGGGCCCGGAGGTGGTGACCACCAGCTCCCGGGCGTTCTCGGCGGTGTCCAGGAGGACGATGCGCATCGCATCGGGCGGGGCGGCGCGAGGGACGCGGTCCACCCACTCCACCAGGGTCGCTCCGGGCCCGTCGCGCAGCTCGTGGAACCCGGTGCCGTCGAGGTCGGCCGGCCCGGTGAGGCGATACAGGTCGGCGTGGGTGAGGCGGATGCGGCCGTGGTGCTGGTGGACGATGGAGAAGGTGGGGCTGGTCACGTCCTCGTCGCGGATCCCCACGCCGCGGGCGATGCCGCGGGCCAGCTCGGTCTTCCCCGCGCCCAGGTCGCCGAGCAGACCCACGAAGTCCCCTTCCTGGAGGACCCGTCCCAGCGCCTCTCCCAAGGCGCGGGTCTCCTCCGGTGACGAGGAGGCGAAGCTCACCGTCCCCATGCGGTCCACACCTCGCCCAGGGCCTCGGTCAGGTCGGAGGCGATGAGCCCCAGGCGTCCCCAGCGCCGGGCAGCGGCGTCGCCGGCGAGGCCGTGGGCCAGCACCCCGACGCTCGCCGCGTCCACCGGGGCGAGGCCCTGCGCGAGGAAGGCCCCCACCATCCCCGAGAGCACGTCTCCGGTGCCCCCGGTGGCCATCCCGGGATTTCCGGTGGGGTTCACCCGCACCTCTCCCGACGGATCGGCCACGACGGTGCGGGCCCCCTTGAGCACGACCACCGCGTGGTGGGGCCGGGCGAAGGCGGTCGCGGCGGCGATGCGGTTTCCCTGGACCTCGCCGACGGTCTTGCCCGTGAGCCGCGCCATCTCCCCGGGATGGGGAGTCAGCACGGTCCGCGCCCGGCTCCGCGCGAGCAGCTCGGGATGGCTTGCGACGGCGTTCAGCGCGTCGGCGTCGAGGAGAACGGGGACGTCCAGCCGGGCCAGTAGCTCGGCGAGGAGGACGTGGGTCTCCGGCCCGCGAGGGATGCCGGGACCGATGACCAGCGCGTCCTTCCCCTCGGCGGCCGCGAGCAGCGCGTCGAGGTGGGTGGGTCCGAGCACCGCGGATGCCGGGAGCGCCACTCCCATCAGCTCCGGCGCGTGACCCTGGACGTCGGAGAGCGCGTCCGCGGGTGTCGCCACCGTGCACAGCCCCACCCCGCTCCGCAGCGCCGCGACGCCGGCGAGCGCCGCCGCCCCGCTCTTCCCGCGGCTCCCGGCGACCACGAGGAGGTGGCCGTAGGTTCCCTTGTTCGTGTCGGAGCGACGGGGAGGGAGCCAGCGCGGACCGTCCTCGGGCTCGAGGAGCCAGGTCGAGGGGGTGAGCTCGGCGAGCCCGATGTCCGCGACCTCCACGCGGCCGGCGAGGGTGGCACCAGGCTCGAGCGCGAGGCCCAGCTTGCACGTTCCAAAAGTCATGGTGAGATCGGCGGCGACGCAGGGGTCGAAGGCGCGCCCGCTGTCGCTGGCGAGCCCGGAGGGAAGGTCCACCGCGAGGACCCGGACTTCCTCGGCGCGCCAGCGGAGCATCGCCCGGATGGCGTCGGCGGCGTCGCCGTCGGGCGCGCGGGCCAGGCCGGTGCCGAACAGCGCGTCGATGACCACATCACCGGGCCGGAGCGCCAGCGCCGCGGCCGAGGCATGGACCGGGACCCCGCTCTGCTCCACTGCGGCGTGGTTCCGGGCGGCATCCCCCTTGAGACGCGCCGGGTCCCCCACCCGCCACACGTCGATCTGCCTCCCGGCGGCGTGGAGCTGGCGCGCCGCGACGTAGCCGTCACCGCCGTTGTTCCCCGGCCCGGCGACGACCAGGAACCTCGCCGCGGGGGCTCCGAGCGTCATCGCCGCCTCGGCCACCGCGGTCCCGGCGTTCTCCATCAGGATGGAGGCGGGCAGGCCGCGGCGCTCGGCCTCGGCCTCGGCGGTGCGCGTCTCGGCGGCGGTGAGGAGCGGTTGCATCTTCTGCTTCCCGGAGCGTGCAGCCGAAGGAGGCGGGTCGCAAGTTCGCGCGGCCGGGAGCGTGCACCCACGAGCCTCACCGACGAGTGGCGTTCTCCGTCACAGGTGGTCCAGCACCACCGTCGCCGCGGCGACCCCCGCGTCGTGGGTCAGGGCCAGCAGGACGCGCGCGCCGCGGGCCGCGACCTCTCGAAATGCCACGCCGGTGAGCGCGAACCCGGGGGCCCCGTTGGCCGCCTTCACCACCTCCATGTCCCGCCAGCGGAGTCCCGGCGGAGCGCCGAGCGCCTTGACCAGGGCCTCCTTGGCGGCGAAGCGGGCCGCGTATGCAGTGGCCGCGTCCGAGCGCCCCTCGCAGGTCGCCACCTCCGTGGGGGTGTAGACCCGCTCGCGAAAACGCGTGCCATTGGGCCCGTCCAGCACGCGAGCAACCCGCTCCACCGAGCAGACGTCCATCCCGAGACCGAGAACGGCCATGTCAGTCGCCCCGCATCAGCCTCAGCATGTCCCGCACGGCCCGGTCCATGCCCACCAGCACCGCCCGGGCGATGATTGCGTGCCCGATGTTCAACTCGTCGATCTCGTCGATCCGGGCGATGGGCTGGACGTTGTCGTAGTTGAGGCCGTGCCCGGCAGCAACCCCGAGCCCGAGCTTGCTCCCCGCGCGGGCGGCGTCCACGACCCGCATCAGCTCGCGGGTGCGCTCCTTGGCATTCCGGGCCTCGCAGTACCGGCCGGTATGGATCTCGATCCGGTCCGCCCCGAGCTTGTGTGAGGCACGCACCGCGTCGAGATCCGGGTCGATGAACAGCGAGACGGTGATGTCCCCGTCCCTCAGGTGCCGGACGGCCTGGGCGAGCGACTCGCGCTGCCCGGTCACGTCGAGGCCGCCCTCGGTGGTCAGCTCCTCGCGGCGCTCCGGGACCAGGGTGACCAGGTCCGGCTTCACCTCGTAGGCGATCTTCACCATCTCCTGGGTGGCGGCCATCTCGAGGTTGAGGAGCGTCTGGCAGGTCTCCCGGAGGATCTTGAGGTCGCGATCCTGGATGTGCCTTCGGTCCTCGCGGAGGTGGATGGTGATCTGCCCCGCACCGGCCGCCTCGGCGAGCGCGGCGGCGGTCACCGGGTCCGGATAGGCGGCGCGCCGCGCCTGGCGCAGGGTGGCCACGTGGTCGACGTTGACGCCGAGTCGCTGTCCCATGTGACGGCGTTGTACCGCGACTCTGGCGCTGTTCCGAGTCAGTGGACGGCCGCGGGCCAGGGTACACCCGGTGCCTGGGCGAGCGCCTCACGAGATCTTGACCGGGCTTCCATCCGGGGTACGGGCGAGCCCCGGGCCGGGGGGATCAGCCGAGGGCAGCGGTCAGCGCGGCGGCGATGGTCTGCGCGTGCTCCTCGTTGCGGGCCTTGTCCGGTCCCTCGATGAGGATCCGCACCTTCGGCTCGGTGCCGCTGTAGCGGACGAAGACCCGCCCGTCCTTGCCCAGCTTCGTTCGCACCGACTCGATCGCCGCATTGACCCCGGCGAGACCTTCCAGGTCCTTCCGCTCCTTGACCACCAGCGAGAGCAGGGTCTGGGGCACCGGCTCGAAGATGCCCGTCAGCTCCGAGAGGGGCTTCTGCTGGCGGCACATCACCGCCAGGAGCTGGAGCGCGGCGAGCGTTCCATCCCCGGTGGTCGCGTGGTCGAGGAATACCAGGTGCCCGGACTGCTCCCCGCCGAGGCTGTGCCCCGACCGGCGCATCTCCTCGACCACGTAGCGGTCGCCGACCTTCGTCCGGACCACCTGCACGCCCCAGCGGCTCACGGCGCGCTCGAGACCCACGTTCGACATCACCGTCGTGACCAGGGTCTTCGTCCGCAGCCGCTCGCGGGCGACCAGCTCACCGGTGCAGATGGCCATGATCGCGTCCCCATCGACGATGCGGCCCTTCTCGTCGGCGACGATCAACCGGTCGGCATCTCCGTCCAGGGCCAGCCCGAGGTGCGCTCCGTGCTCCACCACCGCCTGCGCCATGGACTCTGGATGCACCGCTCCCAGGCCGTCGTTGATGTTCAGGCCGTTCGGCTCGCAGCCAAGGCAGATGACGTTCGCCCCGAGCTCCTGCAGCACCGACGGGGCCGTCCGGTATGCGGCGCCGTGGGCGCAGTCGACGACGACCTTCATCCCCTCCAGGGTCAGCTCGCGCGGGAAGGTGTTCTTGAGGAAGACGATGTACCGGCCCTTGGCGTCGTCCAGCCGGAAGGCCTTGCCGATCTTGTCCGCGGTCGGGCGGATCTCGTCGATCTGCCCGCTGGTGACCAGCTCCTCCAGCTTCTCCTCGGTCTCGTCGGGGAGCTTGAACCCGTCCCGCCAGAAGAACTTGATGCCGTTGTCCTGGTAGGGGTTGTGCGAGGCGGAGATGACCGCGCCGGCGTCGGCGCGCATCGAGGTGGTGATGTTGGCGATGCCCGGGGTGGGCAGCGGCCCCACGAGCTCGACGTCCACCCCCATCGAGGTAACCCCTGCGGCCAGCGCCTGCTCGAGCATGTAGCCGGAGAGCCGGGTGTCCTTGCCGATCACCACCCGGTGGCGGTGATTGCCGTTGCGGATGAGGAAGGCCAGAGCCCGCCCGAGCTGCATCGCGACCTCGGCGGTCATCGGCCAGACGTTGGCCGTCCCCCGGACACCGTCGGTGCCGAACAGCTTGAGCTTCGCCTGCGCCTCAGGAGCCCTCATCAACCTCACTTTGCGCGACCCTCCCGCCGCCCGTCACGCCTCCCCGGGTCGGTACCATGCTAGGGACCGCGACCCGGACCCGCAAGGCAAGGAAGGTGGCCGAGGGTGGGTGTCACTCCTCGAGCGTCGACAGGTCGCCGGCATCCTTGCCCAGCTCCTGGGCCTTGAGCAGTCGCCGGACGATTTTTCCGCTCCGGGTCTTCGGCAATTTGTCCACCACTTTGATGGAGCTGGGGGTGGCGATGGGCCCGAGCTCATGCCGCACGTGCTGGATCAGCTCCCCCTCGAGCTCCGGAGTCGCCTTTCGTCCCGCGCGGAGGATGCAGAAGGCCTTGATGCCCTCGCCCTTGACCGGATCGGGGATCCCGATGACCGCGGCCTCCGCGATGGCCGGATGGCTGACCAGGGCGCTCTCCACGTCGGCGGTGCCGATGCGGTGACCGGCGACGTTCAGCACGTCGTCGCTGCGCCCGAGCACGGTGAAGTAGCCGTCGTTGTCCCAGCTGGCGACGTCCCCCGCGGCGTAGACCTGTCCGGGGATCTCCTCCCAGTACTGGGCCCAGCGTTGGTGATCACCCCAGACGGTCCGCATCATGTGGGGGAACGGCCCCCGGAGCGCGAGCACCCCGCCCTGCCCTCTCGGCACTTCCTTGCCGTCGGTGTCCACCACCACCGCGTCCACCCCCGGAAGCGCCAGGCCCACTGCGCCCGGCCGGGAGGGGATGCACAGCGGCGTCCCCAGGGCCGGTCCGCCGAGCTCGGTCTGCCACCAGTTGTCGGCGATGAACCCCCGCTTGCCGCCCTCCACGAGGTGCTCGAACGCCCAGCGGCAGGCCTCGGGGTTCAGTGGCTCGCCGGCGACGGTGATGAGCCGGAGCGAGGAGAGGTTGGACTTCGCCGGCAGCTCGCCGCCGAACTTCATGAACATCCGGAGCGCCGTGGGGGCGGTGAAGATGACGTTCACCTTGTGCTTCTCCACCACCCGCCAGGCGATCCCCGGATCGGGGAAGTCGATGGCGCCCTCGCGGACGACGGTGGTGATGCCCTCCACCAGGGGCGCGTAGACGATGTACGAGTGACCCACCACCCAGCCGATGTCGCTGGTGCACCAGAAGACGTCGTCGTCCTTGATGTCGTAGAAGGTCCGGAGGTGGTAGGCGGTCCCCACCATGTAGCCGCCGTGCACGTGGACCACGCCCTTCGGCTTCCCAGTGGAGCCGGAGGTGTAGAGGATGAACAGGGGGTGCTCGCTGTCGACCTGAACCGGGGCCACGTCGGGCTTGCTGCGCTGGACCAGGTCGCGGAAGTCGACCTCGCCCTCCTTGAGGGCCCGCCCTCCGCTGCCGCGGCGCTGGAACCAGACGATGTTCTTCACGTCCAGCCCGGTGACCGCCTCGTCGACGATGCCTTGCAGCTCCACCACCTTCCCGCGCCGGAATCCGACGTCGCCGGCGATGATCAGCTTCGCTCCGGCGTCCACGATGCGGTCGCGGAGCGCGCCCACGCCGAGGCCGGCGTAGACCACCGAGTGGACCGCCCCGAGCCGCGCGACGGCCAGCATCGAGGCAATGCCCTCCAGGGTGAGGGGCATGTAGATGATGACCCGATCCCCCACGCCCACTCCGAGCGAGCGCAGTCCGCTGGCGAGCCGTGAGACCAGATCGCGGAGCTCTCCATAGGTGATGCTCCGCTCGGTGCCGTCCTCGTCGATGCAGACGAAGGCGCGGTGGTTGCGGCGCGGGCCGTCGGCGTGGCGGTCGAGGGCGTTCTCGGTGATGTTGAGCTTTCCCCCCAGGAACCACTTGTGGTCCGGGACGCGCCACTCGAGCACGCGGGTCCACGGCTGTGACCAGCGGAAGCGCTTCGCCTGCTCGCCCCAGAAGCCGTGCGGGTCGGCGAGGCTGCGCGCGTGCTCCGCTCGCACGTCCTGGAGATTGGCCGCGCGGCGGATCTTCTCCGGCGCCGGAATGCCCTCGCCCACTTCGAGGAGATGCTCGAGTGCCATGGGACCTCCTGCCGACGTGTTTCAGGAGGAAACAGGCCACGGGGCCGCCGCGATTTCAAGCGGCGATCGGACGCGCAGATCTTGCGTGTCCGCGGCGAGCGGCGCCTCGCGTCAGGGTCGGGCCGGCCCCCAGAGATCACCGCCCTCCCGTGCCCGGGCGATCGCGTCGGCGACGGCGAGTGCATCTTTTGCCTCCCCGACATCGTGCACCCGGACCACGTCCGCCCCGTGGAGCACCGCTGCCGCGGCGATCGAGGCCAGCGTCCCCGGAAGGCGCTCGTCTGGGGGGCGCCCGCCTGCCAGGGCGCCGATGAACCGCTTGCGGCTGGTGCCCACCAGGACCGGCGCGCCGAGGACGCGGAGCTCGGCGAGGTGGCGGAGCAGGAACAGGTTGTGCCCGAGGGTCTTTCCGAAGCCGATCCCCGGGTCGATCCAGATGCGCTCCCGCGCAACACCGGCCGCGACCGCGCGGTCGATGCCGCCGGCGAGGAACTCGAGGACCTCGGCGACGACGTCGTCGTAGCGGGGGTCCACCTGCATCGTCTCCGGCGTCCCCTGGACGTGCATCAGGGCGAGCGCCGCGCCCGCCCCGGCGACCACTGCGGCGAGCGCGGGGTCGTGTCCGAGCCCGCTGACGTCGTTGACCAGGACCGCGCCCGCCCGGAGCGCGGCGCGGGCGACCTCCGCCTTCCGGGTGTCGATGGAGAGGGGCACGTCGCTGGCGGCGCGCACGGCCTCGATGACCGGTAGGACGCGATCGAGCTCGACCTGGACTGGAATCTCGGCTGCGCCGGGCCGGGTGGACTCACCTCCGATGTCCAGCAGATCTGCGCCGGCCTCGGCGAGTGCCAGGGCATGCCGGACCGCCGCGTCTCGCTCGAGGTGCTGCCCCCCGTCGCTGAAGCTGTCCGGCGTGACGTTGACCACGCCCATGAGGTACGTCCGCTCGCCCCAGCGCAGGGTGCGTCCGCCGAGCACGGTGGGGTCCGGAGGGACGTCGGCGGCCGTCGCGGCGTCGAGCGCCTCGGCAAGCTCGGTCAGCTGCTTGGTCTCCGCGAGCCGGGCCAGCGCTTCGATCCCGGCGCGGGTGCCGGAGAGGGTTGCCCCGCCCGGACGTCTCGCCGGGTCGGAGAGGGTGATCGTCACGGCCGAGTCCTCGACCCCGCGGAGGAAGCGTGACTCGGTGGGCCCCAGGCCGGTGAGGAGCAGGTGTGCCCGCCCCACCGATTCGAGCAGCAGCTGCCGCGCAGCCGGGGCGAGGCCGATCCGCTCCCAGGCGGGCTCGAGGTCGTCGTCGCGATCCAGGTGAATGGGGCGGGCGAGGATCACCGACCCGGAGTGCTAGCAGAGAAGCCGGGCCGCCGGTCACGGGCGGTGTCGTGGCGGGCTTCCAGGGACCCACGATGCGAGACATCCGGGGAGGTGGGATCCCCGAGCGCCGTCGGCGGTATCTCCGCGCGCCCGGCGCGTCGGGCCGAAACGACACCGCCCCCGCCGGCCGCAGCCAGCGAGGGCAGCGAGGATCACGCCCGGCTCAGAGCTCAGGCCTTGTTCGGCTCGAGCGCGGGGAGCGGCTGGATCCCCTCGAGGATCCGGCGCTTCTCCTTCTCCTTGGGCTTCGGCGGCTGGACCCGCGGCTTCGGCCGCTCACGGGTGATGGTGCCGCCGTTGACCAGGATCTCCACGTCATCGGCCTCGAGGGTCTCGTACTCCATCAGCGCGTCGGCGATGCGCTTGAGGGTCTCGAAGTTGGCGGTGAGGAGCCTCTTCGCCCGGTCGTAGCAGCTCAGAACGATCTCCCGGACCTCGACGTCGATCTGCCGGGCGGTGTCCTCGGAGTAGTCCGGGCGGCTGGTGAAGTCCCGTCCCAGGAACACCTCACCCTCGCGGCCACCGAAGGACAGGGGCCCGAGCTTGCTGCTCATGCCCCAGCGGCAGACCATCGCCCGCGCGGTCTCGGTCGCGCGCTCGATGTCGTTCGCCGCCCCGGAGCTCATCTCGTTGAAGACCAGCTCCTCGGCGATGCGCCCACCCATGGCCATGCAGATCTGATCGAGGGTGGCCTGGCGGTAGAGGTTGAACTTGTCCTCGGTCGGCAGCGACCAGGTGACGCCCAGCGCCTGACCGCGGGGGATGATGGTGACCTTGTGCACCGGGTCGCACCCCGGGAGGAGCTTCGCCACCAGCGCGTGCCCTGCTTCGTGCACCGCGGTGTTCCGCTTCTCCTTCTCGGTCATGATCATGGACTTCCGCTCGGGGCCCATGAAGACCTTGTCCTTGGCCGACTCGAAGTCGGTGTTGTCCACCCGCTCCTTGTTCTGGCGAGCGGCGAAGAGCGCGGCCTCGTTGACCAGGTTCTCCAGATCCGCGCCGGTCATACCCGGCGTTCCGCGGGCGATGACCTCGAGGTCCACCTCGCTGGAGAGGGGGACCCGCTTGGTGTGCACCAGGAGCACGCCCATGCGCCCGTTGAGGTCCGGGCGGGGGACGACGATCCGCCGGTCGAAGCGGCCGGGCCGCTGGAGCGCCGGGTCGAGCACGTCCGGGCGGTTGGTGGCGGCGATGAGGATGACGCCCTCGTTGCTCTCGAATCCGTCCATCTCCACCAGGAGCTGGTTCAGGGTCTGCTCACGCTCGTCGTGGCCGCCACCGAGCCCCGCCCCGCGGTGCCGCCCGACCGCGTCGATCTCGTCGATGAAGATGATGCAGGGAGCGTTCTTCTTGCCCTGCTCGAAGAGGTCCCGGACGCGGCTAGCGCCGACGCCGACGAACATCTCCACGAAGTCCGAGCCGGAGATGCTGAAGAACGGCACCCCCGCCTCGCCCGCCACCGCCTTGGCGAGCAGCGTCTTCCCGGTGCCGGGGGGGCCCATCATCAGGACGCCCTTGGGGATGCGGCCGCCGAGCTTGGTGAACTTCTTGGGGTCCTTGAGGAAGGCGATGATCTCCTCGAGCTCCTCCTTGCACTCGTCGATGCCGGCGACGTCGGCGAAGGTGACCTTGTTGTGGCTCTCGCTGAGGAGCTTGGCCTTCGACTTCCCGAAGGTCATGGCCTTCCCGCCCGTGCCCTGCAGTTGGCGCATGAAGAGGACGAAGAAGACGAAGAGGAACACCACCGGCATCCACTGTCCGAGGATGGTGAGCCAGAGGTTGTTCTGCTCCTCCTTCTCGTACTTCACGTCCACGCCGGACTCGCGGAGCTTCTGGAGCATCACCGCGTCGGCCGGCGGGCCGATGGTGCGGAAGCGCTCCTTGGTGTCCTCGAACGTGCCGGAGTAGGTGTTCCCGCGGACGTTGACCTGCCGGACCTTCTTCTCCTCGATCTTCGACAGGAGCGCGGTGAACGTGGGCTCCTGCACCTCGTCCTGGTTGCGGTTGAAGATGTGGAAGAAGCAGACGAACAGAGCGATCAAAATCACCCAGAGTCCGATGGTCTTGTAGCTGGAACGCACGTGTGGACTGCCCCTTTCGACCCCGGGCGCGAACCCGAGCCCCTTCCGGGGTCCGGTATTCCAGCATTCTGACGGGCCCGTCGGGCCAGTCGCAAGCACTCGAATCGGAACGCCCGCCCGACGCCTATAACGAACCCTCCTCCCCAGCGCTCGGTGGAGGGCCCCCTTGGCTTTCCGTCGGTTCCGCGTGCAGGAAGGGCCCTGGACCGGGGTGGGCGTGAGGCCACAATCCCACCACCCAGAGCACCCGCCCCCGCGCATCCGTCACCAGCGGCCAGCTTCCCCGCTCCTCGGCCGGGACCCCTGCGTCGACCAGGACGTCCTGGACCCGTCGCGTGGGACCGCCCTCCGGCCTGACCCGATCACCGGGCCTCCGGCCCCGCACCACGAGCGGTGGGGCGGCCGTGCCCACCGGCACTCCGGGACCCGCTCCCATCCAGACCCGGAAGCCGCCGAACGTCACCGGCCGCCCCTCGCCGAGCTCGCACGGACCCTCCTCGACGCTGGCGACCGCCGGCCGGACCCGAACCCACCCGCCTTCGGTCGCCAGGACCGCGCGGCGGGGAAGGCCGGTCCGGCCTCCGCGGTCGATCGCCGCCGCCACCTCCCGGAGGAGCCGGTCGGAGACGGGGTGCCCCAGCCCCTCGAGCCAGGTGCGGAGAGCCCGAGCGCGGATCGGCCAGGGCAGCGCGCGGACCGCCACCGCGTCGAGGCCGGTCCCGTCTCGCACTCGCTCGAGTGCCTGCGTGGCCTGGGCAGCGAGCAGCTCCTCATCCTCGGCGGCAGAGCGGGCGAAGCGAGCCAGCCGCTCTACGACCGAGGGTCCGGCGGCCTGCCGGAGCACCGGAAGCACGTGGTGGCGGATGCGGGTACGGAACAGTCCCGGATCGTCGTTGCTCGGGTCGCGGACCGGCTCGAGCCCGGCTGCGGCAACGAGGGCCTCGGTCTGCGAGCGACGAATGGTAAGCAGCGGTCGGAGGAGCCTCGGAGCCTCCGCCCGGATGGCGGCCGCTCCGCGAAGCGCCGACCCGCGCGCCAGCCGCATGAGCAAGGTCTCGGCCTGGTCGTCCGCCGTGTGGGCGGTGGCGATGGCCGCGTAGCCGTGGTCGCGGGCGATGCGATCCAGCGCCGCGTAGCGGGCCGTCCGGGCCCGGGCCTCGGCGCCGGGGCCGGGACGGAGCTGCAAGGAACCGGTGTGGAATGGCAATCCGAGCGACCGGACGAGCTCTCGAACCCGCTCCACCTCGGCGGGCGCCTCGGGCCGCAACCCATGGTCCAGCGAGGCCACCCCCGTCCGGTCGCCCGCCACCCTGGCCGCTGTGACCAGAAGCGCGAGTGAGTCCACCCCGCCGGACACGGCCACGAGAATTCTTCCGGCCTGCCGTCCGAAAACGTCGGCAACCGCCTTCTCGATGACACCTTGGTTCAGCCGGTCGTCGTGCATGCGACAGCCATCCACACGCGGGAGCCAACATCGCACCGGTCAGCAGGTTGAGACCCGCGGGTGCCGCCCTTAGAATGACAGCGAGTTGGTGGCAGTGGCGATGGGGGTGAGGAATGGGCGAGCCACCCCGCGGGTTTTGAACTTCGACAATGGATGACTGTTGGGCCTAGGGGTCCCCCCCCTCCCCCTCTGGGCCCACGGGGGTCGCAGGGAGTCAATCTCTGCCACCCCTTCTTTCCCGGGCGCCCCGGTTCCCTCGCTGGAACCGGGGCGTTCGCTTTCTCGGAACTCAGCCAAATGATTGACCGATCCGCCGCCGTGGCGGAGACTCCCCCCCAGAGCACGTCGGGCACTCCTGTGGACGCGCGTCCGACGTTGACCTTTGACCTGACCCCGGGAGCACCCAAGAGATGGCCGGAACCGACAAGCGCAAGCAGAGTTTGTACTTCCCGGAGGAGATGCTCCGGGAGATTCAGGAGGAGGCCACGAGGCAGGACCGCTCGCTCTCCTGGGTGGTGCAGCAGGCGTGGCGCATCGCACGCGAGCGCATCAAGGCCTTCCCCGCGGTGAACGACGTGACGGGCGAGCCCGCCCTTCCCGACACGCGCGAGGAGGCGTGATGCCGGGCACGGATCACCGCAAACAGTCGCTGTACTTCCCCGAGGAGATGCTGATGGAGATCCAGCACGAGGCGACGCGGCAGGACCGCTCGCTCTCCTGGATCGTCCAGCAGGCCTGGAAGGTCGCCCGCGGCGACATCCAGAAGATGCCCTCGGTGAACGACGTCCTCTCCGGAAGGTGAGCAGGCCTGCCGGGTTCCGGCCCGGCGGCCTTCGCTCTTCAGCTCGCACCGCCTGAGGCGGCGAGTGGCCCTCGCGCCGGAGCGCTAGGCGGCTTCCGCCTCCAGCTTGAACCCGCCGCGCTCGAGCATCTGCTTGAGCTCCGTCTTGTGGATGGCCTTGGAATAGGCCTCCTGGGGCTCGACGAGCTTCTTTTTCACCAGGTCGAAGAGCGCGTCGTTCAGCATCTGCATCCCGACGCCTTTCCCCGTCTGCATACTCGACGGGATCTGGAAGGTCTTCCCCTCCCGGATGAGGTTGGCCACGCTGGAGGTGACGATGAGGATCTCCATCGCCGCCACCCGGCCCCCGCCGATCTTCTTGCACAGGATCTGGGTGATGACGGCCTTGAGGCTCTCGCTGAGCATCACCCGGATCTGCTCTTGCCTGTCCGCGGGGAACTGGTCGATGACCCGGTCCACGGTGCTCGGGGCGGTGTTGGTGTGGAGCGTCCCGAAGACCAGGTGACCGGTCTCCGCTGTCTCAATGGCGATGGCGATGGTCTCGAGATCCCGCAACTCACCGACCAGGACGATGTCCGGGTCCTCGCGCAGCGCGGCTCGCAGCGCGTGCTTGAATGACCCGGTGTGAGCGCCGACCTCGCGCTGGTTCACCAGGCAGCGATGGTTGGGGTGGACGAACTCGATCGGGTCCTCGATGGTGATGATGTGATCGTCCCGGTTGCGGTTGACGTGGTCGATCATCGAGGCCAGGGTGGTGCTCTTGCCCGAGCCGGTGGGGCCGGTGACGAGGACCAGTCCCTTGCTGAGAAAGCACAGGTCCAGCACCGCTTGGGGCAAGCCCATCTCCGCCGCGGTGCGGATGGTGTTGGGGATCTGCCGCATCACCGATCCGATGCCCTTCCGGTCCGCGAAGAAGTTGACCCGGAAGCGCGCCCGGGGCGTCTCGTGGGCGAAGTCTGTGTCCTTGATGGACAACCACTGCTCGCGGTTCTTCTCCGGGGCGATGGAGAAGAGCATGTCCTTGAGGCGGCCGGGCGCGAGCGGGGGATAGCCGTCGATGGGCGTCATGTCCCCATCCACTCGGATCATGGGTGTCGTGTCTGAGGACAGGTGGAGGTCCGACGCCTTCCGGTCCATCATGTAGTTCAGGAGCTGGTCCATCGCCGTGCGGGGGTCCGCCGACGGAGCGAGAGCCGGGCCCGTCGCGGGCGCAGAGCTCTTCGCCTGTGCCGCGGCGGGTTCGACAGCAGGCGTCGCCCCGGTGACCGTACCGGCCCGGGGTCCGGCCCGTCCCGCGGGCTTGCCCGACCCGGGGAGATCGCGGAACTGGATGTCCTTGGCCACGCCGCGGCGGACCCCGGCCTGCGAGCCGGTGGGGATGCCGGGCTGGGAGCCGGTCGGAATGCCGGTGGCGGCGGGAGCCGGCGGCGTCCCCGGGTTCAGGGTGCCGGGGCCGTGCATGTACTCGTGCAGCATCTCGGCCGCGGACGCGAGCTCGATGGACTCCCCCTCCTCCTCGGCCCCCTTCTCGGCCGGCCGCACCATCGCCCGGACCTGCGCGCCGTTGCGCTCGAAGGAGACCGCCACCCGTCCAGCGGGCGCGCCGTACTCGAACCGCGTCACCCCCGGCGCGGGGAAGCTGTTGCGCATCTCGCCTGGAACGAGCTCGGCGAAGACGCCGGCGATCTGCTGCGCGGTGAGCTGCTGGCGAAGGACCGGCACCTCACCGGAGGCGGTGCGCATCAGCGCCGGAGCCCCGGTGTCGAACACCAGCTCGGTTCCTTCGCGGAGGAGTCGCTCGAAGATCGGATCCAGCCTGGCCAAGGTCCCCCGAGTGTACGTCAAACCGCCTCACTGCTCGCCTGCCCGGCGGGCGGCTCGAAGCGGGCGATCAGCGGCACGTGGTCCGACAATCCATGGAACGGGCCTCTGCCGAAGGGCTCGGTTCCCGCGAGGTCCACCCAGCGGATTCCGTTGCCTCCGAAGAGGTGGTCGAGGTGCATCCGGAGTCGGAAGAAGCCCGCCGTGGGGAACCCGCTGTGGGAACGATCGATCTGCTTCAGCGCCTCCTGCGCTCCGACCCATCCCACCTCTTCCGACAGGTACCGGTACACCGGCGAGGCCGGAGAGGAGTTGAAGTCGCCCCCGACGACGAACGGGTCTCCGTTCGCATGGGCCTGGACGAAGCTGGCCAGCTTCTTGGCCTCGATGAGCTGGTTGAAGCCGAAGCCCATCTTCGCCTTCTCGCTCCAGAACTCCCGGGTGAAGGGCGTCGGCAGGCTGAGGTGAGTGTTGAAGACGTGGAACCCCCCGCCGGCGGGCGTGGCCAGCCTCACGTGGGCGCAGATCCGGCTCTGCTTGGTGTCCTTCAACCGGGCCACGTGGTGGTGGGTGATGGCGTGGGGGCTGAGGACGTTGTGCCCGTCCACCCGGAGCCGGTTGCGGTTGACGATCACCGCGAGCCCGGTCGTGTACAGGGTGGTGGAGCGGAACTGGTAGCTGTGGGCGCGGAAGTGGAACGCGTCGTAGGGGAACACCAGGCTCGCCTTGGCGAAGGCGCGCTCGAACGCGGCCATGAAGGCCTCGAGCTGGGTGTGGGTCCCGCGGAAGGCGAGCGTGCTCCGCAGGGAGCGGGTCTCCACCTCCTGGAGGCAGATGACGTCGGCGAGCGGGGTCAGGCCCGTCAGACGCTGGGCGATGCGCTCCAGGGAAGCCCGGGTGGTGGCCAGGCCCCGGAGGGCGTGGCCGAAGTACCGGACGTTGTAGCTGACGATGCGGAGCGGCCGCTCGGACATGGCGGAAAGCCGAAAATATCGCGTTGTTCGCTAACCTGCGTCCCATGGGGAAGAAGGACGCTGTCGAGCGGCTGGCAGCTCTGAAGGCGAAGAAGGCGGAGATGGGCGGTGCCCAGCGAGTCGATCGGCAGCATGGCCGGGGCAAGCTGGATGCCCGGCAGCGCCTGGCGCTCCTCTTCGACCCGGGCTCGGTCGAGGAGCTGGGGATGCTCGCCTCGGCGGAGGGGCGGCTCCCGGAGGAGGAGGACCCGGGGCGGCCCACCGCCGCGGACGGGGTGATCACCGCCTTCGGAACCGTCGAGGGGCGACCGGTGGCGGCGGCGCTCTACGACTTCACGGTGCTGGGGGGGAGCATCGGCGAGGTGGGCGAGCGGAAGGTGACCCGGCTCCGGGACCTGGCGCTGAAGAACCGGACGCCCATCGTGTGGCTGGTGGACTCCGGTGGCGCGCGGCTCGAGGCCGGGGGCGAGGTGGATCCCCGGCGGCTCGCCGGGTTCGCGGACACCGGGTACCTGTTCCGGGAGCAGAGCGTCCTGAGCGGGGTGGTCCCCCAGGTCTCGGCGATGATGGGCCCGGGCGCGGCGGGGACGGCGTACATCCCGGGGCTTGCGGACTACGTCCCGATGGTGAAGGACATCGGGAGCATCGCGGTCGGCGGTCCGGCGCTGGTGAAGAGCACCGTGGGCGAGGACGTGACCGAGCAGCAGCTCGGGGGGAGCAAGCTGCACAACGAGGTCTCGGGGGTCGCGGACGGGGAGTTCCCGGACGACGCGGCGTGCATCGCGGCGGTGCGGGAGTACCTGGGGTTCTTCCCCTCGCACTGCGGGGGGAAGCCGCCGCGGCGTCCGACGTCGGATCCGGTGGACCGGCGGGACGAGTCGCTCCTGACGGTGGTCCCGGACAACCCGCGCCAGGCCTTCGACATGCACAGGGTCATCGTGGCGATCGCCGATGACCGGAAGTTCTTCTCGCTGAAGCCGCGATTCGCCCGGAACGTCATCACCGGCCTGTGCCGGATCGACGGCTGGAGCGTGGGGGTCGTGGCGAGCAACTCGATGTTCCTGGGGGGAGTGCTGGACGTCGCGGCGTCGGACAAGGCGGCGCGGTTCGTGGCCCTCTGCGACGCGTTCCAGATCCCCCTGCTCTTCTTCCAGGACGTGCCGGGGTTCATGGTCGGAACCAAGGCGGAGCAGTCGGGGCTGGTCCGGCACGGGGCGCGGATGCTCCAGATGGTCTCGAGCGCGACGGTGCCGAAGCTCACCGTGGTGGTCCGGAAGGGGTTCGGCGCCGGGTACTACGTGATGAACGGCCGGGCGTACGAGCCCGACCTGATCGTGGCCTGGCCGGACGCGGAGATCGGGATCATGGGCGCCGAGGGCCTGGTGTCGATCGGGGCCAAGAAGCTCCTCGACCAGGCGGAGAGCCCCGAGGCGGCAAAGACGATGAAGGAGGAGCTCGCCGCGGGGCTACGCCCTCACGTGCGCATCGACCGCGCCGCCGCGCTCGGCATGGTGGACGACGTCATCGACCCACGCGACACCCGGAAGGCACTGGCGATGGCGCTCCAGCGGACGGCGGCCAAGCAGGTCGAGCGACCGTGGAGGCGGCGCGAGGTGCCGCCGTTCTAATCATCGGTGGACAGGGCGTCCTGGACCTCGGTGAGGAAGTACTCCCCGAAGCTGTCGGCCAGGGTCACCGGATCCTCGAACTCGGAGGAGAGCTGGACCACCGGTGCCTCGCCGTTCGGGTGGGGGTGACCGGTGTCGAGGCAGTCGTGCGATCCGTCGCCGAGGGTGCCGATCAGGATGTAGCGCGGGTCGAGCCCCGATCGGCGCGCGTCGAGCGTGAGGGCGATCGCGTCCGGGACTCGCGCGTCCTCGAAGTCGTCGTCGACGAGGCCGTAGACCTCGAAGCCGCCGATGTCCCCGGCTCCGAGATCGAGCACGAATTGCCGGTAGCTCGGAGGGAAGCGGAGGCCGAGCACGGCCTCCGCGCGGGCAACCAGTGACTCGGGCTTCGGCCCCACGAAGTCCCCCCCGCCGGCCTTCGCGATCAGCTCCCGGGCACGCCGGTACTTCTCCATTCCCATCTCCATCGAGCCTAGCGCGAGCTGTCCGCTTTCGGGACGCTTCTTCCCACCGCGCGACGCATTCGTTGCTTCCCACGCACGCCAGAAACCGATTGCGGCTGGCACGTCTGTTGAAACGTCGGCCTGCGTGCTCCTCTCGCGCCTCCGCTCCGCCGTCCGGCCGCTGCTCGCGCGACCGGGCTTCTCCGCAGTCGTCGTCCTCACCCTCTCGCTGGGCATCGGACTGAACACCGCCATCTACACGGTGCTCGACGCGGCGCTGATCCGGACCCTGCCCTTCCGGGCCCCGGAGCGCCTGGTCCGCGTGGACCAGGTCCAGCTCGACCACCAGGGGCGCACCTTCGGCTACTCCTGGCCCGGGCTGCTGGAGCTTCGCGAGCGGCCCGACGTCTTCTCCGGGGTGGCGGCCTACGACGACCACACCCTCCCGGTCCGCCTCGGTGAGCGGACGGAGATGATTCCCACCGCGGCGGTGACCGGGAACTTCCTCGAGGTCCTGGGCGTCCGTCCCCTGCTCGGCCGCGACTTCAGGCCCGAGGAGGAAGGGCTCCAGGCACCACCGCTGGCGATGGTTGGCCATGGGTTCTGGCGGGACCGGCTCGGGGCGGACCCGGACGTCATTGGCCGGAGCATCACCGTCGAGGGGAAACCCTACACCGTCGTAGCCGTCCTCCGCCCGGACTTCCGCTGGCCCGGGGTGGAGGCCGCACCCGGCGCCGCCGACGCGATCCCGGAGATCCTCCTCACCATCGTCCCGCCCGGCGACACCGCGACCCGTCGGAACGCGAGCTGGCTGGGTGTCGTCGCCCGCCTCCGGAACGGGGTCTCGCTCGAGCAGGCGCGGACCCGCCTCGACGCGCTCGCAGCGCGCCTGCGGATCGACTTCCCGGTGGACCAGCTCCACATCGGCATCCAGGCTGTGCCGCTCCGCGACGCGCAGGTCGGCGCGATCCGACCCGTCCTCCTCGTCCTCTGGGGCGCGGTGGTGCTGCTCCTGGTGCTCACCTGCGCCAACGTGGCCAACCTCCTGCTGGCCCGGGCGGTGTCGCGGGAGCACGAGATGGCCGTGCGCTCCGCGCTGGGCGCGACCCGGGGGGATCTGGTCCGCAAGCTGCTCGGCGAGAGCCTCGTCCTCGGGCTGGCGGGGGCCCTCCTCGGCTGGCTGCTGGCTCGCGCCGCTCTCCCAGCGCTGACCGCCGGGATTCCGCCGGCCCAGCGGGCGACGTTGCCCTTCCTCCAGGACCTCCGCCTCGACTCGGCGGCCCTCCTCTACTCGATGGGCCTGGCGGGCATCACCGGGGTGCTCTTCGGCGTGGTGCCGGCGCTGCGCCTGTCCCGGAGCGATCTGGCCACGACGATGAAGGACGCGGGCCTCCGCAGCGGCACGCCGGGGCGGCACCGGGCGATGCAGCTCCTGGTCCTCCTGCAGGTGGCGCTTGCGGTGCTGCTGCTCAACGGCGCCGGCGTCTTCGCCCGCAGCCTGTCGTCGGTGCTGTCGGTCGACCCGGGCTTCCGGCCCGACGGCGTGGTGGTGGGGACCCTCGCCCTGCCTCGCCGGAACATCCCGGAGCCAGAGGTGCTGGCGGTGATGGACCGGGTGGTCGCCGCCGCGGCCTCGGTGCCATCGGTCGCCTCGGTCGGCGTCACCACCCACCTCCCCGGCACCACCGCCTCGGGCCGGATGGGGGTTCGAGCCGCCGGGACCGAAGATCCGATGACGTTCGCCACCTCGCGCACGGTGACCGACGGCTACTTCGAGACCCTCGGCGTCCGGCTGCTCCGCGGCCGTCTGTTCGGATCCCAGGACCGGCCCGGCACGCCGCCGGTGGCGGTGGTCAACGAGACCTTCGTCCGGCTCCACTTCCCGGGCCGGGACGGTCTCGGCGAGCGCTTCCAGCTCACCTACAAGGCGGACGGGGAGACCTTCACCGTGGTGGGCGTGGTGCGGGATGAACGCCTGGGGCCCATCGACTCGGCGCCGGCCGAGGCCTTCTACCTCCCCTGGCGGCAGAACGCCTTCGCCAACCTGCCGCTGGCGCTCGCCGTCCGCGCCTCCCGGGGCGCGGCGGTCATCCCGGAGCTCCGGCGGGCAGTGACCGCCGTGGACGGCGACCTGGCCCTGCAGTCGCTGCAGGAGATGCCAGCGATGCTCGCCGACAGCCCGGCGGTCTTCGGTCGCCGGTACCCGGTGTGGCTCCTGGGCGTGTTCGCCAGCTGCGCCACCCTGCTCGCCGCGATCGGGCTCTTCGGAGTCCTCTCCTACGTGGTGAGTGAGCGGACGCACGAGATGGGCATCCGGATCGCGCTCGGCGCCGGACCGGGTGAGGTGATCCGCGACGTGGCTCGGCGAGCGCTCCCGGCGGTGCTGGGCGGGCTGCTGGTGGGCGTGCTGGGCTCGGCCCTCGCCGGATCAGTCCTCCGCGGCCTCCTGTTCGAGGCCCGGGGCTTCGACCTGACGGTGCTCGTGCGGGTGGTGGCGGCGATGCTGGTCACGGCGATCGTGGCCCTGCTGGTGCCGGCCCGCCGCGCGGCGGCGGTGGACCCGGCGGCCGCCCTGCGGGCCGAGTGACGCCGCCGCCCACGGCGATGACACCCCGTGTCGGGCACGCGCGGACCCTACTCGCGCTCGTCCACCTCGGACGGCGCGAGCGCAGGCACGTCCTCGCGTGGCCGCGGCGAGCGCCTTCGCGGCGGGCCACACCCCAAATAGCTCCGCTGGTCGACGCCAAGGACGGCCTCGCTCCAGGGCTCGTCATCGAAGCACCATCCGTCGTGCGAGGGGCCGGCGCGGACGTGGTTGAGCTCGTGCGGGAAGGACCCGATCCCGTTCCGGGCGAGCTCGATGGCGTCGGCATAGGTGGTGCCCGAGAGGGCGTAGGGGCCCTTCGCCCCGACGCTGCGCAGGTCGTCGAAACCCCGTCGTTCCGGGCGGATCCATCGAGCGGCGGTCGCGAGTTCTCGCGGCCTCGCGAGAATTCGTGCCGATCGTGCGCCGGTCTAACGATGCCTGCGCGCGGCGAGGATCAGCTCGGTGCGGCGGTCGTACAGCCTCTGCTCGAGCCCCACCGGATAGCGGTGCGGGTTGAGGAAGCGCTTCACTCCTGAGTGGAAGAGGCCGAGCTGCTCCCGGACCCGGGCCCGGATCGCGTCGAGCGACTCCGGACCGGAGGTGCGCCTCCCCTTCCGTGCCACGGGGACCAGCAGCTCGGTGAACGTGCAGTCGTCCGGCAGGGTGCGACGCCGGGTGGGGTCGAGCGGGTCGACCATCGTCCTGGTCGGCTGCGAGATCTCCTGGTCGACGATCATGTCCGCCACCGCGCCGTGCTGGTCGGTGAAGCGGCGGATCTGCAGCCGCCCCGGAGTGGAGATCTTCGCCGCCTGCTCCGAGAGCTTGATGCGCGGCTGCCACGGCCCGCCCGGCTCGCGGACCATCGAGAGCTTGTAGACGCCTCCGAGCGCCGGGTCGTCGTGCGCGGTCGCCAGCCGCGTCCCGATCCCCCACACCCCGATGGTGGCCCCCTGCTGCTTGAGGCTCTCGATGAGGTGCTCGTCGAGCTCGTTACTGGCGTAGACGCGCGCCTCGGTGAACCCGGCGTCGTCGAGCATGCGTCGGGCCTCGTTGCTGAGCCAAGCCAGGTCCCCCGAGTCGATGCGCACGCCGAGGAAGGGCTTGCCTCGCGCTCGCAGCCACCCGGCGATCTCGATCGCCCTTCGCACCCCCTCCAGGGTGTCGTAAGTGTCCACCAGGAACACGGTGGTCTCCGGCATGGTGCGGCCCCAGGCCTCGAAGGCCTCGCGCTCCTCGTCGAAGAGCATCACCCAGCTGTGGGCGTGGGTTCCCCGGACGGGGATGCCCAGGAGTCGGCCGGCGAGCACGTTGGAGGTCGCCGCGCAGCCCCCGATGTAGGCGGCGCGGGCGGCCGACACGCTGCCGTCCGGTCCCTGGGCCCGCCGGAGCCCGAACTCAAGCACCGGATCGTCGCCCGCGGCGAGGCAGATGCGTGCCGCCTTGGTCGCGATCAAGGTCTGGAAGTTGAGCAGGTTGAGGAAGGCGCTCTCGAGCATCATGCAGGGGATGACCGGACCCGTGACCCGGAGCAGCGGCTCCTGCGGGAAGACCACCGCGCCCTCCGGCACGGCGTCGACGTCCACCTCGAGTCGAAGCCGGGAGAGGTAGGCGAGGAACTCGTCCTCGAACAGGGGTGCGCCGTCCGCGCCGCGCAGACCGGCGAGGTACTCCAGATCCCCGCTCTCGAGCCGGGCGGACTCGAGAACCTCCAGCGCCAGCTCCAGGCCGGCGGCCACGGTGAACCCGCTGCCGAACGGCGCCCTCCGGAAGAGCAGGTGAAAGACGGTTTCCCGCCGCGCCGCCCCCGAGCCCCAGGCCGCCGCGGCCATGGTCAGCTGGTAGAAATCGGTCAGCATTAACAGCGACGGCCGGTACAGCTCGGTGAGCAGCGGCATCGCCAGTCCCTCGCGCGTGAGAGAGGGGTATATCGACCGGTCATGGCCGAAGCGTCCAGCGAGACAGCGGTTCGCCAGGCACTGGACGCCCTGGACCGGACGGGGCTGCTCTTCCTGCACGACGCCCGGAAGCCGAGCCTCACCGCGCTGGTGGCGGGCGAGCCCATCCGCGGCTCGTGGTGGGGTCACCCGGCCGGAAGGCGCATCTTCCAGGTGGCGAACGCGCTGGAGGACGGCGGTGAGGCGCTCTTCGTTCCCTTGCTCTCGGCGAAGGTGACGCTGGTGCACCGGCGGCTGTGGCCGGCTCTGGTGAGCATCGGGGAGGCGCGCGCACCGTGGCAGATGGACCCGCTCACGCCGAGGGCGCGCGAGCTGCTCGAGGACGTCGAGCGGACCGGACGCGTCCGGGCCTCCGGCCCGAGCTCGAAGGCGCTCGCCCGGGCGCTGCTGGTCCACGCCGAGCAGGTCCACACCGCCGGCGGCTCGCACGCCACCGAGCTGGTCTCCTGGGCGGGGATCCGGAAGGCGCGGGAAATCGTCGAGCGACTGGACGAAGACATCGCACGCCGGATGCTGGAGGAGGCCGCCGAGGCACTTGAAGCCGTCTCCGGGCTCCCCTGGGTTCGCGACCGGTCCTGAATGCTCATCCGAGCCGCAGGAGCTCGCGGGCCTGCTGGGGCGTGGCGATCTCCCGCCCCTTCGCACGGGCGCGCTTCGCCGCCTCGGCGACCAGCTCCCAGTTGCCCTTCGCGAGGACGCCCTTGCTCACGTAGACGTTGTCCTCGAGCCCGACCCGGCCGTTCCCGCCCTTCCCCGCGGCGAGCTCGGCCATCGGGAGCTGGTGGCGTCCGACGCCGGCCACCGTCCAGCTGCTCCCTGGCGGAAGCGAGCCGATCATGAAGTCCAGCGCGCGCTCCGAGGCGCCGAGGGAGCCGGGAACCCCGAGCACGAAGTCGTAGTGCGCCGGGAGGTCCACCAGGCCCTCCTTCGCCAGCCACTCGGCCTGCTCGATCATCCCGGTGTCGAAGCACTCGATCTCCGGGCGAATGCCCAGTGCCCGGATGCGGCGGGCGATCTCCTTCACCAGCGGCCGCGGATTGCTGAACACCTCGTCCCCGAAGTTCACGGTGCCGGTGGTGAGCGTGGCCATGTCCGGCCGGTCGGGCCCGGTGAGCGTCAACGGTCCGCACCGCTCGTCGGCGGTCATCCCCACGGCGCCGCCGGTCGAGGTCTGGATGAGCACGTCGCAGCGAGCGCGGATGGCCCGGATCGCCGCGCGGAAGAGCTCCGCGTCCTGGGACGGCTTGCCGTCGGACGTGCGGACGTGCAGGTGCACCATGGCCGCCCCGGCCTCGCGGCACCGGGCAGCGTCCTCGGCGATCTCCTCGGCGGTGATGGGCAGGTAAGGCGTCTGTTCGCGGGTCGTCTCCGCGCCCACCATCGCGGCGGTGATGACGTAGGGCTGCGCACTCATCGCTTCCCTCGCTGCTTGTCCAGCGGCACCACGCAGGTCCCGGTGGCACGGCAGACAACCACCGGCGTGGCAAGGACTTCCGCGGCGGACGAGGACACGTCGGGCAGCGGACGGATCACCTTCCGCGCCTCGAAGCGCATCTTCCGGCTGGTTCGCCCGACCTCGGTGATCTCCCCCTCCGCCTCGATGAAGTCCCCGGCGTGAACAGGGGCCAGGAACTCGACCGAGTCGTAGGCGCGGAACAGGCCCTCGTCGCCATCGTGCAGGATGCAGAGCTCGGTGGCGACGTCGCCGAACAGCGCGAGCATCCGCGCGCCGTCGACCAGGTTGCCGCCGTAGTGGGCGTCGTGGCTGGACATGCGCAGCCGGAGCACCGAACGCACGCTCATGCCGGCTCTCCCTCGAAGTGCAGATCCTCGGGCTCCTTGCCCATCTTCTTCAGCAGCGCGTGGACGATGTAGTTCGCCACGTCCGAGGGCTTGGTCCCCGGACCGAACCCGGCATCGAACCCGAGCTCCATCGCCAGCTTGTGATCCACGCGGGGGCCGCCGAGGAGCAGGATGGTCTTCCCCTTCAGCCCGTGCGCCTTGGCCACGTCGATGAACTGACGGCCGTTGTCCTTGTGGACGTCGCGCTGGGTGACCACCTGAGAGACCAGGATGGCGTCGGCCTTCTGCTCCTCGGCCTTGCGGATCAGCTCCTCGTTCGGGACCTGGCTCCCCAGGTTGTAGGCCTCGAACCAGGGGTAGCGCTCCAGCCCGTAATCCCCGGCGTAGCCCTTCATGTTCAGGATGGCGTCGATGCCGACGGTATGGGTGTCGGTCCCGGTGCACGCGCCCAGGACCACCACTCGCCGGGCGACGCGGTCCTCGATGAGCTTGTTCAGCTCGTCGAACCCGAGCTTCCGGAAGACGATCTCCGGGACGTCGATGCTCGAATAGTCGAGCGACACGTCGGCCCGGCCGTAGACCACGAAGAAGGTGTAGTTGTCGGCCGCGGGCTCGGCGGCGGCCACCTTCACGTCCAGCAGGCCGAGCCGGGTGCAGAACTGCCGCGCGGCCTCCTTGGCCTTGTCGGAGAGCGGCACCGGCAGGGTGAACGAGAGCTGGATGACGCCGTCGTCCCGGCGGTCCCCGTAGGCGCGGATGGGGTGCGACTCGCCAGCCATCAGCGCCCCTCCAGGATGTCGAGGAAAGGGTTGAAGTAGTCGGGCGACTTCTCCATCACGCCCTCGAGCCCCTTCCCTCCGGTCTCGCTGCGCTTCACGTCCCCGAATCGGCCCTGGCCGATCGCCGCCACCAGGCCGTCCTGCCGGCACTCCTCGAGCAGCTCCATGGCCTTGCCGAACACGAAGCGAGCCCGGTTGGCGATCTTCCCGTCCTCGCGGACGACGAACTCCTCGTCGATGCCCCGGGCGGCGCGGTGGATGTACCCCGCGGACTTCAGCGCCACGTAGCGGTCGCCCAGCAGCGGGGTGTGCATGGCCTCGGTCATCATCCCCAGGAGCTGGATGCCCTGTCGCGTCCAGATGGCCACCAGGTCAGCCATCACGTCGTAGGCGTGGCTGAAGAAGATATCCGTCTCCTTGTGCTTGGTGGGCGGCATGTACTTCAGGGGCGCGTCGGGGAAGCAGCGGCGGATGAGCATCGCCTGGCTCAGCTCGAGGAGCAGCGTCTCCGGTCGGTGGGGGTCGATCTCGTAGCTGTGGCCGAGGCCCAGCTGCCAGTCTTGCAGGCCCGCGCGCTTGGCGAAGGCCTCGTTGATGAACTGGCTGGCGATGACGGTGTGCGCGGCGTCGTAGGCGTCGGCGGTGGTGATGTAGTTGTCCTCGCCGGTGTTGATGATGATGCCGGCGAGCGCGCAGATGCGGCGGCTGAAGTACTGGTCGATGAACGTCCGACGCATGTTGATGTCCCGGAACAGGATTCCGTACATCGCGTCGTTGAGGAGCATATCCAGCTTCTCCCAGGCCGCGGCGAAGGCGATCTCCGCCATGCAGAGGCCCGAGGAGTAGTTGGTGAGCTGGATGTAGCGCTTGAGCCGGCGGGATTCGGCGTCGAGCGCCTCCCGCATGATCCGGAAGTTCTCCTGGGTGGCGTAGGTGCCGCCGTAGCCCTCGGAGGTCGCTCCGTGTGGCACGTAATCGAGGAGCGACTGCGCGGTGCTGCGGATGACCGCGATGATGTCCGCCCCGGCCTGGGCCGCGGCACGGGCCTGGTCCACGTCGTCGTAGATGTTGCCGGTGGCGACGATGACGTAGCGGTGCGGCGCCGGTGACATCGGGTACTCGCGGCGGAGCGCGTCACGCTCGTCGATGCGACGGCGGAGCTCGTCCACCGCGGCCTCGGCCTCACGGCGGACCTCAGCGCGGAGGTTGCCCTCCATCTCCGCCGAGAGCGGGGCGAGTTTCCCGGCCGGAAGCGCGGCGATGCGCTCCACCGCATCGAGCGGGCTCGCCGCCCCGAGCTGCAGCGCCCGCGCGTACCAGTAGGCCGCGCCGCGGTTGAGGACGCCGGCCGCCTTGAGGCGGTCGGTCATCAGATTGGTGAGGGGAATCCCGCCCGGGCCGGCATCGGACATCCCGAACAGGCGCAGGACGGTGCGCTCCACCGAGATGGTGGTGTGCCGGCGGATCAGATCGAAGACCGGCTCGATGACCTGGGACGCGATGCCGCGGGCCTGGGCGACCCGGGCGTCGTCGACGAAGGGTCCTGGCATGACCTCACACCCGTAACCTACCCGGCACACCCGGGGCAACCGAGCCCGGGGTCTCTGCCCGCACGGCCGAGGCAGACTCAGCGCGTCGAACCTCCGAAGACAGCTCTCCAGGTCCCCGATGAGTCGAAGCAGGATGACGCACCACCAACCTTCGGAATGGAATCCGCTCGCCTGTCGGCCGCCGCCGGGGTCATCCTTCCGGGGCACGGAGGACACCCGCGATGAGTGAGCCGCTCCAGGCATCCGGTCCCGAGCTGTCGAAGGGAATCGAGCTGGCCGACATCCCCGACGGAGGAATGCTCACCGCGCAGGTGAATGGAGAACCCGTCGTCGCGGTGCGCCGGGGCGAGGAGGTCTTCGTGCTCGCCGCGAAGTGTGGCCATTACGGTGCTCCCCTGTGGGACGGGATCGTCGTGGGCACCGAGGTGCGCTGTCCGTGGCACCACGCGCGCTTCGACGTCCGGACCGGAGAGGCGGTGGGACCGCCCTCCCCTCGCGGACTGGCGACGTGGCTGGTGGTGCGCGAGGGCTCGCGCGTCCGTGCGGGCGCGCGCCGGGAGCCGACGGCCCCGCGCGCGGTCAAGAATGCGCCGTTCTCGGTGCTCATCGTCGGAGCGGGCGCGGCGGGTGACGCCTGCGCGGAGCAGCTCCGCCGCCGCGGATACGACGGCCCCATCACGCTCGTTGCCAAGGACGGCGAGGGCTGGCCGCTGGACAGACCCAACATGTCCAAGGACGTGCTGGCCGGCACGGCGCCGGACGAGTGGCTCCCCATCCGCGGTGGCGAGTTCTATGCGAATCACCGCATCGAGCTCGTGGAGGCGGAGGTCACCCGGCTGGATACCGGGGCGAGGCAGGCGCACCTGGCCGATGGACGTTCCCTGCCGTTCGGGGTCGCGCTCCTCGCCACCGGCGCCGCTCCCATCCGCCTGCCGATTCCCGGCGCGGACCTGCCGCACGTGCACGTGCTGCGGACGCTCGGGGACATGAAGGGCATCATCGCGGCGCTCCGCCCTGGCCTGAAGGCCGCGGTCGTGGGGGCGAGCTTCATCGGCCTCGAGGTTGCGGCGTCCCTTCGCGCCCGGCAGGTGGAGGTGACGGTCATCGCGCCGGAGAGCCGCCCGCTCGAGCGGGTGCTCGGGCCGGAGCTGGGCGCGTTCGTTCAGTCGCTTCACGAGGAGAAGGGCGTGCGGTTCCACCTCGGCCGCAAGCCCACGGCCATCGCCGCGTCGGCCGTGACCTGCGACGACGGGTCCACCGTTCCCGCCGAGCTGGTCATCATGGGCGTCGGTGTGCGGCCAAGCGTGTCGGTCGCGGAGAAGAGCGGGCTCAAGGTCGATCGCGGGGTGGTGGTGGACGCGAACCTGCGAACCAGCGCGCCCGGCGTCTGGGCGGCGGGTGACATCGCGCGTTTCCCGCGCGGTGATACGTCGTGGCGCATCGAGCACTGGGTGGTCGCCGAGCAGCAGGGGCAGGTCGCGGCGCGGGACATGCTCGGGGTGGGCGCCCCGTACGGGCACGTGCCGTTCTTCTGGAGCCAGCACTACGACGTGCCCATCAATTACGTCGGGCACGCCGAGACCTGGGACGCCGCCCAGGTCGCGGGCTCGCTGGCGGACCGGAACGTGCTCGTCGCCTACCGGCAGGGCGGCCGCATCGAGGCGATGGCCAGCATTTACCGGGACCGGGACAGCCTTCTGGCCGAGGACGCACTGGGCCGGAACGATCAGCCCGCGCTCGAGCAGCTGATGCGCTCGGTGAGCTGAAGCCCGGATCGAGCCGGGAGCCGCGATGGGTTCGCGCGGCCGCGGCCCCGAACGCTGCCTCTCGCGGGGAGAGGATCTGGAGAGGCCTGGATCGAACGCCCAGAGGCTATCGCCACAACTCACACACGGCGTGGAACGACCAAACCAGGGTCTGCTGGGTTAGCGAGCCGCTCCACGCACTCCTTGTCGAGGTTGTTGCGATTGCCTCTGGGCGTTTGGGTGGCGGCCCCAGAGCCCTCGGACCCCGCAGGCCGTCAGTCCAGGTCGGACGCCCGGACCGAGGATCGCTCGCGTCCCTCCCCGGTGCAGGCCGGCCCTGCGCCTCAGAGATAGCGCGCGGCGAAGAACTCCCGCAGCCGCGCGTCGGTCCGGAGCAGGTCGAGCGTGAGGTCGGCGTGCCCCGGCACGTACCCGTTCCCGATCAGCATCGTCAGGTCCTTCCCCACTCCCTCGGCCCCCAGCGCCGCCGCTGTGAAGGACGTGGCCATGGAGAAGAAGATCGCCGTCCCGCCTTCCCGGGTGGAGAGGACCGTGGCCATCTCCGTCCCCGGGACGGACGCGCAGTTGATCACCAGGTCGCAGAGCGCACCCCCGGTGGCGTTGCGGACCGCCTCGAGCACGTCCACCGCCTTCGTGGCGTCCACCCGGAGGCTCACGTCCGACACGCCCAGCTCGACCAGGGCGGAGAGCGCCTTCTCCGAGATGTCGAGCGCGAGGAGCTGCCCCCTCCCGCCGGTGCTCCGCCGCGCCTGGGCGAGGCACAGCGCGCCGCTCTTCCCTGCCCCGAGCACCGCGATCCGCATCCCCGGCTGGGCGTGGCGCGCGACCAGCGCCGGCGCGCCGCAGACATCGAGCGCGGCGAGCACCAGCGTCTCCGGCATGTCGTCCGGCACCCGCGCCCAGATGCCGCTGGCGAAGAGGATGGCGTGCCCCCTCACGTCGATCCGGTCCACCTCCATCCGGGCGCCGCGCACCTCGTCGATGACCAGCGGGGTGAGCGACAGGCTCACGAGCGTCGCGATGCGCTCGCCGGGCCGTACCTTCCCGTGTGCCGGGTGCTCGGGGCCGACCTCGCGGACCCGGCCCAGCAGCATGCCTCCCGAGCCGGTCACCGGGTTCTGCATCTTTCCCCGGCTGCGGACGATCTCCTGGATGCGTGCGACCACCGCCCCCGCCTGGCCGCCGGACGATTCCCGGATCTGCTTGAAGGACGCCGCATCGACGTTGAGGCTCTCCACGTCGATCAGCATCTCGTCGCGGCGAATGGGGAGCGACGCGTCCAGGCGCTGCGCGCGCTGGGGCAGCACGCCCGGCTCGCCGACCACGCGGTCCAGTCCGTAGGGGTCTCCAGCCACGCAGGCGCGGCTAGCACGTTCGGCGTGGGGATGTCACCGGGCGGCGCGACCGGACTGCTCGACGAACATGGCTCACCGCGAGGGGCGCTCGAGGCGCCCGGCGAGGAACGCGAGCGACCGGTCGAACCGGTACGCGGTTCCCATGTGCCCGTCTTCGTACTCCTCGTGGACCACCTTGGCCCTGCCGCCGGTGACGAGACGGGCCAGCATCCTCGCACCCCAGTTGAGGCCGAACTCGTCGCGCGTCCCGCAGTCGATGAAGATGCTCTCCAGCGATCGAAAGGGATCGGGGTCCTCCTCCACGAAGCGCACCGGGTCCTCCTCGAGCCAGCTCGCCCACACCTCCTCGTCGATCCGCGCGGTCCGCAGGTCGAAGGGCAGCGTCACCCCGAGCGGCTGGGCCACGTCCGGCGAGTACGCGGAGGCCATCGCCAGGAGGTTGATCACCGCGTGGTCGTCCCCGCCCATCTTCGTTTCGCGAACCCGGCGCTCGAATCCCTCCCACCAGGCCTGCACCCCTCCGGCCCGGACGAGCGCGGAGGCGGCCTTCGGGAACTCGGGCAGGTAGCAGTACTCGAAGTAGGAATCGGCCGAGTGCGAGGCGATGTGCCCGAACACCCCCGTGAAGCGTCGCACCAGCTGCCACGAGCCGTAGCCACCGGAGCTGCGGCCTCCCACCGCCCGGGAGGAGGGCGAGCGGAGCGTGGCGTAGGTCCGGTCGACGTGACCGAGCACGTCATGGACCAGCATCTGCCCGTAGGCGCCGTTCCCCGGCGAGTCGACCCACTGGCTTCCTCCGAGCGCAGTGAACCCATCGGGAAAGACGGTCAAGAACGGCGGCACGCCCGAGGCGAACAGCGCGTCGAGCCGGTCGAGGATCCCGGGCCCGAAGGGCTGGGTGTTGAACCAGCCCAGCGCCGAGCCCATGAAGGCGTGGAGCAGCACGACCACCGGGTAGCGAGCACCACCGGGGTCATATCCCTCGGGGAGGTACACCGGGCAGGGCCGCTGGACCGGGTCGCCGCGGGGATTGTCGGCGAGCGCAGCGCAGTGGACGGTCTGGATGTCGAGGCGACCGCGAGGCACGGCAGGGCAGTCTGCTTCAGGCCCCGGGCTTCGGGAAGCGCGCCATCACCGCCTGGAGGTCGGTCCAGGCCGCCTTCTTCTCTGCCGGGTTGCGGAGCAGGTACGCGGGGTGAAAGGTGGGCATCAGCGGAACGCCGACGTACTCCCGCCACTGCCCTCGCAGCCGGGTGATGGGCGTGTCCGTCCGGAGCAGGGTCTGTGCCGCGAACTTCCCCAGGGCGATGATCACCGAGGGACGGATGGCGTTCAGCTGTGCCTCGAGGAATGGCTGGCAGGCCTCGATCTCGTCCGGCTCGGGGTTGCGGTTGCCGGGCGGGCGGCACTTCACCACGTTGCAGATGTAGACCTCGTCGCGGGTGTAGCCCATCGCGACGATCATCTTCGTCAGCAGCTGCCCGGCCGCGCCGACGAAGGGGATGCCCTGGTTGTCCTCCTCGGCGCCCGGCCCCTCCCCCACGAACACCAGGCGGGCCTTCGGGTTCCCCACCCCGAAGACCAGGTTCTTCCTTCCCGAGCAGAGCTTGCAGCGCTTGCAGTCGCCCAGCGCGCGGCGGACCTCGTCGAGGCGTGGCGGCTCCCCAGCGGAAGGGGCCTGCACGGTGGCCTCGACCGGGGCCGCGGGAGGCGAGTCCGCTGGCGCGCGGACCGAGATGCCCGGTGCGCCGGGGCCGGGCGGGGGTGGGACGACGACCACCGGCGCCTCGCTCACGGGCTCCGCCACGCTGGCCACCTCGGCCGACACCTCGGCGTACTCGACGACCACCGGCGGGGTGCTCGAGCCCTCCACGGTGACCAGCACGTTCACCGCCTTGCCGGAGACCAGCGCTCCGTCGCACGCGGCGTGAAGCTCCTCCCCGGCGACGTCCCGATGCCATCCGAGGTACCTGCGCACGTCCGCGAGGACCTCCGCGAGCGAGTCCGCGACGGGAACCGCCTCGTCCGACACTGATTCTCCCTCCCCTTGCGAGCCCTGCGTGGGGAGGGAAGCTCTCATGCGGATCCGACGCTCGGACTCATCGGAGGGATCGCGGGCGCCTGGACGACAGGGCGCGCTTCGAAAGCTCCCCCGACCTCAGGGCACGGCCAGCGCCGCCGTCGAGCGGAGCGTGGCGATCCGGTCCCAGAGGCCCGCGGCGACCGCGTCCTTCGTCCCGGACAGCTCGAACCGCCCACCGGCGCGGTCCACGATGACCACCGCGTTCGTGTCCACACCGAACCCGGCATCGCTGCGGGAGACGTCGTTCGCCACGATCAGGTCCAGACCCTTCCGGAGCAGCTTCGCCGTGGCGTTCTCGACGACGTTCTCCGTCTCCGCTGCGAAACCGACGATCAACGGCCGGCGCTGCAGCCCCCGGACCCGCTCGGCGGCGAGCGCGAGCACGTCCGGAGTCCGGAGCAACGCGAGGGGGGCATCGGCCGTCGGATCTTCCTTCTTCACCTTCTGCTCGGCCCGGTGCGCCGGGCGAAAGTCGCTCACCGCCGCGGTCGCCACCAGCACCTCGATGTGCTCGAGCCGGGGCAGGACCGCGTCGCGCATGTCCTCGGCGCTCACCACGTCGACCACCTCCAGCCCGGAGCGGTCCACCGCCCCCACCGGGCCGAGCACCACCGTCACCTGCGCTCCGCGCGCACGGGCCGCTCGCGCGATGGCGAGCCCCATCTTCCCGGTGCTCGGATTGCTGATGAAGCGCACCGGATCCAGGAACTCGCGGGTCGGCCCCGCGGTGACCAGCACCCGCATTCCCGCCAGGGGCCCCTCCCCGAGCAGCTCGGCCGCCGCGTCCGCGATCTGCTCCGGCTCGCTCAGCCGCCCCGACCCCACCTCGCCACAGGCCAGGAGCCCCGCGCCCGGACCGACGAAGCGGTACCGCGCGTCCTTCGCCAGCACCGCGAGGTTCCGCTGGGTCGCCGGGTGCTCCCACATCGCGGTGTTCATCGCCGGCGCCAGGAGCACGGTTCCGCGGTAGGCGAGCAACGTCGCCGCGAGCGCGTCGTTCCCCATGCCCGCGACGATGCGGGCGAGGAGATCTGCGGTCGCCGGGGCCACCACGAACAGCTCGCTCCAGCGGGCGAACTCGATGTGGCCGAACGCCGCCTCCTGCGACGGGTCGAGGATGTCGGTCAGCACCGGATGACCGCTCAGCGCCTGGAACGTGAGCGGCCCGACGAACTCGGTCGCCGCCGGCGTCATCGCCACCCGGACCTGAGCGCCCGACCGCTGGACCGCGCGCACCAGCTCGGCGGCCTTGTACGCCGCGATGCCGCCACCGACGCCCAGTCCGATGCGCCGGCCCTGGAGCACGCTCCGGTCCATCACGCCAGAAGGCTTAGCCCCCACCCCCCGTCCCGGCAACTTCACGGCAGGAGCACCCGCACCTGGGCGACGGCGCCGTCGGACCCATCCGAGCTGGCGGTGCCCCGTGCCCCGGTCGCAGGAAGGAACGCCTCGACCTCCAGCGGACCCGCCGGCAGCCCGAGGAACCGAAGCGCCCCGGAGTCGTCGGTGGTCCGGTCGGCGTGGAACACTCCGGCATCCCCGCCGCGCTGGCGGACCGTCACCTCCGCGCCTGCGGC
>RPRB01000018.1 GCA_003818285.1 Myxococcaceae bacterium
CGGCTGCCGTTCGACCCAGTCCTGGCGAAGCGCTGGCTCCCGGTGGACATCTATGTGGGTGGGCCGGAGCACGCAGTCATGCACCTGCTCTACTTCCGGTTCTGGAACCGATGGATGAAGATCCTCGGCCTGGTCCCGACCGACGAGCCGGTGAAGCGGCTGGTCACCCAAGGGATCGTGAACGGCCCGGATGGCCGGAAGATGTCCAAGCGCTGGGGCAACGTCGTCGCCCCGGCGACCATCGTCGAGAAGTACGGCGCGGACACGGTCCGGATGTACGTCCTCTTCGCCGGCCCGCCCGAGCAGGACTTCGACTGGAGCGACGAGCAGATGGCGGGGCAGGCCCGCTTCCTGAAGCGGGTCTGGACCCTCGCCACGATGCACCAGGACGCCTGCGCGGCCGCGACCCACCCCGGGCCGTTCGTTGGCAAGGCGCTGGAGATCCGGCGCGCCGCGCACAAGTGCGTGAAGCGGGTCGGCGAGGCCATCGACAAGCTGTCGTTCAACACCGCCATCGCCTTCACCATGGAGTGCGTGAACGCGCTCTACGACGCCGGACAGCCCGAGACTGCGGCGGAGAAGGCGGCGATGGGCGAGGCCATCCGGCTGCTCACGCGCGTGCTCACCCCCTTCGCGCCCCATCTCGCGGACGCGATCGCCGAAGGCTACGGGGCCACCGCCTCCACGGTGACGCTCGGGTGGCCGAGCTTCGACCCCGCCCTGGTCGTGGACGAGGTGCTGCCTTACGCCGTCCAGGTGAACGGGAAGCTCCGCGGGGAGATCCGCATCGCCGCCGATGCGGGCGAGAGCGAGGTCCGGGCCGCCGCCGAGAGCGAGGAGAAGGTCCGCGCGGCGCTCGCCGGCAAGGCGCTCCGCAAGGTGGTCTTCGTGCCGAAGCGGCTCATCAACTTCGTCGTCGGATGACCCGGACGTTCGCGGCGCTGGTGTGGCTGGCCTGCCTGGTCCAGCCGGGCTGCGGCTATCGGTTCACGGCCGGCGGGGCGGGATTCCCCCAGGGGATCCAGAAGGTCTTTGCCCCGGTCATCGTGAATCGCACCACCGAGCCCGGGCTCGAGGGCGTCTTCACCGAGGCGCTTCGCGAGCAGCTGTCGCGGGGCGGGCACCTGGGAGGGGAGGCCAGCGAGGGCCGGCTCGAGGGCGAGCTGCTCGCGATGGGCGGAGCGGTGGCCCAGCTCGCTCCGGGCACCTCCGGTGCGCTGACCTACCGAGTCTCGGCCACCCTGAGGGTCCGGCTGTTCCGGGCGGGGACGCTGCTCGCCCAGACCGACGTCGCCGGAACCGAGGACTACCTGCCGGCGCTGCGCCCCGACGTGCTCACCACCGAGGCCAACCGGCAGGCGGCCATCCGACGTCTGGCCACCGCGCTGGCCGCGGACGCGGTCGCGCGGCTCCAGACCGGCTAGCGGAGGAGCGTCAGGCCTGCGCGGTCTGGGACGCGTGGAAGAGCCGGGCGATGCGGCGGCTCGCGTTCTTCTTGTGCAGCACACCCTTGCTGGCGGCCCTGTCCAGGGTCCGGGCCGCGGCGCGCAGCGCCGCCTGGGCCTTCGCGGGGTTCTTCGCGGCCAGCGCCTCGCGGGCCTTCTTCACCGCCGACTTCACCTGGGTTCGAACGGCCTGGTTCCGGGCCCGGCGCTTCTCCGCCTGCCGGTTCCGCTTCTGAGCTGACTTGGTGTTTGCCACGGGCGGCCCTCCCTATCAGGTGGGCGGGGGTCGTCAAGGGAGACCCGGTTCGGCGGGAGGGCCGGTGGAAAACCGAAATCCCCGCCCAAGGACCAGCCCTCTTGTGGAGAAGTGGGCCTTTTGGCCGCTCTAACCTACCGTGCTGACTCGGAGGTGTCCGGCGCTGAAACATTCTGCACGCCCGGTCGGTTGCCATCCGCTCGTCTCGCGCTTGTCACGGTCCACAGCGTTCTCCCCAGTTTCCACACAACTCCTGTGGGAACTCAGAAGCACACAGAGGCGCTCAGACCCGGACCAGCACACAGGTGCCCACCGGGTCGCGGAAGACCAGCGGATGCTCCCCCTGGACGGTGCCGCCCGCCTCCCGGATGTGGGCCGCGGCGTCGGTCCGGAGCCCGGGCGCATCGACGGTGAGGAAAACCGCCGAGGCCGGGCCCGCCGCGTAGGAGAAGCACAGCCCCGGCGTCTCGACCGACCATTCGCCGCCGTCCACCTCGACCGTCCATCCCAGCGCCGGTGCCACCGTGGTCCAGAAGGTGTGGGCTCGCGCGGGCTCGGGCGCGGTCAGCTCGATCCGGGCGACGACGGCGCGCGCGGCGGACACGGGTGGTGGGAGGGAGGCCTCGGCAGCCTTGGCCTCCTGCCACAGCCCGTCCATCTGGGCGAGGGTCGCGGTGCCGAACGGGATCCCGCGGGCGCGGAGCCCCTCCTCCACGGCGTGGAACCGGCGAGTGAAGCGGGCGTTCGCGGCCCGGAGCGCGTCCTCGGCGGGCGTGGCGGTGAAGCGGGCGAGGTTGGCGAGGCTGAAGAGCACATCTCCGAGCTCGTGCTCGATGGCGCGTGCGTCCCTCGAGGCGATGGCCCGGTCGAGCTCCTCGAGCTCCTCGGCGAGCTTGGCGCGGACGCCCGCCAGGTCCGGCCAGTCGAAGCCGATGCGGGAGGCTTTCTCGGTCAGGCGCTCGGCGCGGAGCAGGGCGGGCGCGGCGCTGGGCACGCCGTCGAGCACCGAGCCCTCGCGGCCGTGCTTGCGCCGCCGCTCCTCGGCCTTGATGCGGGCCCAGTTCTGGAGCACCTCCTCGGCACCGCCGACCGTCTTCCCCTCGAACACGTGCGGATGGCGAGAGACGATCTTGTCGGAGATGGCGGTCGCCACGTCCGCCAGGCCGAACTCGCCCAGCTCCCGCGCCAGCTGGGCGTGGAAGACGATCTGGAACAGGAGGTCCCCCAGCTCCTCGCACAGGGCGCGCCAGCGGCCACCCTCGCCCACGCGGTCCATCTCGTCCAGGACCTCGTAGGTCTCCTCGACGAGGTAAGGGCGGAGGGTGCGGATGTCCTGCGCGCGGTCCCAGGGGCAGCCCCCCTCGGCGCGCAGGGTGCGCATGATCTCCTCCAGCCGCTCCACGGCGTCTCCGGTGCGTCCCATGTCCTCCCCGACCCGGGGCCCGGCAGTTGACTCGGGTTTAGGGTCCCGGCGCCGGTCGCCTATCATGGGCACACCTGTCGGAACGAGATGGTCCTTTCCCGCGCGGTCCCCGCGCTCCTCGCCACCGTTGTGCTCCTGTCCTCGTCTGGGGGAGCGGCGCAGATCGAGCCGCCCCGGCCGGTAGAGGAGCTCACCCCGGACAGCCCGGGTTCGCGCCCGTCGCGGACCCGTCGCGAGCCGCCGCCTCCACCGGTGCAGGCGCCTGCGTCGGACGAGGAAGCTCCGGTCACCGAGGCGCAGGAGCCTCCCCGCGCTCCCGCTCCGGCTCCACCCGTCCGCCGCTCCAAGCGTCCCCCGGCGCCCGCCTCGGAGGCTCCGGTCGCCCCGCCGCCCACCACGACCTCCGGGCGTGACCGCACCCCTTCTCCACCGCTGCTGGTCCCGACCGAGGGCGACGACGCGCTCCTCCACGCGTTCGGTGCCTGGAAAGAGGCCGAGCGCACGCGGGACCCGAAGGGGTCGCGCGCCGCGCGCGACCGTCTGGCCGAGCTGCGCGAGACGCTGGCCATCGCCGATCTCGAATCGGTGAGCCTGGCGCTGCTGCGCGGGGCGCGTCTCCGGGCCACGGCGAAGGATGGGGCAGGCGCGGTGGAGCTGGCCCAGTCGGCGGTGGCGCTCTCGCCGGACGTGGCCGACGCGCACTGGGGCCTCTTCCGTGCTCACCTGGGCAACGACGCGTTCGACTTCCGGCGGCTCTGGGCGGACGGGGGTAACGCCGCGCGTGCCGCGCTCACCGATCCACGCTGGAGCCGGGGGATGCTGGGGGACCTCGGAGCGACGGTGCTCGTCGCCTGGCTGGCGACGGCGATGGCCGCGCTGCTGGTGCTCTTCCTCCGCACCCTTCCTTCGCTGGTGCACGACGTCCACCACGCCTTCCCGAGGGGCGTCGCCCGCTGGCAGACCGGGGCGCTGCTGATCCTGGTGCTCCTGCTCCCCTGGGCATTCCGGTTGGGGCTGCTGTTCCCGTCGCTGGTCCTCTTCGCCGCCGTGACCCTCTACATCGAGGCCAAGGAGCGGTGGCTCCTGGCGGTGCTCCTGGCCGGCGCTTGCCTCGTGCCTCCGCTCGCCGGAGCCCTGGTCCAGGTCACCACCTTCGCCGGGACGCCGGCGGAGAACGTGCTCCAGCTCGAGCGCGGGGGTCTGGAGGCCTCGCACGCCGCGGCGCACGTGCAGGCCCGGCTCGAGGCGGGACGGGCCACCTACCCCGAGGTGTACGCCCTCGCGCGGTGGGAGCTCCGTCGCGGGAAGCTGGCGCCGGCGCGGGCCCACGCGGAGAAGGCGCTCGCCCTCCGGGGCGGTGATGCGCGCGCCCAGACGGTGGTCGGGAACGTGGCCTTCGCCGAGAACAGGTGGCCGGAGGCGATCGCCGCGTATACCCGGGCCAGCGAGTCGGATCCGACGTTGCCCGATCCGCTGTGGAACGTGTCCAGGGTCTACCGCCGGCGGGCGAAGACACTCTCCGACGACGCGGTGGGCCCCGAGCTGGACCGGGCCCAGAACTCCGCGGCCGCCGCGCAGCGGCTCGACGAGCGGCTGATGACCAAGAGCGACCCGCCGGACAGCCGTCCGGCGATGAACCTCACCCTCCTGACCCCCGCGCTCTCCCGGACCGAGCCCCTGGTCACGGACGGGGCGGAGCGCCGCGCGCGGGTCACCGCGCAGGTGGGGCAGGCCCTGGTCGGTGGCCTGCAGCCGAGCGCGGCGGTGCTGGTGCCGCTGGCCGGCGTGGCGGTCCTCGCCGGGCTGGGCTTCCTCCGGGGTGGCCGGGGCGTCAGCCGGGGCTGTGAGAAGTGCGGGCGAGCAGTCTGCCGCCGCTGCGATCCGGAGCTGGTGGAGGACAGCCAGCTCTGCCACCAGTGCGTCAACGTCTACACCCGCCGGGGCAAGGTCGCGCCCATGGCCCGGGTGAACAAGGAGATGGAGGTCCGCCACCACCAGGCGTGGGTGAGCCGGTGGGCCTACGCGCTGGGCCTTCTCTGGTCGGGAGCGGGACACCTCTTCACCGGCCTCCCGGTGCGCGGCGCGCTGCACGCCTTCGTCTTCGCCTTCGGCATCACGGTGGCCATCAACCGGGAAGGGCTCCTCCGGACGCCCGGGCTCTCGCCGGGGGCCGCGGGCTGGCTGGCGCTGGCCCTGGTGCTCCTGGCGGTGACCTGGGGCGCCTCGCTGCGCCACCTGGCCAGGGAGAGGAGCTAGTGGTCTAGTCATGGCCCTCGCCGGCACGCTCAAGGACTTCGGCATCGCCGACATCCTCCAGCTCATCGCCCAGCAGCAGAAGACCGGCGTTCTCCACCTCCGGAGCAAGGATCAGGAGGTGAAGGTCGGATTCGTCGACGGGGCGATCGTCTCCGCGGAGAGCGTCGCCAAGAAGAAGCGCGACCTGTTCGGGCACATGCTCGTCGCGGCGGAGCTCATCACCGAGGCCCAGCTGGAGCTGGCGCTGGAGACCCAGAAGCGATCGCTGCAGCGGCTCGGCGACTGCCTCATCTCGCAGGGGATCCTCACCAAGGATCAGTACCATCGGATGGCCCAGCTGCAGTTCAACGAGACGCTCTACCGGCTCTTCACCTGGAAGACCGGGACGTACGAGTTCGAGCAGGGACCCGTCCACCACGACACCCACGACCTGGAGCCGGTGCGCGCCGAGTCGGTGCTGATGGAAGGCTTCCGGATGGTGGACGAGTGGCCGGTGATCCGGAAGCGGATCCCCCGCTACGACCTCGTCTTCGCCCAGGGCAAGCACCTGCCCGCGGGCGACGTCCCCACCGAGCCGGTCGGCGAGTTCGCGTCCATCGGCCCGTCGGAGCGGCGCCTTCACGTGCTGGTCAACGGCTATCGCGACGTGCGGAAGCTCATCGACCTGTCGTGCCTCGGCGAGTTCGAGACCTGCAAGGCGCTCTGCAACCTGGCCAACCTCGGACACGTGACCGCCCTGATGCCGGTCGGCGAGCCGGACCTGCCCGAGGACGACATCGGCTTCGGGGAGAGGGTCCGGGGTGCGCTGGGGAGGCTGGCGGTGAGCATGGTGGTGCTCGCCGGCATCGTGGGGGTCCTGCTGGGCACCCAGCTCAACCCCTGGGCGGTCCCATCCAGCACCGGCGCGGGCTTCGCCGAGGGGGTGCTCCGGCAGCAGATCGCGCGGGCGCAGGTGAGCCGCATCGAGGGCGCCCTGGCGGTGTACCGGCTGGAGCGTGGGGAGGTGCCGCCCTCGCTGGACGCGCTGGTGGAACAAGGGCTTCTGTCGTCCACCGATGTGCGTTTCCCCTGGGCGGAGCGTTACTACTACCGCCGCGTGGGCCCCCAGGAGTTCATCCTCCTGCCGCCCTTGCGCTAGCCTTCCCGCCTGCTGCCGCGCCGTCGGCCCGGGCGCATTGAAAGGAACCGTTGCCCACCGCTTCTCCTCGGGACACCTCCCTCGTCACCACCGCCCGCGTTGACCTCCGGGACAACGACGTGGCGCTCGGCGTGTCCGGCAACCACGCAGAAAACTTGAAGGCCATCGAGCGCCGGCTGGGGGTGCGAGTCGGGCAGCGCGGAACCGAGCTCCACCTCTCTGGCCCCGCCGATGCGGTCGCGTCCGCGGTGCGGCTGGTGGAGCAGCTCGAGACCATCCACCGCGCGGGCCAGCCGGTGGGCCGCGAGGACGTGGAGCAGGGTCTGAAGATGCTGGGCCGCGGCGCCTCGCCGGACCAGGGCCTGGACACCTTGGTCCTCGGCCCGGTCCTGTCGCGGGCGGGGCGGCACGTGGCGCCGAAGAGCCTGGCCCAGAAGCGGTACGTGGACGCCATTCGCCGGCACGACATCGTGTTCGGCATCGGCCCGGCCGGGACCGGAAAGACGTACCTGGCGATGGCGATGGCAGTCGCGGCGCTCCAGGCTCGGAGCGTGAAGCGCATCATCCTCGCCCGGCCCGCGGTGGAGGCGGGCGAGAAGCTCGGCTTCCTGCCGGGAGACCTCGCGGAGAAGGTGAACCCCTACCTCCGCCCGCTCTACGACGCGCTCCACGACATGATGGACGCGGGCCGCGCCGCGCAGCTGGTGGAGCAGGGGACGGTGGAGGTCGCGCCTCTGGCCTTCATGCGCGGGCGGACACTGAACGACGCCTTCGTCATCCTCGACGAGGCCCAGAACACCACCGTCGAGCAGATGAAGATGTTCCTCACCCGCCTGGGCTTCCACAGCAAGACGGTGGTGACGGGTGACGTGACCCAGGTGGACCTCCCGCAGGGGAAGCTGTCCGGCCTGACGCATGCCCGGCGGATCCTCGAGGGCGTGGAGGGCATCGCCGTCTGCGGCTTCACCGAGGTGGACGTGGTCCGCCATCCGCTGGTGCAGGAGGTCATCCGGGCCTACGACAAGGCCGACGCCGAGGCGAAGGCGGAGGCCGAGGCAAAGGCGGAGGCCGCGCGGGCGGAGCAGGCGGCGCCGCCCATGACCTCCGCTCCGGCGGACGATCCCGAGACGAGCTCGAACGAGTAGACGCCACGCCGAGGGGTGGTCAGACCGGGTGACCGTGTCCGGAAATGGGATCCGGGGTCCCGAGCCTGATCCGGCCGCGTGCTGGAAATCCCCCGTTCTGCGCCGCGTCTCCAGGGGAAATCCGGCGTGGCACGCCCTTCGCTGGGCGCCCTCACATGAGCCAGCTCCCCACCTCGTCGAGCCCGTCACCCCTGGCCGGAATCGGGAAGGACGTCCGGGTGGCCGTCCGGCATCTGCTCCGCGAAAGAGGTTTCACCGCCACCGCGGTTCTCACGCTCGCGCTCGCCACGGGGGCGACCACCGCCGTCTTCACCCTGGTGAACGCGGTGCTGCTCCGCCCGCTGGCCTACCGCGCGCCCGACGAGCTGGTGCGGATCTACGACGTCCAGCCCGATGTGGCTCGGGCCTCGGTCTCGCTGCCGGACGCGAAGGACTGGATCACCCGATCCCGGAGCCTGAGCGGGCTCGCCCTCTTCTCGCAGGGCAACAAGAGCCTCTCGAGCGACGGCGAGCCAATGCGCGTCTCGACGCAACGGATGAATGCCGGAGCGCTTCGCGTGCTCGGGCTCCCCCCGCTCCTGGGCCGGGAGTTCACCGAGGACGAGGACCGGGTGGGTGGGCCCGCCGTGGCGATGCTCGGCGAGCGCTTCTGGCGGAAGCAGTTCGCCGGCCGGCCGGACATCGTGGGCTCCACCGTGCGACTCGACGGACGCGACCACGTGGTGCTGGGCGTGGTGCGCGAGCAGCCCCACTGGTTCGGCGACTCCGACGTCTGGGTCCCGCTCCAGCCCGACCCGGCCCAGCTCCCTCGCGGAAATCACTTCATGAATGCCATCGGCCGGCTGGCCCCGGGGGTGACCTTGGCCGCGGCACGGAAGGACCTCGCCTCGGTGGTGAAGGCCATCGCCCTGGAGGTTCCGGAGTACCAGCACCATGGCATCCTGGTGGTGCCCTGGGTCGACGAGCTCCTGGGCGAGGCGCGGACCTCCCTGGGCGCGCTCGGCGCGGTGGTCGGGCTGGTCCTGCTCATCGCCTGCGTCAACCTGGCCAATCTCCTCCTCGCCCGGGGAGCGGCGCGCCGTCGGGAGGTGGCGGTGCGGATGGCCCTCGGAGCGGACCGCTGGCGCGTGGCCCGCGGACTGCTGGTCGAGGCGGCGGTGCTCTCGGTGCTGGGGACCGGCCTCGGCCTGCTGGTCGGATGGGCGGGCTCCGCGGTGCTGCGGGGAGCGCTGCCGGTCCGGGCGCCGGCCCTGGCCAGCGCCGTGGCCCTGGACGGGCGAGTGCTGGCGTTCTCCGTGGGGCTGTGCGTGCTGACCACGGTGCTCTTCGGGGTGCTGCCCTCGCTCCTCCTCGCGAAGGGGGACCTGGGCGCGGTCCGGGGGGAGATGCGCACCGCGCTCGGTCACCGCACGCAGTGGCTGCAGTCCGCGCTGGTGGTCTTCGAGGTCGCGCTCGCCCTGGCCCCGCTGCTCGGCGCGGCGCTGGTGCTCCAGAGCGTCCAGCGACTGCTCCGGCAGGACCCGGGATTCCGTGCGGAGAACGCGGTGGCCTTCCGGGTCCAGCTGCCCGGGGAGCGGTATCCGGACGACGCGTCCCGGCGCGCGATGCTCGAGGCCTACCTCCCCCGGCTGCGGGCGCTTCCCGGGGTCAGCCACGCCGGCGCGGTCAACGACCTGCCGCTCGGCGGGAGCAACACCAATGGGAACTTCTCCATCGAGGGCCAGGTCTTCGACAAGGCGCACGAGCCGGCGATCGAGTACCGCCTCGCCTCGCCCGGCTACATCGAGGCGATGGGAATCCCGCTCCGGGAAGGTCGCACGTTCGAGGACGTGGACCGAGCCGGTGGGGAGCGGGTGGCGCTGGTGAACGTCGAGGCCGTGCGTCGCTTCTGGGGAGGAGGGTCGCCCCTGGGGGCGCGCATCCGCCCCGGCGACGGTGAGGACAACGAGCCCTGGCGGCGCATCGTGGGCGTGGTGGGCGACGTTCACCACGCCGGGCTCGGCGAGAAGCCGAGGCCGGAGATGTACTACCCGCTCGATCAGGACACATCGAACCGGGTCAGCTTCGTGCTCCGGACCCGCGAGGCGCTGGCGCCCCTGGCCTCGGCGGCCCGGCGCGAGCTGGCGGCGGTGGATCCCGGCCTCTCCCTCTTCGAGTTGAGGACGCTCGAGGACCGGGTGTCGGGCTCGGTCGCAGCGCCCCGGTCGGCGGGCCTGCTGCTCGGCCTGTTCGCCGGGCTGGCGGTGGTGCTGGCCGCGGCGGGCGTCTACGGCGTCCTCGCCTTCAGCGTGGCCCAGCGAACCCGGGAGATCGGCATCCGGATGGCCATCGGCGCCTCGGCGCGGTCGGTGCGATGGTGGGTGCTCCGCCGCGCGCTCGGCCTCGGCGGCATCGGCATCGTGGCCGGGCTGGGCGGCGCGCTCCTGCTGGGCCGTTCGCTGGAGCGACTGCTCTACGGTGTGGCTCCGTCGGACCCGCCCACCGCGCTTGCCGCGGCGGCGATTCTCTCGGCGGTCACCGTCGCCGCGGCGCTCCTTCCCGCCAACCGCGCGACGCGGGTCGATCCCCAGGAGGCCTTGCGGGCCGAGTGACTGCACGCGGCCCCGGAGTGCCCACCGCAGAACACACCTGCGCCCCTCGGGCCCCCGCGCGCGGCTGCTTGCCTGGGCCTCACCGCTTGTCCCGTGTCGCTCCCGGACCCTAGGGTCCCGGGCTCTTGGACGATGAGGCGAAGAGCCGGCGGGTCGCCTCCCTCCGGCGCGTTCTTCCGGCTCTGACGCTGCTCGCGGTGGTGTCGGTGCTGGCCGGGCTCCTGGTCGCACCGGGGTTCGCGGTGCAGGCGCTCCCGCAGTTGAGGCCCGAGGACGTGGGCCGTCCCTTCGAGAGCCCCTCCGCCGCCGGATTCAAGGCCACGCGCGACTACGACCTCCCCGACGCGGCCCTGACCGATCGGCGGCGGCAGGAGGCCCGGGCCGGGGTCCGTCCGGTGTTCGATTTCAACCCGGTGGTGGTCCCGGAGGTGCAGGCGGGAATCCAGCAGGGTTTCGCCGGTCTGCGTGGCGCACTCCCGCGGCTGGACCCGCCGGCGAAGCCCACCGCCGGGAAGCGGAAGGTCGAGCCGGTGGACCGTTCCGGCCTGATCGAGGCCCGGCAGCAGTTCGAGCAGCGGCTGTTCGAGGTGGAAGACGAGGACTGGAACGTGCTGGTGGAGGCTCGCGCGGCGCCGGAGGTGGAGCGCGCCGTGCTCGCGGTGCTCTCCCGGGGCTTCCTCGCTCCGGTGGTCGGAGCCCGCGAGGACCTCGGTCCGGCGGGGAGCTTCCTCACCATCCGGGACCTGAACGACGGCGCCGAGCACCCCAGCGCGGTCGTGCCCCCGTCCGTCCTCGACGTGCGCGAGGCCCGTGCGGAGATGGATCGCTGGGCGACCCTGCCCGGAAATCTCTTGCCCGACTCGCCGGGGCTGCTCCGTCGCGCGGTGCTGCGCATCGCCAAGCGTGCTCTCCGGCCCAACCTCACTGCGAACATCGCCGAGACCGAGCGCCGCCGGAGCATCGCCGCCTCGGCGGTGAAGGACGCGGTCATCCAGATCAAGAAGGGCCAGAAGATCATCGGCGACGGGGAGCTGGTCACGAAGGACCACCTCCGGATGCTCGCCGCGATGCGAGCCCAGACCGACCGCTTCGACGTGCTCGAGGCGAGCGCGGGGACGTCCGCCCTGGTCGCGCTGCTGCTGGCCGGCATCTGGACCTTCCACCGGAAGGCCTTTCGCCGCTTCAGGCCCACCCGCAGGGACGGGTTGCTCCTGGGGGTGCTGCTGATCCTCTTCCTCGGGGCGTTCCGGCTGGCAGCGGCGGTGGCGGAGGCGCTGCACGACCGCTGGCCCGCGGTGCCCATGGAAGCCTTGCTGGTGCTCCTCCCGGTGGCGGCCGGGGCGATGCTGGTGCGGCTGTTGCTGAACCAGGAGCTGGCGCTGTTCTTCGGCCTCGTCCTGTCGACACTGGCCGGGGTGATGCTCGGCAACTCGCTCTTCTTCGCCGTCTACGGTCTTCTGGGCAGCCTCGTCGCCGCGACCCAGGTGGCGCGGGCGCGGGACCGCGCGGCGCTGTTCCGGACCGGCGTCTGGGTGGGGCTGGTCAGCGCCGGGGTGGTGCTCGCCTTCGGGCTGGCGGCGGGGAAGGGGCCGGCGCGGGACACGGTGCTGGCGGCCGCGTTCGCCGGGGTGGGATCGATGCTCATCGTCCCCACCCTGGTGCTGGCGCTCACCCCGTTGCTCGAGCTGGGATTCGGCTACGCGAGCGACCTGAAGCTGCTCGAGCTGGCCAACCTCAACCACCCGGCGCTCAAGGAGCTGATCGTCCAGAGCCCGGGCACCTACCACCACAGCATCATCGTGGGGAGCCTGGTGGAGGCGGCGGCGGAGGCCACCGGCTGCAATCCGCTCCTGGGCAGGACCTGCGCCTACTACCACGACATCGGGAAGGGAAAGAACCCGCTGTACTTCGGCGAGAACCAGAAGGGCGAGAACCCGCACGACTGCCTCGCCCCGGGAATGAGCGCGGTGATCATCAAGCGCCACGTCACCGACGGCCTCGAGCTGGCGCGGCGCTACAAGTTGCCTCGAGCGGTGCAGGACGTCATCGCCCAGCACCACGGCACGCGGCTGGTGGGATACTTCCACCACCGGGCGGTGGAGCAGGCCGAGGGACGCGAGGGGGTGGAGGACTCCCTGTTCCGCTATACCGGGCCGCGGCCTCAGTTCCGCGAGGCGGCACTGGTGATGCTGGCCGACGCGGTGGAGGCTGCCAGCCGGGCGATGCCCGACCCCAGCAGGGAGCGGCTCCACGCCCTGGTGCAGCGAATCATCACCGCGGTGTTCACCGAGGGGCAGCTCGACGAGTGCGACCTCACCCTGCGGGACCTGAACGCGATCTCGTTGTCCTTCATCCACACCCTCGAGGGCATCTACCACTCCCGCCCTGTATACCCGCCCGGTGCGCTGGGCGGAGGGCGGCCGGCGCCGCTCGCGCTCGCTCCCGAGCGAGGTATCCAGCGTCGCTGAAGCGTTGCGGCTCAAGCGGCTGTCCGGTCGCTCACTGGTGGACGGCGGCCCGCTCATGAGCCGGGCGCGCCGCCGGGGCTGCCCGCTACGCTTCCGCGCACGATGACCTCCTCGAACGGGGCCCTTCGCGTGGGCGACGGGCGTCCGACCACCACCTCTGCGTCCACCTCCGACGAGATGGAGCTGCTCCGCCTGGCGCTCGAGGTGATGCAGGAGAACGTCTACATCCTCGACCGGGACCTTCGTTACGTCTACGTGAACCGGCTCGGGGCGTCGGCGATGGGCCTCGCCAGCGCCCAGATGATCGGCCGCACCATGGACGAGCTCTTCGGGGCCGGCACCTTCCCCGAGTTCCGGATCCAGCTCCAGGCCGCCTTCGTGACCGGGGCACCGGCGCGGAGCGAGATCGCCTTCCTCTCCGGCGAGGAGACGCGCTGGTACGAGTATTCGTTGTCACCCATCCCCGCGCCGGAGGGACCGCTGCAGCTCGTGACCTGCCTGAGTCGGGACGTCACCCAGCGCCGGCGGATGGAGAAGGAGGCCACGCTCGGCCGGGCGGCGGTGGAGGAGGAGCGCCGCAAGCTCCAGGCGGCCGCCGAGTTCGAGCAGCGGCTGCTGGGCATCGTGAGTCACGACCTCCGGAACCCGCTGGCCTCGGTGCGGCTGGGGCTGGAGACGATGCACCGGCGGGGAATCTCCGAAGAGCACCTGCGCACGCTGGAGCGGATGGAGCGGTCCACCGACCGGATGCAGGCCATCATCTCCGGGCTGCTCGACGTCACCCGCATCCGGCAGGGGCAGGGGCTGCCGCTCACCCCCGAGCCGGTGGCGCTCGACGCGGTGGTGACCCGTGTGCTGGAGGGGATGCCCGAGGACCAGGCGCGCCGCGTGCGGCGGGAGACGGAGGGTCGCCCCACCGGCGTGTGGGACCCCGAGCGGCTCGCGCAGGCGATCGGGAACCTGGTGGGCAACGCCCTCCAGCACGGCGACGCCGATTGGCCGGTCACCGTCCGGGTCCGGGGCACGGAAGGCCGGGCGGAGCTCTCGGTGCACAACCACGGGGCGCCGATTCCGCCCGAGCTGCTCCCGGGGCTGTTCGAGCCCTTCCAGCGCGGGCTGCGCCCGGGCGCGCTCGACGGGAGCATCGGCCTCGGTCTGTACATCGTCCGCCAGGTCGCGCTGGGCCATGGAGGCGAGGTCCGGGTGCGGTCGACGGCGGAGGAGGGCACGACCTTCGTGCTCGAATTGCCGGCCGATGGAACGCCGGTGAGCCCGGACGCTTCCGCCGCTCGCTGAATCGGCGTGCGCCGGGCCCCAGTCGACCGTCAGATGCTACGACGATGCGTTTCCTCGCGCGGCTGGAGCCGCTCGCCTACGACCTGCTGCGCCTGTTCTCCGGCGCGATGTTCAGCGTCCACGGGATGCAGAAGCTGTTCGGCGTCCTCACCAGCAAGCCGGGGCCAGCGCCCTTCTCGCAGCAGTGGATCGGTGGAGTGATCGAGCTGCTGTGCGGCGCGCTCATCGCCCTCGGGCTCTTCACCCGGCCGGCGGCGTTCCTCGCCTCCGGGATGATGGCGGTGGCGTACTTCCAGTTCCACCACATCTGGAAGCTGGGGGGAGGGGAGTGGGTGCCGGTGGTGAACCGGGGCGAGACGGCGGTCCTCTACTGCTTCGTGTTCCTGTTCATCGCCACGCGCGGCGGTGGTCGGTTCGGGCTGGATCGCGCGCTGGGACGGCGCAATCCGGCTTCCCGGACCTGAAGGCTCGAGTTCCGCGGGAGAGCCAGCGACACCACGGAACGCCCGCGCTAGGTTCTCCGGCGCGGGTGGGCCGGCCGCGCCGCCGGGGGGTGTGCGATGCGTGTTCCGAGGGATCTCCGTCCTGGCGATCCTCCTGCTTGCCGCCGGATGCAGCGCCCTGTTCGGGACAGGGGACCGCTCCTCTGCACGCCGGACAGCGTCCGCCGGTGAGGCGGTCGAGGGTGCGGATGCGGGGCCCCCGTGCTGGGACTCGTCGAACGTCGTGCTGTGCATCGGAGGCGCGTTCAAGCAATGCGCGCCGGTGCCGGGCGAGGGGTGCGTCCGCTGTACCTGCGCCATCGGGACACCGAGCACCGAGCCGCGCTTCGGAAGCAGCGGTGTCTGGATCGACCGGGCGGACCAGAATCTCATGGGACAGCCGCGAGTCCCCTGAGCTCCGGGCCGTTCGTCGCCGTGACCGATGGACTAGGGTCGGCCGGCATGCATCCGCGGTCGCGGAAAACGAACGGGCGAACCCGGACGCGACGCTCCCGCCCAACGGGGGCCGCGAGGTCGCGCTCCGAGCCGCGCCGTGCAGGCGACGGGGTGGCCCCACGGCGGGCGACCCCGACACGTGGTCATCGCGCCCTGGCGCCGCCGGAGAGCGATCCTTTTGGTATGTGGGACGCCACTCCGCGTGCAGAAAGGATCGCCCGGACGGGACGTCGCCGATGGGGGGTCGTGGAGGTCCGCTCCGAGGTCGCGACTGGGCGCCGATGCCTCCGTCGTCTCCGCACTCGCGCCGCAGCCTTCCTCGCCACACTCGAGATCCGCGACGTGGAGCTCTCCATCCTCCTCACCGATGACCCGGGCATCCGCACCCTGAACCGGGAGTGGCGGCGGAAGGACCGGCCGACCGACGTCCTCAGCTTTCCCGCCGGCGAGCCGCCCCCCGGCTCGACCGGCCCCCGGCACCTCGGCGACGTCATCGTCTCGCTGGACACCGCGCGGCGGCAGGCCCGAGCACACGGGCGCTCCCTGAACGACGAGCTGGACCTCTACCTCGCCCACGGGCTGCTCCACCTGCTCGGCCATGACCACCACCGCCGCCGGGACGCCGAGCGAATGGCCGCCCTCGAGGCGAGGCTCCTGGGCCGGCCGGGGATGGTTCCCCCTCGCTGACCGACGTTCGGCGACGGGACGACACCCGTCCGGCCGAGGGTTCTGGTAGGAGCACCCGCATCCCGATGTCCGCCGTCGCCCTTCCTCCCTCACCCGGGGCCCCGCTGGCCCTCACCGCCGTGCCCGGCCGCCGCGAGCGTGTGCTCGTGCCCTGGCGCCTCGGCGCGCTCCTCCTCACCGGACTGCTCGGTGCGGCGGCGTTCCCCATCGCCTTCCCCGTCGGCCCCCGGCGCGAGCTGTTCACCTCCGGGATCCTCGAGCCCCTGGCCTTCGTCTGCCTGGTCCCGATGCTCCTCGCCATCCGCCGGCTGTCACCGTGGCGGGCCTTCGGGGCGGGGATGCTCGCCGGGATGGTGTTCTTCACCGGCGCGTTCTGGTGGGTGAACGTGGCGATGGTGACCTTCGGCGGGATGCCGAACTGGCTGAGCATTCCCGCGCTCGAGCTGCTCGTCGCCTGGTGCGCCTTCCACTGGGCCATCGCCACCGGCCTGGTCCGGCTCATCGAGCGCGGCCTCGGCTGGAGCATGGGCTGGACGATCGGCCCGGTGTGGATGGCCACCGAGCTGATGCGGAACTACTTCTGCTCGGGCTTCCCCTGGGCCAACCTCGGCTACACCCAGACCCGGAATCTCTGGTTCCACCAGGTGGCGAGCCTGGGCGGGGTCTACGCCATCGCCCTCGCGGTGGCGATCGTGAACGGAGCCCTCTACGAGGGCTGGCGCTGGTGGCGCCTCCGCGAGCGGCCGATGCCGCGGGTGCTCCTCGCGATCGGCGCGGCGGTCCTGGTGCTTGGGCACGGGTACGGTGCGTTCCACGTCCGGGCGATGGACCGCGCCGCCGCCGCCGCGCCCCGGGTGAAGACCGCGATCGTGCAGGCCAACATCGACCAGAAGCTGAAGATGTCGCGGGGAAGCTCCCGCGCCGTGACCATCCTGGGCCGCTACCTGCCGGCGACCGCCGCCGCCGACGAGGCCGGGGCCGACCTCATCGTGTGGCCCGAGGGCAGCTACCCGCTCGCGTTCCCCACCGGCGTCAAGCGCCTCACCGAGGCCGGGCTCCGGCAGGGGGGCTATCGCGCCGGGCTCCTGGTCGGGGTGGACGTGTTCGACCCGAAGAACCTCCGCAAGGGGAACGAGAACGCCGCCTTTCTCCTCGAGCCCACCCTGGGCATCGCCCACCACTACGTGAAGAACCACCTGGTCCCGTTCGGCGAGTACGTGCCGTGGCGACTGGACGAGGTGCTGGGCATCGGCAACATCGTGGGGGCGAGCTTCGCCCCGGGGAACGACCTCGGTCCGGCGGTGCTCCGGCGCCCGGATGCCCCGCCGGTGCGGCTGGGCATCGAGATCTGCTTCGACGCCATCTTCCCGGAGATCTCCCGCACCTACGCCCGGAATGGAGCCCAGGTGCTGGTGAACATGACCAATGACGCCTGGTACGGCTTCAGCTCGGCGCCCTTCCAGTTCCTCCACATGGTGGCCACCCGTGCGGTGGAGACCGGCAGGCCGGTCGCCCGCGCGGCGAACACCGGGGTGAGCGCGTTCATCGACCCGGTGGGGCGGGTGTTCGAAGCCACCGAGGTGGGCATCGTCCCCAGCGACCGTCTGGCGGTCTCGGCGGCCGAGCTGACCGGCCCCGAGTGGCGGATGGCGGCGTTGCCCCTGCTGGAGGGGGCCACGCCGTACGTTGTCATCGGTGACGTTCCCGCGTACCTTGCCGCGCTCTTTGCCGGGCTCGTGGGGCTGCTGGCCCTGATTCGCCTGCGGTTCCGCCGCTCCCGGCCGCACGGAAACCCCTGATCGTCGTCATGCCCATCGACCCCACGGAACGAATCGGCTCCCTGCAGGCGCGCCTGGACGCGCTCCGGGGGCATCTTTGACCTGGACCGCAAGCGGTCGCGGATCGCCCTGATCGACCGGGATGCCGGTCAGCCGGACTTCTGGAACGACCAGGTCAAGGCCCAGGGGCTGCTCAAGGAAAAGGCCGGGCTGCAGGCGCAGGTCGCGGCCTTCGAGCGGGTGGAGCGCGCGCTCGACGACGCCCGCACGCTGCTGGAGCTGGCTGCGGAGGCCGGCGACGACGCCGCCCGGGCCGAGGCCGAGGGCTCACTGGACGGTATCGAGCAGGCCGTGGAGCAGCTCGAGCTCGAGCGGATGCTCTCCGGCGAGAACGACCACGCCAACGCCTACATGGAGATCAACGCCGGCGCGGGGGGCACCGAGTCCATGGACTGGGCGGCGATGCTGCTCCGCATGTACACGCGCTACGCCGAGTCGAAGGGCTGGACGGTGGAGATCAACGACTTCGTGGCCGGCGAGGAGGCGGGCCTGAAGAACGTGGCCATCAAGGTGACCGGCGAGAACGCCTACGGCTACCTCAAGGCGGAGAACGGCGTGCACCGGCTGGTGCGGATCAGCCCCTTCGACGCCAACGCCCGGCGCCAGACGTCGTTCGCCTCGGTCACCGTCTACCCCGAGGTGGACGACGACATCGTCATCGACATCCCGGAGAAGGACGTCCGGGTCGACGTGTACCGGGCGAGCGGCGCCGGCGGCCAGAAGGTGAACAAGACCTCCTCGGCGGTGCGCCTCACCCACGTTCCCAGCGGGATCACCGTGGCGATGCAGAACGAGCGCAGCCAGCACGCCAACCGGGACATGGCCTGGAAGATCCTCCGCTCCCGCCTGTGGGATCTGGAGATGCAGAAGCGGAACCAGGCCCGCGACGAGGCCGAGTCGCAGAAGAAGGACATCGCCTTCGGCTCGCAGATCCGCAGCTACGTCCTGGCTCCCTACCGGCTGGTGAAGGACCTCCGGACCGGGGTGGAGACCGGGAACGTGGACGCGGTGCTGGACGGGAAGCTGGACGATTTCGTCACCGCCCAGCTCCTTGGCGTGAAGAATCCCAACCGGGCCGTTCCGGAGTAGGAAAGGCTCCCTGAGCGTGAGCGACGAGACCGAATCGGCGAAGGAGCACGAGCTCTACAGCCAGCGCCTGGAGAAGGCCGGCCGCTGGCGCTTGCTGGGGGCCAACCCCTTCGGCAACGGGTTCCGTCCGGCGGACCTGGCCGGGGACATCGCCCGGAAGCATGCCTCCGACGGCGCAGAGCAGCTCGAGGCCTCCAGGCCGGGGTACTCCGTCGCCGGGCGGGTGGTGGCGCTCCGGAGCTTCGGGAAGGCGGCGTTCCTCAAGCTCCGCGACCGCAGCGGCGAACTCCAGATTCACGTCAAGAAGGATGTTCTCGGTGGCCGCCGTGACCGTAACAAAATAACCGACATGGGCGACTTCGTCGGGGTGAAGGGCACGCTCTTCCGGAGCAAGACCGGGGAGCTGACCCTCGCCGCCACCGAGTACCTGCCGCTCACCAAGGCGCTCCGGGCACCTCCGGAGAAGTGGCACGGCCTCGCGGACGTGGAGATGCGCTACCGCCAGCGGTACCTGGACCTGGTCTCCAATCCCGAGGTGAAGGAGGTCTTCCTCCGGCGCACGGCCCTGGTCCGCTACCTGCGGGAGTTTCTCGACACGCGCGGCTACGTCGAGGTCGAGACGCCGATGATGCACTCCCTGGTGAGCGGCGCGGCGGCCCGGCCCTTCACCACCCACCACAACGCGCTGGACATCTCGCTCTTCCTCCGCATCGCGCCCGAGCTGTACCTCAAGCGGCTGGTGGTGGGCGGCATCGAGCGGGTCTACGAGATCAACCGGAACTTCCGGAACGAGGGCATCAGCACGCGGCACAATCCCGAGTTCACGATGCTCGAGTGGTACCGGGCCTACGCCACCTACGAGGACATGATGGCCGAGACCGAGGAGATGATCTCCGGGGCGGCCGAGCGGGTCACCGGCTCCCTGAAGATCTCCTACCAGGGACAGGTCATCGACTTCGCGCCGCCCTGGCCGCGGCTCCCCATGGCCCAGGCGGTCCGCCAGGCCTTCCCCTCCCTGACCGAGGCCGACCTGAAGGACGCCGACCGGCTCCGGGCGGAGATCGGCCCGAAGCTCCCCGAGAGCGAGCGCCGGCACCTGGACGCGCTCGGCCCGGGGGCGATGCTGGCGGTCCTCTTCGAGCACGGGGTGGAGCCCCGCCTGGTCCAGCCCACCTTCGTCACCGAGTTCCCCACCGAGATCAGCCCCCTGGCCCGGCGGAACGACCAGCGCCCTGAAATCGCCGACCGGTTCGAGCTGTTCATCGTCGGTCGGGAGATCGCCAACGGGTTCAGCGAGCTGAACGACCCGCTGGACCAGAAGGGGCGATTCGAGGCGCAGGTGGAGGCCAAGCGGAGAGGGGCCGTCGAGACGATGGACTACGACGAGGACTACATCCGGGCCCTCGAGCACGGCATGCCCCCCACCGGCGGCGAGGGGCTGGGCGTGGACCGGCTGGCAATGCTCCTCACCGACGCCCCCTCCATCCGGGACGTCATCCTCTTTCCGCTGCTCAAGCCCGAGAAACGCTGATGGACGAGCCACTCGCGCTCGGCGTCGTCGCTCCCGCTCGTCCCCACGCCCGGTGGGCGCTCCGGGGGCTGGGCGGGGCGCTGGTCCTCACCGGCGTGGTGCTCGCCGCGGTGGAGCTGAGCCGGACCGGCGCCTGGGGTCCGGTGCTGGCCCGGCTCGGCCTCGGCGCCTTCGGGTGGGGCCCGCTGGTGGGGGCGGTGACGGGGGTGATGGAGGCCCGACGGGCGGCGGTCCCGTCCCCGGCGCTCTGGCTCCTGGGGCCCGCGGCGGCGGCCTGGCTCGTGGGCTGGGCCCTGGTGGCGCTGGGGAGCTACCGCCGCGCCGAGCCGGAGCCGGTGGCGGCCGAGCCCTCGGGAGCCGCCCACGCCCCGCCGCTCGCCGGATGGAGCGACTTTCACCTGAGCACCCTGGCCGCGTACGGCCTGGGCATCCTCGGGGCCGAGCTGGTGCTGGTGCTGGTGCAGACCGCGCTCGCCTCCGCCTCGCGCGGGGTGGGGTGGGGTCCGCCGGCGGCCTTCGGGGTGGCGCTCACCCTCGCTGCGGGAGTGGCGTTCCTGGGCGGCTTCGTGGGGGCGTCGCGCTCGCGGAAGCTGTCGGCGCCCGAGGCGACCATCGCCGTCCTCTACCTCGGCGTCCCGCTCCCGGCGCTCCTGTCGGTCCTCCCCACCATCCCCGCGCTCGACGCGACGCTCGGGCCACGGCTCCGGGAGATCATCTACCTGGCCAACCTGCTCGGCCGGCCCGAGCTCGGGTACTGGCTGGTCTTCAGCCTGCTGGTGCTGGGTCTCACCTTCGGCATCCTCACCGGCTTCGTGGCCACCGCCTCGGGCCGCTTCGATCTGCGCACCGGGTTCGAGCTGTTCGTCGCCCGGCGGCACGTGCACGTGTTCCGCCCGCGGCTGTTGCTCGGCGGCCTGGTGGTGCTCCTGCTGGGCATCATCCCCCCGCTGATCATCCTCGGCATCCTCCGCGCCGCGGACGCGGTGGTGGAGCGCACCCGGATTCGCGAGCTCGGCCGGCGCGATCCGGTCGCCGCGGCCAAGGCGCTGCACGAGGCGCAGGAGCGGAGCCAGTCCCCCACGATGATGATGACCGCGCTCAGCGTGGGCGGGGTGGGCGTGGGGGTGATGGCACTGATCATCGTGCTCAGCGTGATGAGCGGGTTCGAGGTCGATCTGCAGAAGAAGATCCTCGGGACCAACGCCCACGTGGTGGTGCTCAAGTACGGAGATCCCCAGGCGGGGATGCCCGAGTACCCCGAGGTGATGAAGAAGGCCGCCCAGGTCCCCGGGGTCATCGGCAAGACCCCGTTCCTGCTCGGCCAGGTGATGGTGGCCAGCGAGGCCCAGGTCGACGGGGCGATCATCAAGGGGGTGGACCCGGAGACGACCGGCGAGGTGACCGACCTCCCCCGGAACATCCTCCCCGGCGGCGACATCCGCTGGCTCGCCCGGCCCGAGGACATCCCGGTCCGTACCCGCTTCCGGGTGGACCGGCCCAAGAAGGACGACGACGTCATCCAGATGCCGAAGGACGCCCCGGCGGGTCCACCGCTCCCCGGCATCCTGCTCGGGCGTGAGCTGGCCTCGAGCCTTCGCGTGCTGGTGGGAGACCCGGTCACGGTGGTCTCCCCGCTCGGGGGCGGCATGGGCCCGTCGGGCCCGATCCCCAAGTCGAAGGCCTTCCGCGTGGCGGGCATCTTCTACACGGGAATGTTCGAGTACGACTCGAAGTTCGTCTACGTCGGCCTGAAGGCCGCCGAGTCCTTCTTCGGCATCCCCGGGGCCACGGGTGTCGAGCTCAAGGTCAAGGACGTGGACGACGCCCGGCGCATCGCCTCGAGCGTGCTCAACGCCCTGGAGGGGTACCCCTACCGGACCAAGGACTGGGGGGAGATGAACCGCAACCTCTTCTCCGCGCTGCGCCTGGAGAAGCTGGTGATGGGGATCATCCTCTCGATCATCGTGGTGGTCGCCGCGGGGCTCATCGTGGCCACGGTCACCATGCTGGTGCTGGAGAAGCGCAAGGAGATCTCCGTCCTCAAGGCGCTGGGCGTTCCCCAGGGCGGAATCGTGAAGATCTTCCTCGCCGAGGGGCTGCAGATCGGGATCGCCGGGGGCGTGCTGGGCCTGGTCTCCGGGCTGGCCTGGTGCCTCTTCATCGAGAGGGTGGGGCTCCGGCTCGACCCGGAGGTCTATTACATCCCGTCGCTGCCGGTGAAGGTGGAGCCGCTGCAGACCGCGCTCACCGTGCTCATCGCCATCCTGGTGACGTACCTCGCCTCCATCTACCCCGCGCTGCGGGCCTCGCGCGTCGAGCCGGTGGAAGGGCTCAAGGGAGAGTAGGGCTCCTCGGGATGGCCTTCATCGAGATCCGCGAGCTGTCGAAGAGCTACTGGCTGCACGGCAAGCGCATCGACGTGCTGCGCGCGCTGTCGCTGGACATCGAGCGTGGCGAGCTGGTCAGCCTGGTGGGGGCGTCGGGCTCGGGAAAGAGCACCTTCCTCCACGTGCTGGGCACGCTCGACGCCCCGGTGGCCGGAACGATGCTGGTGGACGGGATGGACGTGCTCGCGCTGCCCGACGCAGACCTGGCGCGCTTCCGGAACCGCACCGTCGGCTTCGTGTTCCAGAGCCACTACCTCCTCCCGGAGTTCACCGCGCTGGAGAACGTGGCCATTCCGGCGCTGGTGCAGCGGATGGAGCGCACCGCCGCCCTGCGACGGGCTCGAGTGCTGCTGGAGCGGGTGGGGCTGGCCGCGCGGGTGGATCATCGTCCGGGCGAGCTGTCGGGCGGCGAGGCCCAGCGGGTGGCGCTGGCGCGCGCGCTGGTGCTCCAGCCGTTGCTGCTCCTGGCCGACGAGCCCACCGGCAACCTCGATCCGGTGACGGGGGAGGGCATCCACCAAGTCTTGCGCGAGGTGAACCGGGATCTGGGCATCACGGCCGTGGTGGTGACCCACAACGAGGCGCTGGCCCGTTCGATGCCGCGGAGGTTGCGGCTCGCAGGGGGCAAGGTCGAGCCGGCGTAGAGCTTTTCACCATTGTCCCTGTCCTCCTCCCTCCCCTACAGTGCGCGCCCTTCCACCGGCCGCCGCTTCCCGACGAGGTTGAACGTTTCCGCGCGCAAGACGACCGCCACCTGGCTCCTGGCCGCCGCCCTGCTCGTGCTCGTCCTTCCCGGTGCCTCGCGTGGACAGGGGGTGGACGGAGGCGCGCCCGCCGCCACCGCCGCGCCCGACGGAGGGACCGCCGCGGAGGCCACCGGTGCGCCCGACGGAGGGACGCCCGGGTCGAGCATCCAGGTCGACATCCCGGTCGCGAGCGGCTCGGACGTCATCGCCGAGGTGCGGATCGAGGGCAACCGGCGCGTCGAGCCGGAGGTCATCAAGCGCGCGCTGAAGAACAAGCTGGGGCAGCCCTTCGACCCCGCGCTGACCGGCGCCGACATCCAGTCGCTCTGGAGCCTGGGCTACTTCCAGGACATCCAGCTCCTCACCCAGCGGCTCTCGACCGGCGGAATCGCCCTGGTGGTGCGGGTGGCGGAGCGCCCGTCGATCCGCGAGTGGCGGCTCCAGGGGAACGAGGAGCTGAACAAGGACGACTTCAAGGACGTCATCGACCTCAAGCCGTACCAGATCCTCGACCTGGACGCGGTGAGGCGGAACGTCAAGAAGATCCAGGAGAAGTACGTCGAGAAGGGCTTCTTCCTCGCCGAGGTCACCTTCCGGGTCGTCCCCGTCCAGGGTACCAACCAGGCCGACGTGGTGTTCGTCATCAACGAGCACGCCAAGGTGATGGTGAAACAGGTGAACCTCATCGGCGCGGAGAAGGTCTCGGGCGACGACCTCAAGGCGCTGATGATCACCCGGGAGGGGAACTTCTTCGGGTTCCTCACCGGTGAGGGAACCTTCCGCGAGGAGGCCTTCCAGCGCGACCTGGCCATCATCGAGGCCGCCTACTACGACCGTGGCTTCCTGAACGTGAAGGTGGAGAAGCCAACCGTCGCGCTCTCGCCCGACAAGCGGCTCATCTACATCACGGTGAAGATCACCGAGGGCGAGCAGTACCGCATCTCCAGCATCGACTTCTCCGGAGACCTGATCGTCCCCAAGGAGCGGCTGTTCGCGGTGCTCGAGTCGCGCCGGGGCGATTACTTCAGCCGGGCCAAGGTTCTCAAGGACGACCAGTCGCTGGCGGACATCTACCAGGACCAGGGCTACGCCTACGCCAACTTCAACCCCGAGACGACGGTCGATCCCAAGGAGAGGACCGTCGCCCTCGACTTCCGGGTGGAGAAGGGGAAGCTCCAGACCATCGACCGCATCGAGATCACCGGGAACACCAAGACCCGGGACAAGGTGATCCGCCGCGAGCTGCGCATCTACGAGGGGGAGCTGTTCAGCGGCAGCGGGCTGCGCCGGAGCAAGGAGCGGGTCACCGCCCTCGGCTTCTTCGAGACGGTGGAGATCACCTACAAGCCGGGCCGCGACGACAGCCACGTGGTGGTGAACGTCGAGGTGAAGGAGAAGAGCACCGGCAGCTTCCAGGTGGGCTTCGGCTTCAGCTCGGTGGAGAGCTTCATCTTCACCGCGCAGGTCACCCAGAACAACTTCCTCGGGTGGGGACAGACGGTCTCCCTGTCGGCCCAGCTCTCGAGCCTGCGGCAGCTGATCCAGCTGTCGTTCTACGACCCGTACTTCCTCGACACCGACTGGATCTTCTCCTTCGACATCTACCGGACCCAGGTGGACCAGTTCGACTTCACCCGCCAGGCCCTCGGCGGCTCGGTGGGGCTCGGCTACCACATCTGGGACGACCTCATCGGCAGCGTGGGGTACACCCGGGAGTGGGTGGAGGCGTCTCCAGGCGGGACCGGCACAGGTCCGAACGCCGGGGTCATCAACACCAACACCACGCCGCTCTTCGGCCGCTTCCGCACCGGGACCCAAGTCACCTCCGCGGTGCGCTTCAGCCTGGCCTGGGACAAGCGCGACAACCGGCTCTTCCCGACCAGGGGCTTCTACCAGTTCGCCTCGGCGGAGTTCGCTCCCGACTTCCTGGGGGGTTCCCTGAACTACGCGCGGTATACGCTCTTCTCGCGCTTCTACTTCCCTCTGCCGCTGGGGGCGGTGTTCAAGACCAACCTCACCCTCGGCTACATCGCGAACCTCGATCCCAACCGCCGGCTGCCGGTGTCCGAGCTCTATTACCTGGGCGGCATCAACACCATCCGTGGCTACACGCTGAGCTCGATCTCTCCGACCATCCTGGTGCCGGTCTGCAACCGGCCCGACTGCCCGGTGACGGTCTTCGTGGTTGGCGGCAACAAGCAGTTCGTCCTCAACCTCGAGCTCGAGTTCCCCATCGTCCCCAAGGTGGGGGTGAAGGGCGTGGTCTTCGTCGACGCCGGGAACGCCTTCGCGGTGGACGCACGCTTCTTCGAGGACAACCAGCACTCGCTTCCGCTGGGACTGTTCTGGTCCACGGGGTTCGGGATTCGCTGGTTCTCTCCGGTCGGTCCGCTACGATTCGAGTGGGGCATTCCTCTCACCAAGCGGCCGATCGACGATCCCATCCTCTTTGAGTTCACGATCGGCAACTCCTTCTAGGCGGGGGTAGCGGATGCGCATCGCGGTTCTGCGGGAGACCGCGCCGGGCGAGGCCAGGGTGGCGCTGGTTCCCGAGGTGGTACAGCGGCTCATCAAGTCGGGGCATCAAGTCTCGGTGGAGCGCGGCGCGGGGCTCGCCGCCGGCTTTACGGATGCGGACTACGAGAAGGCGGGCGCCCGGGTGCTCGAGTCGAGGGCCGAGGTGCTCACCGGCGCCGAGCTCTGGGCGCACGTTCGCCGGCCCACCGCCGAGGAGATCGGCGAGGCCCCGGAAGGGACGACGCTGGTCTCGATGCTGGGGGTGGAGCCGACCGAGCCCCTCCTCCCCGCACTGGCGGCGCGACGGCTCACCTTCCTCGGACTGGAGCGGGTGCCGCGCATCACCCGCGCCCAGTCCATGGACGTGCTCAGCTCCCAGGCCACCGTCGCCGGGTACAAGGCGGTGCTGATCGGGGCCGCCGAGCTGGGCAAGCTCCTTCCCATGCTCACCACCGCCGCCGGCACGCTGGCCCCGGCGAAGGTGCTGGTGCTGGGAGCGGGTGTGGCGGGGCTCCAGGCCATCGCCACCGCGCGGCGGCTCGGGGCGGTGGTGGCCGGCTTCGACGTACGTCCCGCGGCGCGGGAGCAGGTCCTGAGCCTCGGCGCCACCTTCGTCGGCCCGGAGGTCTCCGCCGACTACGAGGGGGAGGGGGGTTACGCCCGGACGCTGACCGCCGAGGAGCAGGCCGCCACCCGCGAGGCGCTGGCCGCGGCGATCCCCCAGCACGATCTCCTGATCTCCACCGCGCAGGTCCCGGGCCGTCGCGCGCCGGTGCTGGTGGATGGAAAGGCGCTCGCGACCCTCCGCCCGGGCTCGGTGGTGGTGGATCTGGCGGCGGAGACCGGTGGCAACGTCGAGGGGAGCAAGGCCGGTGAGCGGGTGGTGATCGGCGGGGTGGTGGTCCTCGGGCCCGTGCAGCTCGCGGCCACCGTGCCGCTGCACGCCAGCCAGATGTTCGCCCGGAACGTGCTCACCCTGGTACAGCACCTCTCCACCAAGGAGGGGGCGCTGAGGATCGACCCCGAGGACGAGATCACCAAGCCGATGCTCATCACGCTGAACGGGCAGGTGCCGGGAGGGGAACGGTGATCAGCATCATCGAGCTGTACGTGTTCGTCCTCGCCGCGTTCGTCGGCTACCAGGTCATCACCCGGGTCCCGCCGCTGCTGCACACCCCGCTCATGTCGGCGACCAACGCCATTTCCGGCATCAGCCTGGTCGGCTCGCTGGTGCTCGCCGGCGCCAACCGGGACTCGATCTCCAACTGGCTGGGGTTCATCGCCGTGACCGCGGCCACCATCAACGTGGTGGGCGGCTTCCTCATCACCGACCGGATGCTGAAGATGTTCCGCCGCGACGCGAAGCCCGCGCCCGGCGGGGCGCTGGAGAAGAAGACCGGAGGGGCGGGGCGATGAGCGTCCGCGACCTGGTCATCCAGGCCATCTACCTGGCCGCCTCGGTCCTGTTCATCCTCGGCCTCAAGAGCCTGTCCCATCCGGACAAGGCGCGCCTGGGCATGCAGCAGGCGGCGCTGGGGATGGTGCTGGCCATCGTCGGCACGCTCTTCCACCACGAGATCCTCCGCTTCGACCTCATCGCCGTGGCGCTCATCCTCGGGACGGTCATCGGCTACCCGCTGGGCATGTTCGTCCCCATGACCGCCATGCCCCAGCGGATCGCGATCAGCCACATGTTCGGCGCGCTGGCGGCGACCCTGGTGGGGGTGGCCGAGTACCGGATCTACGGCGCCGGGATGCCCCGGGGGACGATGGCCGCCCTGGGGTTCGAGGTGCTCTTCGGCGCGCTCACCGTGACCGGCAGCTTCATGGCCTTCGGGAAGCTCCAGGAGTTCATCACCGGCACCCCGGTGACCTACCGGGGCCAGAACGCGGTGAACATCACCCTCTTCGGGGTGGCGATCGCCATGTTCGTCTACCTGATCTTCCGGCCCGGGACCCCGATGGTGTTCTACGGGATGATCGGCCTGGCGCTCCTGCTCGGGGTGTTCATGGTGCTGCCCATCGGCGGCGCGGACATGCCGGTGGTGGTGTCGCTGCTCAACTCGTACGCCGGCCTGGCCTCCAGCGCGACGGGCTTCGTCATCCAGAACAACGTCCTCATCATCTGCGGCGCCCTGGACGGCGCCTCGGGCTTCCTGCTCTCGGTCCTCATGTCCAAGGCGATGAACCGGAGCTTCGGGAACGTGATCTTCGGTGCCTTCGGAGCGCCGGCGCCGGCGCTCGCCGCGGGCGGTGCGGGCAAGGACCTCACCGTGAGCAGCGTCTCGGCCGAGGACGCGGCCATGCGGATGGCCTACGCCGGGGCGGTCATCGTCGTCCCGGGGTACGGCATGGCGGTGGCCCAGGCGCAGCACGTGGTCCGCGAGCTGGCCGAACTGCTGGAGAAGCGAGGGGTGACGGTGAAGTACGCCATCCATCCCGTCGCCGGCCGGATGCCGGGGCACATGAACGTGCTCCTCGCCGAGGCCAACGTCCCCTACGACCGGCTGTACGACATGGAGGACATCAACTCCGAATTTCCCCAGGCGGACGTGGCGCTGGTCATCGGGGCCAACGACGTGGTGAACCCTGCCGCCCGCAGTGACCCCTCGAGCCCCATCTACGGGATGCCGATCCTCGACGTGGACCGGGCCAAGGGGGTGATCGTGCTCAAACGGAGCATGAACCCCGGCTTCGCCGGCATCGAGAACCACCTCTTCTACGCCCCCAACACCTCGATGCTCTTCGGGGACGCCAAGTCCTCCCTGACCCGCCTGGTGAGCGAGGTGAAGGCACTCTGAGTGGCATCTGCTTGACGGATTCGAGGCGTTGCTCCTAGTGTCCGCGGACTTTTTCGACCCCATCGGGAGCACCCGCCGGGGGGCTTCCGTTTCACTCCGGTCAGCGGTGGTCGAGCGTGGAATTCCGGAGTTTCCCCGAGGAGTAAACACGTGATGTCGTCCCGTCGCCTGTTGGTGGCCCTCGCCGCCCTGATTCCGCTGAGCCTCTCCGCCACTGCGCACGCGCAGGCGGCGAAGATCGGCTACGTCAATTTCCAGAAGGCCCTCGCCGAGCTCGACGAGGCCAAGGCTGCCCGGACCCGCCTCGAGGGGCTCAAGGAGCAAAAGCAGAAGGATCTGGACAAGGCCCAGGACGCGCTGAAGAAGGACAAGGAAACCTTCGACAAGCAGGCCTCGACGATGACCGAGCAGGCCCGGAACGAGAAGGCCGAGGGTCTCCAGAAGCGCTTCATCGACCTCCAGCAGAACTTCGAGAAGGGTCGGACCGAGCTGGCGCAGAAGGAGAACGAGGAGTTCCAGCCCATCGTCGGCAAGATGCGGAACATCATCAACGCCATCGCCCAGAAGGAGGGGTTCACGATGGTGTTCGACGCCGGTGGCATCGCCTACGCGCCGGACTCGCTGGACCTCACCCCGCAGCTGGTCCGCACCTACAATGAGCAGAACAAGGTGAAGACCAGCTCGACGGCGCCGGCCGCGACGCCGGCCAAGAAGAAGTAGCCTTCACCGGAGCGGATGGAACGCTCCCTCGCAGAGCTCGCCGCGCAGGTGAGCGGTACCGTCGAGGGAGACGGGAACCTCCGGATCCGGGGGCTGGCCTCGCTCGAGGAGGCCGGCCCGGGCGAGCTGTCGTTCTACGGGAATCCCCGGTACCGGAAGCAGCTCGGCACCACCCGCGCTGCGGCGGTGCTGCTCCCGCCCGGCGAGCCGGTGACCCGCACCGACGTGGCCTGGGTCCGGGTGCCCTCGCCGCACCTGGCCTTCGCCCGACTGCTCTCGCTCTTTCACCCCGGTCCGCGCCCCGCGCCGGGGGTCCATTCCCGCGCCGAGGTGCACCCGTCGGCGCGGATGGACCCGTCCGCGACGGTGATGGCGCTGGCGGTGGTGGAGGCCGGCGCGGTGGTGGGGGCCCGTTCGGTGCTCTGGCCCGGGGCCTACCTGGGCGAGGGCTCGCGGCTGGGGGAGGACTGCGTGCTGCAGGCGGGTGCGGTGGTGCGGGAGCGCTGCGTGCTCGGTGACCGGGTGGTGCTCCAGCCGGGCGTCGTGGTGGGCTCGGACGGCTTCGGCTTCGCCTTCGACCCGGCCGTCCCCGCGCACGTGAAGGTCCCCCAGGTCGGCACCGTGCGCATCGAGGACGACGTGGAGGTCGGCGCCGGCAGCTGCATCGACCGGGCGACCACCGGAGAGACGTTCATCGGCCGGGGGACGAAGATCGACAACCTGGTGCAGATCGCCCACAACGTCCGGGTGGGCCCGCTCTCCATCGTCTGCGCGCAGGTGGGCATCTCCGGGTCGACCGAGGTCGGCGCCGGCGTGGTGCTCGCCGGACAGGTGGGCATCGTGGGCCACGTCTCCGTCGGCGACGGGGCCCGCGTGGCCGCCGGGTCGGGCGTTCCACACGACGTGCCGCCCGGGGCCACCGTCTCCGGTGCCCCGGCGGTGGAGCACGCGCTCTGGCTGCGCCAGTCCGCGGCGCTGAAGCAGCTGCCCGAGCTGCTCCGCGAGGTGCGAGAGCTGCGCGCGAGGGTCGCCGCGCTCGAATCGAGGAAGGACGAGCCCTGAGTCATGATGGACGTTCAGGAGATCCAGAAGCTGCTGCCCCACCGCTACCCGTTCCTCCTGGTGGACCGGGTGGTGTCGATCGAGCCCGGCAAGGCGCTCCGGGCCTACAAGAACGTCTCGGTGAACGAGCCGTTCTTCGAGGGCCACTTCCCCGGTCATCCGGTGATGCCCGGAGTGCTGGTGCTCGAGGCGCTGGCCCAGGCGAGCGCGATCCTCGCCTACCGCTCGACCGGGTTCGACCCCTCGCAGAAGGTCACCTACCTCATGGCCATCGACGGGGCGAAGTTCCGGAAGCCCACCGTCCCCGGGGACCGGCTGGAGCTGGAGGTGGAGGTGGTCCGGTTCAAGGGGTCGATCATGAAGACCCGGGGGGTCGCGAAGGTGGACGGGGAGGTGGTGGCCGAGGGCGAGTTCCTGGCCACGGTGGTGGACAAGGACCGATGAGCGTCCACCCCACGGCGGTCGTCGCCCCCGGAGCCAGGCTGCACCCCACCGTGGAGGTGGGGCCGTACGCGGTCATCGGGCCTCAGGTCACGATCGGCGCCGGGACGACCGTCGGCCCGCACGCGGTCATCGAGGGGCGCACCCGGCTCGGTGAGCGCAACCGGGTGTTCCAGTTCGCCTCGGTGGGCGCCCAGCCGCAGGACCTCAAGTACGCGGGCGAGGACAGCGCGCTGGAGATCGGGAACGAGAACCGGATCCGCGAGTTCACCACGCTCCACAAGGGAACCACCGGCGGCGGCGGCGTCACCCGCATCGGCGACCGGAACCTCTTCATGGCCTACGCCCACGTGGCCCACGACTGCCAGGTGGGGAACGGGTGCGTCTTCGCCAACGCCGCCACCCTGGGCGGCCACGTGGAGGTGGGGGACCACGTCATCCTCGGCGGGCTGGCCGCGGTGCACCAGCACACCCGCATCGGCCGGCATGCCTTCGTGGCCGGCGGGGCGATGGTGGTGATGGACGTGCCGCCGTTCTGCACCGCCCAGGGGGACCGGGCCGAGCTGGTGGGGGTCAACAGCATCGGCCTGGCCCGGCACGGGTTCAGCGAGGAGCAGATCGCCCGGGTGAAGGAGGCCTACCGCATCCTCTTCCGGAGCAAGCTGCCGCTGGAGGAGGCCGTGGAGCGGCTCCGGACCGAGCTGGGGGACCAGAGCGAGATCCAGGTCCTGCTCTCGTTCATCACCACCACCCAGCGCGGCCTGACGCGCTAGTGTTCCGCCCGGGGTGTGGGGAGCACGGCGAGGTGGCCGAGACCGAAGCGAGACGGCGCACCCGAGGAGCGAGCAGCGGAGGCGTGCCTCGCGGCACGTCGAGCAGCGTAGCGACGAGGCTGCGCGTCGCAGCGAGAGGATCGGCCGCCGCAGCGATCAGCACACCCCGGGCGGAGCACTAGGACCGTGGCCGGACGCATCGGCCTCATCGCCGGAAACGGCGCGCTGCCCCGGCTCTTCGCCCGGGCGGCGCGGGGGAGGGGCCTGAGCGTGGTCGCGGTGGGCCACCTGGGCGAGACCGACCCCGAGCTCGCCTCGGAGGTGGACCGGCTCGACTGGGTGAAGGTGGGGCAGGTGGCTCGCATCGAGCGGCTGCTCCGGGACCAGGGCATCACCGAGGCGGTGCTCGCCGGCGGCTTCTCGCGGATGCGCGCGGTGCAGCAGATGCGACCGGACCTGGGGCTGTTCCGGATCGCCGCGCGGGTGCGGAGCTTCCGGGACGACGCGCTCCTCCGCGCGGCGGCGGACGAGTTCGAGTCCGCCGGCATCCGCATCGTGGCCCCCACCGAGCTGCTCCGGGAGATCCTCGCCCCGGAGGGCCACCTGGCCGGCCCGCCGCTCGAGCCGGCGCAGGAGCGCGACGTGGCGCTGGGGGAGGAGGTGGCGACGCTGCTCGGCCGGGCCGACGTCGGCCAGACGGTGGTGGTGAAGAACGGCCACGTGCTGGCGCTCGAGGCGGTGGAGGGGACGGACGCCTGCATCCGCCGCGGCGCCGGGCTCGGTGGACCCGGAGTGGTGGTGGTGAAGCGGAGCAAGCCCGGGCAGGACGAGCGGTTCGACCTGCCGGCGGTGGGCCCGGCGACGCTGGAGGTGCTGCGGTCGGTGGGCGCCCGCGTCCTGGCAGTCGAGGCGGGGAAGACGCTGCTGCTCGAGGGAGACCGGCTGGTCGCGCTGGCGAACGAGGCCGGCATCACGCTGGTCGCACGGTCGGGGACCGGCCCGGAGCGCCGGTGAGGACCGGGCTCGAACGCACCGGACAGCGAGAGCGCCCTCACCGGTCGTTCGCTCCGGGACCACGCCCCTGCCGTCCATGGGAAGGCCCCGATGGGAGCCGGGACGGCCGAGGGCCGGTCCGATGAGCGGTGGCGACCGGCCTGCGTGCCCCCGGGCGCTCGGGCGCGAACGCGTCGCACGCCTCCGAGTCGCTGGGGGGTGCCGTTCCCCAGAAAAAATATATGCGTGCGTCACCGTGCAGAACGCACATGATTTTTTTGGAGAACGGTCCCCCAGCTCCGCCGGCAACGTCCGTTCAATCCCGGGCGCTTCCCCCGATCGGAAGGCCCAGGGCGGTCTCGCACCTCGTTGAGTGGGCGGCGTTCGGCCTGCCGCTCCCGGCTCCTCCGGGCGGACGAGGACACACCCTCCCGATGTCTCGTCACTCGCTCGAGGGAGCCTCGCCATGTGCGCACACCGTTCATTGCTCGCCGCAGCGCTGCTTCTCGCCGGGGCGGTACTCGCGCAGCAGACCACCGGCACCTCGCCCGGCCCCACGCCGTCGACCACTCCCCGCCCGGAGAGCGCCGGGAGCACGACCACCCCACCGGGCCCGAGCGGCACCGAACGCCAGACCGACTCCAGCAAGGTCGGGGGGCAGGCCATGACCCCGCCCGCGTCCAGCGCCCTGGGCACCACCCCCGCGCCGGAGATGATCCTCGCCGAGCTCCACATGGCCAACCAGGCCGAGATCGAGATGGGGAAGATGGCCGAGCAGAAGGCCGAGGACAAAGAGGTGAAGAAGTTCGGCAAGCGCATGGTGAAGGCGCACACCGAGATGGACGAGGAAGCGCAGAGCTGGGCCAGGAAGAACAAGGTGACCATCGTCGCCCCGCCGCAGAACGAAGCGCATCAGGCAGAGATGCAGAAGATGCAGCAGACCAAGCAGCGGCTGGAGAGCCTCAGCGGCGCGGAGTTCGACAGGGCATACATGCTGGCCATGGCCGAGGACCACGCCAACGACCTGAACAAGGTGCGGACCTTCGAGCAGCAGACCACCAACAAGAGCCTGGAGAAGCTGCTGGACAAGGTGCGGAAGGAGATCGCCTCTCACAAGCGCGAGGCCAACACGCTGGTCCAGAAGCTCGGCACCACCGCGACCCGGTAGCGCTTCAACCGGAGGTCGAGGGCAATCCCACCAGGTCGCGCCCGCCCTCGGCGATGAACTGCACCGCGATGGCGGCGAGCAGCAGTCCCATCACGCGCTGGAAGATGGCCACCCCGGACTGCCCGAGCACCCGCTGCACCAGCGAGGCGCCCCGCAGCAGGAAGTAGCTGCCGGCCATGGTCACCACGATGCTCACCAGGACCGCCACCACGGAGACGACGCCGCTGGCCCGCGACATGAGCACCATCACCGTCGCGATCGCCCCCGGCCCGGCGAGCAGCGGGAGGGCCAGCGGGACGATGGCCACGTCCTCCTTGCCCGTGGCCTCCTGCGCCTCCTCGGGCGAGGTGCGGGTCTCGGGCTGACGGGCCCGGAGCATGTCCAGCGCGGTGATGAGCAGGACGATGCCGCCGGCCACGCGGAAGGCGCTGAGGCTCACGCCCACCACCTTGAAGAGGAAGGTCCCGCAGAGGGCGAAGAACACTAGCAGCCCGGCGGCCACGAGGCAGGCGCGGCGGGCCGTGTCCCGGAGCTGCTCCGGCGAGTCGCCCTGGGTCATGGCGACGAAGATCGGGACCACGCCGATGGGATCGACGACGAAGAAGATCGCCGAGAGCGCCACCAGCGCCGAGGAGACCGCGTCGCTCACCGGATCTTCCACACCATCGCGAGCGCCTCGAGGACGATGGCCCGCGACATCTTGGACTGTCCCACCCGCCGGTCCTCGAAGACGATGGGAACCTCCACCACCCGGAACCCCTTCTTGATGGCCCGGTAGGTGAGCTCGATCTGGAAGCCGTAACCGGTGCTGCTGACCGTGGGCAGGTCGATGGCCCGGAGCACCTCGGCGCGGAAGCACTTGAAGCCGCCGGTGAGGTCGCGAATCCCGAGGCCGAGAATGGTGCGGGCGTAGAACGAGCCCCCGCGGCTGATGAAGCGCCGGCCGACGCCCCAGTTCCGCGTCCCGCCTCCCTTCACCCAGCGGCTCCCCAGGACGAGATCGGCATCGGTCGAGGCACGGTCGATGAGCGTCGGGAGGTAGCCGGGGTCGTGGCTCCAGTCCGCGTCCATTTCGAGGATCCAGCGGTAGTCGCGCTGGAGCGCCCAGTCGAACGCCGCCAGGTACGCCTTGCCCAGCCCGGCCTTGCCGGCCCGATGCAGGACGTGGACCCGAGGCGATTCGCGGGCCAGCGCGTCCGCGAGCTCGCCCGTGCCGTCGGGGCTCGCATCGTCGACCACCAGGACGTCCACCCGCGGATCGGCGGCGAGCACCGCGCGGACGATCGACTCGACGTTGTCACGCTCGTTGTAGGTGGGAATGCAGACCAGGGCTGAATTCATCGGGCGCTTCGGAGCCCCGCGTCCTTAGCATGCGCGTCGAGGACCTCCAGCACTTCGTCCGCCACGCGCGACGCCGTGGGGCCGCTGCCCAGACGGGTCCGCAGCGCCCGGAGGCCCTCGAGTTGCGCCTCGCGCTCGCCTCCTGGAGCCCAGAGGCGCCGCACCTCCTCGGCCACCGCCTCGGGGCGGAGACGGGACTGGAGCAGCTCGGGCACCAGCCGCCGCCCGCTGAGGAGATTCACCAGGGAGACGAAGGCCACCTTCACCAGGAGCCTGCCCACGGCCCAGCTCAGCGCCGACATCCGGTACACCACCACCATCGGGCGCAGCATCAGCGCGGTCTCGAGGGTCGCGGTGCCGGAGGCCACCACCGCCACGTCGGAGGCGCCGACCGCTTCCGCGGTCCGGCCGTCCACCAGCGTCGGGTGGAGCCCCCGCGCCGCGAACGCCGCCTGGACCGTCGCCGGGTCCAGCCCCGGTGCGACCGGGACGACGATCTGCAGGTCGGGCCGCTCGCGCTGGAGCAGGGCCGCGCTCTCCACCATCGGGGGGAGCAGGCGGTGCAGCTCGCTCGGGCGGCTCCCCGGGAGCATCGCCAGGGTGGGACGGGCGGGCTCGAGCCCGAGCGCCCGGCGGAAGGCCTCGGGCGCACCGGGTGCGGGGACCTGCTCCACGACCGGGTTGCCCACGTACCGGGCGCGCACCCCGTGCGTCCGGTAGAAGTCCTCCTCGAAGGGAAGGATGCAGAGCATCCGGTCCACGTCCCGGGCGATCTGCCGGAGGCGCCCGCGCCGCCACGCCCACACCGTGGGGCTCACGTAGAACACCACCGGGATGCCGAGGCCCCGGAGCTTCCGCGCGAGCCGCAGGTTGAAGTCCGGCACGTCCACCAGGAGAGCGGCCGCGGGTCGGCGTTCGCGGGCGGCGCGCACCAGGGCCCGGAACACCCGCCAGATGCGCGGCAGCCGCGGGAGGACCTCCGCGATGCCCATCACGGAAATTTCCCGTGCGTCGAACAGCCGCTCCAGGCCCGCGCCCTGGAGGCGGGGGCCACCCATCCCGAAGGCCCGGAGCTCCGGGCGGCGCCGGCGAAGCTCGGTCAGGACGTCCGCCGCGTGAAGATCCCCCGAGGCTTCGCCTGCCACCACCATCAGCTCGCCGTTGGCCATGGACGCTCGGGGGCAGGATGGTACACCTCGGTTCCCTGGTGACCACCGCCGTGGACAACACCGTCGCCCGCCCTTCGGGGTGGCGCGCGCTCTGGCGCCTTCTGCCATACGCGCGGCCGCACCTCGGCCGTCTCGTGCTGGCCAGCATGGCGATGGCGGTGCTCGCCCTGGCCACCGGCCTCTACGCCTTCCTGGTGGGGCCGACCCTCCGCTTTCTGCTCACCGGGGGTGCCTCGGCCCTGGGCCGGGTGGCGAGCTGGGCGCCGGCGTTCGACGCCGGCGGCCGGGAGCGGCTCCTGCTCGCGCTGCCGCTGATGCTGGTCGCCGTGGCCGCGGTCAAGGGAGTTGCCTACGCCGCCCAGTTCACCTGGACCGGGCAGTTCGGACAGCGGACGGTGGCCTGGCTGCGGCGAGGGCTGCTGGACGCGCTCCTGCGCCAGTCACCGGTGCAGCTGGCCGCGAGGATGAGCGGAGATCTCTTATCGCGCTTCTCGGCCGACGTGACCGCGGTGGAGACCGCCGCCATCTACGCCGTGGGCTCGTGGATCCGCGACGGTCTGCAGATCGCCGTCCTGGCCGGGGTCGCGGTGGCGCTCGACTGGCGGCTCTCGCTGGTCGCGCTGGCGGTGGTGCCCCTGGCCGGGGTCCCGGTGGCCCGGCTCACGCGCTCGGTGCTCCGGCGGACTCGCGAAGGTCAGGCGAGGCTCGGGGGGATGGCCGGCCAGCTCCGGGAGGCGCTCGCGGCGGTGCGCACCGTGCAGGCCTACGGGGTGGAGCAGGCCGAGGCCGCGCGCTTCGGTGCCCGGGCCGAGGCGCACGCGGCGACGCTCGCCCGGGCCGGCTGGGCGCGCGCGGCCGTCCCGGCGCTGACCGAGGTGCTGGCGGCGCTGGCGGTGGCGGCGGTGCTGGTGTGGGCCGCGGGGAACATGGAGGTGGCGCCCGAGCGGCTGCTCTCCTTCCTCGCCGCGCTGATTCTCCTGTACCAGCCGGTGAAGGAGCTGGGCCGCGCCTCGCAGTTCGCCACCCAGGGGGCGGCCGCGGCGGAGCGCCTCCTCGAGGTGCTGGAGACGCCTCCGCTGGTGACTGACGCGCCCGGGGCCAAGCCCGCACCACGGCTCGCCCGCGCGGTGCGCCTCGACACCGTGAGCCTCGCCTACGGGGATCGGCCGGCGCTCTCCCGCCTCGAGCTGGAGATTCCGATGGGGAAGGTCACCGCCCTCGTGGGACCGAGCGGAGGGGGAAAGAGCAGCGTCGCGGCGCTGCTGCTCCGCTTCGTCCGCCCGGATGCCGGTCGCATCCTCTGGGACGGGACGGACGTGGAGGCGTGCACGGTGGCCTCGCTCCGATCCCAGATGGCGCTGGTCACCCAGGAGCCGCTCCTCTTCTCCGGGACGGTACGCGAAAATCTCCTCTCCGCGCGCCCGGAGGCGACCGGGGGCGAGCTGCGCGCGGCGCTGCGGGCGGCCCGGGCCGAGGAGTTCGTCATGGCCCTCCCGCGTCAGTGGGACACCCCGCTCGGCGAGCGGGGTGCGCGGCTGAGCGGCGGACAGCGGCAGCGCCTCGCCCTCGCCAGGGCGGTGCTCATGCACGCCCGGCTCCTGGTGCTCGACGAGGCCACCAGCAGCCTCGACCCCGAGGGGGAGCGCGAGGTCCAGGCGGCGCTCGAGAGCATGCTTCCCGGCCGCACCGCCCTGGTGATCGCCCACCGGCTCCAGACCATCGCCCGGGCGGACCGCATCCACGTGCTGGTGGCCGGGCGGGTGGTGGAGGAGGGGACGCACGAGGAGCTCCTCCTCCGCGGGGGCTGGTACGCCGAGGCCTGGACGCTCCAGCACCCGCCCCCCGCGGCCACGGGGACCACCCGGTGAGGCGCCCCAGCATGGTGCTCCGGCCGATCCGGCGCCGGAAGAAGACCCCGGGATGGATCCGCCTCCTCCGCTGGGCGCTCCTCCTGCTCGCCCTCACCCTCGGGTGGTTCGCGCTGCTGGCCGCGGTCCGGCCCCTCCCGCTCACGCCCCCGGCGGCCACCCGCGAGCTCCGGGGCGCCTGGCACGTGCACACCACCCGGAGTGACGGCCGGGGCAGCCCCACCGACGTGGCCCAGGCGGCGCGCGCGGCCGGGCTCGACTTCCTGGTGCTCACCGACCACAACCCGCGGGAGCTTCCCACCCCGGCGCGGGAGGAGGGCGTGCTCCTCGTCCCGGGCGAGGAGTCGAGCACCCCCTTCGGGCACCTGGCCGACGTGGGCAGCCGGCGGGCGCTGACCGACGCCGAGAAGGTGTCCGCGCCGGTGCGGGCGGTGCTCGCGCTGGGCGGTCTCGCGGTCGTGGCCCATCCGCTCCACCCCCAGCGGGCCTGGGCCGACCTCGCCCAGGCGCGAATCGCGAGCGGGGTGGAGGTGTGGAGCGGCGACTCCGCCTGGGGAGCGCTTCGCCAGCGTCCGCTCACCCGCCTCCTTCCCGCGCTGGGGACGGCGCTGGTGAGCCCCGAGCGCGCGATGGTGTACGCGCTCGCCGAGGCACGGCCGGCGGAGGACTGGTTGCTGTCCCTGGACGGCCCGGAGCCGAAGCTCGCCTTCTGCGGTCCGGATGCGCACGGCTGGCCGAGCTACGGCGCGGCCTTCCGCTGGATGTCCATCCACCTCACCGGCATCGCCTCGCTTCCCGAGGCCCCGGCCGAGGCCGCGCAGGCGCTGGTCCAGGAGCTCCGCGCGGGCCGCTTCTACTGCGCGGTGGACGCCCTCGCTCCCGTCGCCGGCTTCGCCGTGCTCCCGGCCGACCGGCGGACGTTCCGGGTCGGCGAGGTGCTCGAGGTGCGGCTGCCGGCGGTGCGCCCGCCCGGGACCCGACTTCATGTTCACGGATCGGGGCGCGCTCTGGATGCCTCCCACGTCCGCCTCGAGGCCCCGGGCCAGGTGCTCGTGGAGGTGCGGGTGGAGACACCGGGGCTGGGGCTCGGCGACGTGTCCTGGCCCTGGCTGCTGGCCCAGCCGGTGAAGGTGGAGGCGCCCCCGTGAGGCGGGCCCTGTACGTCCTACTCAGTACCCTCGCGTTCCTCGTGCTCTCGCCGGTGCTGCTGCTCGCGCGGAAGACGAGGCGAGGCCTGCTGGAACGCTTCGGGTTCTACCGGTCGGAGGCGGTGCCTCAGGGAGGCTGGCCGCGGGTCTGGCTCCACGGGGCGAGCGCGGGAGACCTCCAGGCTCTCTCGCCGATGATCGCCCGCTTCCGCGAACGCTTCCCCGACGCGCGCATCCTCCTCACCACGATGACCGACACCGGTCGGGCCATGGCCGAGCAGCGGTTTTCTGCCCAGGTCGACGGGGTGCTCTACGCGCCCTGGGATCTCCCCGGGGCCACCCGGCGGGCGATGCGCGCGCTGCGACCGGACCTCCTGGTGCTCGAGTACGCGGAGATCTGGCCCAACCTCATCCACGCCGCCCGGGCCGCGGGGGCGCGGGTGGTGCTCACCAACGGGCGATTCTCCCCGGACCGCCTCCGCGGATACCGCACGCTCTTCGCGGTGTTCGGCAATCCCCTTTCCGAGCTGGATCTGCTCCTGATGCGCGAGGACGACGAGGCCGAGCGGGCGCTCTCCCTCGGCGCGCCGCTGGACCGGGTGTGGGTGACCGGGAACACCAAGTTCGACGGGCTCGCGGTGCCCGGGCCCTCCCCGGAGGACGAGGCGCTCCGGACGGCGCTGGGCCTCCCCCAGGACGCCCTGGTGCTGATGGGCGGCAGCACCCACGAGGGCGAGGAGGAGATTCTCCTCTCGGTGTGGCAGCGCCTGCGCGACGCGCATCCCGGGCTCCGGCTGGTGCTCGCTCCGCGGTACGTGGACCGCGCGGCGCGCGTGCAGTCGCTGGCGCAGGCCCGGGGTGTCGAGGCGGGGCGTCGCACGGGAGGACCGGCGGGCGCACCGGTGATGGTGCTGGACACCATCGGCGAGCTGGCCCGGGCCTACCGGCTGGCGACGGTGGTGTTCGTCGGCGGGAGCTTCACCCACCGCGGCGGGCAGAACATCCTCGAGCCCGCGGCGCAGGGGAGGCCGGTCTTCTTCGGGCCGCGGATGGACAACTTCCGGGACAGCGTGCAGGTGCTGCTCGGCCGGGGCGGCATCCAGGTCGCGGACGCCGAGCAGCTGTACCGGGTGCTCTCGGAGCTTCTCGGCCGGCCGGACGTGCTGGCCAATCTGGGGAGCCTCGCCGCCCAGTCGGTTCGCCAGGTGTCTGGCGCGAGCCAGCGCAACGTCGACCTCGTCGCCCGTCTGCTGCTCGGGGCGGGAGCCCGTACGGTGCCGCGGAGAGCGGGGTCGGCGGGATGACCCCGCTGGTGCTCCTCCACTTCCACGGACGGCGCACCGGGGTGACGCGTCACGTGGAGGACGTCGCCCGCCGGCTGCCGGCGCACGTGATCGGCTGGGGGCCGCTGCGGGGTGTCCGCCGGCTGCCGTGGCGGGCGCTCCTGGAGCTGGCGAGGAGCGGACCGCTGGTGGTGCACGCCCACCGCAACCTCGAGCTGCTGGCGGCGCTGCTGCTCCGGACCATGCGGCCCTCGGTCCAGGTCGTCTTCACCCGCCACTCCGCGGGACGCCCCTCGGGCTGGACGCGCTTCCTGGCGCGCCGAGCGGATGCGCGCGTGGTCCTCACCCGGGGGGCGCTCCGCGAGCTGGGCCTCCGCGCGGAGGTGGTGCCGCACGGCGTGGACGTCCAGCAGTTCGCGCCGCCGGCGGACCGCGCCGGTGCCTGGCGCGCGCTCGGCGTGGGCGGCAGCCACGGAGCGGGCGCGGTGGGGCGCATCCGCCCCTCCAAGGGGCAGCAGGACCTCGCTGCGGCCTGGGCGGTCCTCGGCCCGAGGTTCCCCCGCTGGCGGGCGGTGCTGGCCGGGCTCGTGACGCGGCGCTGGCGGGCCTTCGCCGGGAGCCTGGCCGGGCTCGAGCAGCTGGGAGAGCGGGACGACACCGCGGCGCTGTACCGGGGATTGACCATCCTGGTGCAGCCGTCGCGGCAGGAGAGCTTCTCGCTCGTGCTGCTCGAGGCGATGGCCAGCGGCTGCTGCGTGGTGGCGGCGGCGCTCCCGCACTACCCGGAGCTGGTGGAGCACGGGGTGACCGGCTTCCTCTACACACCGGGGGACGTGCCGGCGCTGGTGGAGCTCCTCGAGCCGCTGCTCGCCCAGCCCTCGCGGGCGGCTGCGGTGGGCCGGGCGGCGGTGGACGAGGTGCGCGCCCGCTGGACGCTCGAGGCCGATGTGGAGGCGCTGCGCCGCCTGTACACGAAGCTGGAACGGCTCCGGTGAGGATCCTCCACCTCCTCTCCAGCCCGGTGTGGAGCGGCCCGGCCGAGCCGGTGGCTCTCCTGGCCGAGGCGCAGCGGGCGCTGGGGCACGCGGTGTCGGTGGCCATCGACTCGACGCGAGCGGGGACGGGCTCGGAGGAGCCGGCGGCGCCGCGGCTCCAGGCGCTCGGACTGCTCGATTCTCGGGGCCTGAGGATGTCCAGCCGAGACGGCGCGGCCGGAGTGTGGCGAGATGCACGCCGGCTGGGGACGCTGGAGGCGGACGTGGTGCACACCCACTTCAGCCACGACCACTGGGTGGCCGCGCTGTCGAGACACCGGGGCATCCGGGTGCGCTCGTTCCATGCCGGCCGCTCGCTCCGGGCGCTCCGTCTGCCGGCCGCGGCGTACACCGTCCCCACGGCGGCGCTGGGCTCAGGGCTCGCGCGGCCGTGGATGGTGCTTCCGCCGCTCGTCCAGCCCGCGTTCCGCCCTCCCACGGACCGTGCGACCCTCCAGGCCTCGCTGGGCCTCACCCCCCCGGTGATCGGCATGGTCTCCACCTTCCAGCCCTCGCGCCGCCACGAGCTGGCGCTGGAGGCCTTCCGCCGGGTCAGGGCGCGCGTGCCGCAGGCGACGCTGGTTCTGGTCGGCGACGGTCAGCTCGGGCCTGCGCTCCGGGCGCGGGCCGAGGCCCTCGGCTTCGAGGTGCGCTTCCCCGGGTACCAGAGCGGCGACTCGCTCGTGCGCTGGATGCAGGTCTTCGACGAGCTGTGGGTTCTCGGGCTGGGAAACGACGAGGCGGGCCGTGCGGCGGTGCAGGGCAGGGCGGTGGGCGCGCGGGTCGTGGGCGTGGACGAGGGGGCGCTCTCCGCCTGGGTGGACGCGGTCCTCGAGGCACCGACACCCGAGGCCCTGGCCGGGGTCGCCCTCCGCGACGAGCGGCGAACGGTGGCGGTGCCCGATGTTCGCTCGGTGGCGGAGGCGCTGCTCGGGCTCTACGCGCGCGCGGGAGCGAGGGCATGAGCGGCTGGGTCGAGCGGCTCTTCTACCCGGACCGACCGGAGGGGACGTTCCGGGAGCTGGCGCTGTCGCCCCTGGCGGTGGCCGAGGCGCTCTTCGCCGCGGGCGTCCAGGTGCGAACCGCGGCCCGGGCGCGGGGCTTGCTCCATGCCCAGCGGGTACCGGGGCTGCGGGTCATCTCGGTGGGGAACGTGCAGGTGGGGGGGGCGGGGAAGACGCCGGTGGTGCGGGCGGTGGCCGAGCGTCTCGTCGCCCGGGGGAAGCCGGTGGCCATCCTCAGCCGCGGCTACGGCAGGACCGCCACCACCGACGTGCGGGTGGAGGGGCCGCCCTGGCCGGAGCCGGAGCGGTGCGGGGACGAGCCGCTGATGCTGGCGCGGAGCCTGCCCGCGGTGACGGTCTGGGTGGGGAGTGACCGGCTGCGGCTGGCCGGGCTCGCGGCCCGGTGCGGGGCGGGGGTGGCGCTGCTCGACGACGGGTTCCAGCACTGGCGGCTCCAGCGCGACGCGGACGTGGTGGTGGTGGACGAGGCGGTGGGGCTGGGCAACGGACACCTGCTCCCGCGCGGTCCGCTGCGCGAGCCGCCGTGGGCGCTGGGTCGGGCGACCCTCCTCTGGGTCCGGGCGGCGGAGGCGCCGGTCGCGGTGCCCTGGCCGGAGGGCATTCCCCGGGTTCGGGCCCGCCACGGACCGCGCGATGTGGTGGCTCCGGGCGGCGAGGTGTCCCCCCCGGACGTGCTCCGCGGCCGGAAGGTGGTGGGATTCGCGGGAATCGGCCGTCCCACCTCGTTCCGGAGGACGCTGGAGGGCCTGGGCGCCGAAGTGGTGGGCTTCAGCGGCTTCCCCGACCACCACCGGTTCGGCGGAGACGAGCTGCGCGAGCTGGAGCGGCAGGCCTCGGCGGCTGGCGCCTGGCTGGTCACGACGGAGAAGGACGCGGTGCGGTGCCACGAGGGAGCGCCGGTGCACGTGCTGCGGCTCGGGGTGGAGGTGCTCGAGGGCGAGGAGCACCTCGACCGGTTGCTCTCCGCCTGACAAGCTAGGGGCAAGGTGGCGTCCGAACTGTCGCGGCTGCTCTCCGCGTTCCGCGCGCGCAAGCTGGTCGTCGTCGGCGATCTGGTCGCCGACCACTACATCTCCGGGCAGACCGATCGGGTGAGCCGAGAGGCACCGGTGCTGGTCGTCCGGCACGAGTCGTCGGAGGTGACGCTCGGCGGCGCGGCGAATGCCGCGGCCAACGCGCGGGCGCTGGGTGCCGAGGTGACGGCGGTGGGGGTGCTCGGTCGTGACGAGATGGGCGAGGCGGTACGCCAGCGGTTCGCCGAGCGCGGCATCCGGCTGGTGGCCGTGGACGCACCCTTCACCGAGACCAAGACCCGGATCCTCGCCGGCGGGCTGAACACCTCCCGGCAGCAGATGCTCCGGCTCGACCGGGGAAACACGCTCCCGCTGCCGGCGGGCGTCTCCGCGCGGCTCCGCCAGGTGGTGGAGGAGGCCGCTCACGGGGCGGACGCGCTGCTGGTGAGCGACTACGGTGGGGGCGTCGTGGGCGATGCGACGCGTGCCACGCTGCGCCACCTCGCCTCGAGCGGGACGCTGGTGTCGGTGGACTCGCGCTATGCGCTCGGAGCGCTGACCGGATTCCGGGCGGCGAAGCCGAACGAGCCCGAGCTCGCCGCGCTCACCGGGCTCCCGGTGGAGGACGATCGCGCGCTGGCGCGGGCGGCCACCGCGGCGCTGAGCCTCCTCGACGGGCAGGTGCTGCTGGTGACCCGTGGCCGCCGCGGGATGGCGCTGCTCGAGCGGGGTGGGGAGGTGCAGCTGCTCCCCGCGCACGGCAGCCGGGCGGCGGTGGACGTCACCGGGGCGGGCGACACCGTGATGGCCGCCTTCACCCTCGGGCTCGCGGCCGGTGGGACCCCGCGAGCCGCGGCCGAGCTGGCCAACGTGGCCGGAGCGCTGGTGGTGCTCAAGCCCGGGACCGCGCCGGTGACGGCCGACGAGCTCGCATCGGAGCTGGGCGGCCGGTGAGCACCGCGGGGAAGGTCCAGCCGCTCGAGGTCGTCGCGGCGTCGGTGGAGGCCGCGCGCGAGGCGGGGAAGACGGTGGCTCTCGCCAACGGGGCGTTCGACCTGCTGCACGTGGGGCACGTCCGCTACCTCGAGGGTGCGAAGGCGCTGGCCGACGTGCTGGTGGTGGCGGTGAACGACGACGCGTCGGTGCGGGCGCTGAAGGGGCCCGGACGCCCGCGCCTTCCGGCGGCCGAGCGCGCGGAGCTTGTGGCGGCCCTGGCCTGCACCGACCACGTGCTGCTCTTCGGAGAGCTCGACGTGCGGGCCGTGCTCCGGCGGCTCCGGCCTCACCTGCAGGTCAAGGGGACGGACTACACGCCGGAGACGGTTCCCGAGCGCGACGAGCTCGCCGCCTGGGGCGGCCGGGTGGCCATCGCCGGGGATCCGAAGGACCACAGCACCACCGAGCTGCTGGAGCGGATGGAACGTCCCTCGAAGTAGCTGCTGAGAGGCTAAAGCAACAACTTCGACGCGGAGCGTGGGGTCAGGCTTCCTAAACCATTGAGTCCTCGTTCCAATATTTTACGTGTGGTCCTGGTTGTTGCTTTAGCCTCTGAGCGCCCGGATGTCCTCTCCCGTCGCGGGGTCCCGCGGGCGGCTCAGCGAGCGGGGGAGGAGAGGCGACGGGCGAACGCGCACACCGCGGTCTCCACCCGCTCCTCGGCGCCCGGGCGGTCCTCGATCACGCCGGTGAGGTCCAGCACCGCGTGGGGAGCGTCGCGGTAGCCCCACCTCTCGGGATCCATCTTCAAGAACAGCGCGAGCGTGGGCGCGCCGACCGCGACCGAGAGGTGCATCGGTCCCGAGTTGTTGCAGACGGTGCACCCGGCCGCGGCGAGCAGCGCGGCGAGCCCGTCGAGGTCGGTGGGCGGGGCGAGCTGTGCCCCGGCCGCCTCGGAGACCACGGCGTGCCCGAGCTCCTCCTCACCCGGTCCCCAGGCCACGACGACCGTGCGCCCCAGCGCGGTGAGGATGCGTGCGGCCACGGCGAACAGCTCGGTGGGGATCCGCCTCCACCCCAGGCGGCCGCCGGGCACGAGGACCGCGTGCGGCGAGGCACGCACTTGCGCGAGGAACGGACGCAGCGACTCGGAGAACCGGGGCCGGCGGAAGGTGGGGAGCAGGGGCGGAGGCGCGAGCACCGGCGAGAGCAGATGCAGGCGCTGGGCGAGCTCGGAGCGGGTGTCGGTGCGGGCCGCCACCGGCAAGTCGTGAAGTGGCCCGGTGGGGGTCACCGCGGGGCCGATGACCCGGGCCTCGTTGGCCACGAGCCGGGCGACGAGGGCCGAGGTGACGCCCGGGACCTCCCAGTTTCCGCAGTCGACCACCATGTCCCAGGGACCGGCCTCCCGGACCGCACGGATCCCCGGGGCGAGCGGACCGAGCGCGAGGCCCCGCCGGTCGAGGGTGAGGATGCGGTCCAGCGAAGGGTGCTCCTCGAGGACGCGCGCGGTCTTCCGGTGCACCAGCACGTCCACCGCCGGCGGCGCCGGAAGCCCCTTCAGGGCAGCGGCCAGCGGGGTGATGAGCAGCGCCTCGCCCACGCGGTCGTCGATCCGAACCAGCAGCACCCGGCGGAGCCCGGCAGGCAACGCCGGGGCCGCCCTCCGGAAGACCAGGGCGGCCACCTTGGCCAGGGCCCGCTTCCCGGTGCCTTCCAGTCGTTTGTGCCAGGGTTGCATGCGTTCGGGCCTTGACGGCTGGGTGCGGCGCCTCCTAGCACCCCTGGATACATGCTCAAGAGCATGACCGGCTTCGGGACGGGGCGGTCGCGCGCCGGCGACGAGGAGATCTCCGTCGAGGTCCGGGCGGTGAACCACAAGCACCTCGAGGTGAAGGTGCGGCTCCCCCGCGAGCTGTCCGCCCTCGAGCCGGCGGTGCTGAGGGCGGTCCGGGCGCGGTGCAGCCGGGGCGCGGTGGACGTGGCGGTCCGCCGGAGCACGAGCACCCTCAGCGGCGCGGTTCCGACGGTCGATGCGGCCATGGCTCGCGCCTGGCGCGAGGCGCTGCGTGCGGTGGCCCGGGCGACGGAGCTCGCCGATGCCCCGAGCGCGGCGCAGATCGCGGGCCAGCCGGGCGTGGTGCGCATGGAGGAGCCGGTGACCGACCTGGCGGTCGCGGAGGCCGGGCTGGAGCAGGCGCTGGCCGAGGCCCTCGATGCGCTGGTGGCGATGCGCGAGCGCGAGGGACGGGCGCTGGAGGCGGACCTCTCGACACGCCTGGCGCGCGTGGCGACCCTCGCCGCCGAGGTCGCCGCCCTGGCCCCGAGGACCGTGGAGGCTTACCGGGCCCGGCTCCAGGACAGGGTGGCGGATCTCCTGAAGGGGGCGTCGCTGGACGAGGCGCGGCTGGTCCAGGAGGTGGCGCTCTTCGCCGAGCGCACCGACGTGGCCGAGGAGGCCACCCGGCTCCAGGCGCACCTCCAGGCCTTCCGGGGCTACCTCGGCGGGAACGAGCCCGCCGGACGGAGGATGGACTTCCTCGTCCAGGAGATGCACCGGGAGGTGAACACCACCGGGAGCAAGAGCCAGTCCACCGAGATCTCCACCCGCATCGTCGAGCTCAAGGCGGAGCTGGAGCGGGTCCGCGAGCAGGTGCAGAACGTCGAATGAGCCCCGGATCCCTCCACCGCGGTCTGCTGCTGGTGCTCTCCGCGCCCTCGGGGACGGGGAAGACCACCCTCGCCGGGCGGCTCGTCCAGGCGCACCCCGAGGCGGAGTTCAGCATCAGCATGACCACCCGGGAGCCCCGGGGCGCCGAGCGGGAAGGGGTGGACTACCACTTCGTCGATGCCCTCACCTTCCAGCGGATGATCGAGCGGGACGAGTTCGTGGAGTGGGCCGAGGTGCACGGCAACTTCTACGGCAGCGCCCAGTCGGTCGTGGACCGGGTCTTCGCCACCGGCGGCATCGCGGTCTTCGACGTCGACGTGCAGGGCGGCCGGTCCATCCAGCGCCGCTACCCGGAGGCGGTGCTGGTGTTCGTGCTGCCCCCGAGCATGGCCGAGCTGGAGCGGCGGCTCCGGGAGCGGGGCACCGAGAGCGACGATGCGATCCGCCGGCGGATGCTCGCCGCCCGCTCCGAGCTGGAGCAGGGGGCGCAGGTGTACGACTACCTGGTGGTGAACGACTCGGTCGAGCAGGCCTACGCCGAGCTGGAGGCCATCGTCTCCGCGGAGCGGTGCCGGCGGGGAAGGGTGGACCTCGCCACGCTCGGCCTCGAGGCCCCGAAACACGGCAGTTGACACGCCCCGTCGAACTCTCTATCTAGCGCCCCCCTCGCGGGCGGTGGGGCGAGGACGGTGGGCAGCCGGGCGGGTGAGGTGGTGAGTGGGCGATCGCTCCCTCGGGGAGCGGACGTGGCGGTGGGGGGCAGATCACAATCGAATACGTTCCACGCGGGTTTGACGGGGTCCGGGCGACGGACCCAAGTTGACAGGGTCGGGGTGCAGCGGTATGAAACCCGGCCCCTCGGACGAACCACCTCCGGATCAGCGGCGGGTTGGGTCCTCTCCAAGGCCAGTTCAGCGCATGGATGCTTGCATAGGTCCTTGAAATTGCTGGGGTTCCCGCCCCGCGCGGGTGCTTGACAGCCTCCGATGCCGACCGTACAAGGGTCGGCCCGCCGTCGGACCGTGAGGTCCGGCGAACGGCGGCTCGGTCTTTGAAAACCGGATAGCAAGTCCAAGACGATTGCGGAAACCGCAGTCAATTCAATTGGATGCGCACACTCTCTTCTCCGTCTGCCGCGAGGCAGGTCGGATGCGGAGCGGTGCGTGTCCCGAACAGCGACTCCTGCTCGAGCCGGTCCTGGAGCGCACGCCCGTGAGGGCCTGCGTCGACGAGACCGGGGAGACGGGAGGTACGCCAGTTCAAACAATTCAATTTTTAATTGGAGAGTTTGATCCTGGCTCAGAACGAACGCTGGCGGCGTGCCTAACACATGCAAGTCGAGCGCGAATGGAGCAATCCTAGTAGAGCGGCGCACGGGTGCGTAACACGTGGGTAATCTGCCCTGAAGCCCGGGATAACCTGCCGAAAGGCAAGCTAATACCGGATAAGCCTACGGCCCCCTCGGGGGCTGAAGGAAAAGGTGGCCTCTGCATGCAAGCTATCACTTCAGGATGAGCCCGCGGCCCATCAGCTCGTTGGCGGGGTAACGGCCCACCAAGGCAACGACGGGTAGCTGGTCTGAGAGGACGATCAGCCACACTGGAACTGAGACACGGTCCAGACTCCTACGGGAGGCAGCAGTGGGGAATTTTGCGCAATGGGCGAAAGCCTGACGCAGCAACGCCGCGTGTGTGATGAAGGTCTTCGGATTGTAAAGCACTTTCGACCGGGACGAAAACCCGCTGGCCAATATCCAGCGGCTTGACGGTACCGGGAGAAGAAGCACCGGCTAACTCTGTGCCAGCAGCCGCGGTAATACAGAGGGTGCAAGCGTTGTTCGGAATTATTGGGCGTAAAGCGCGTGTAGGCGGCTTTGCAAGTCGGGTGTGAAAGCCCTCGGCTCAACCGAGGAAGTGCGCCCGAAACTGCAGAGCTTGAGTACCGGAGAGGATGGCGGAATTCCCCAAGTAGAGGTGAAATTCGTAGATATGGGGAGGAACACCGGTGGCGAAGGCGGCCATCTGGACGGATACTGACGCTGAGACGCGAAAGCGTGGGGAGCAAACAGGATTAGATACCCTGGTAGTCCACGCCGTAAACGATGAGAACTAGGTGTCGTGGGTGTTGACCCCCGCGGTGCCGTAGCTAACGCATTAAGTTCTCCGCCTGGGAAGTACGGCCGCAAGGCTAAAACTCAAAGGAATTGACGGGGGCCCGCACAAGCGGTGGAGCATGTGGTTTAATTCGACGCAACGCGCAGAACCTTACCTGGTCTTGACATCC
>RPRB01000019.1 GCA_003818285.1 Myxococcaceae bacterium
TCCGTCTGAGCGAGCTCGCCGGCCTGGAAGTGGAGGTTCGGGCAACACGCCCCGGCGCAATCGCAATCTCCGCGGTCTCACCCGAGCGGGTGAACCAGGAGCGAACGGCAGCGATCGAGAGCAGGGGCGTGGCGGCCAGGGTGCCACGAACCGAGGGAGCCCGGGTCCGCATCCCGGCCGACAATTGCCCTTCCTGGCGTGGCAGTCGTGGATCCACGCTTTTCATCCGCAGCGACGAGGGTGTCGAGGTCCGCGCTGTCCGAGGGCTCCGGCGCGCGGACTGACCGCGTGCTACCGCGAAGCGCGGATCACGATCGGCAGCATGTTGCCGTACGTGAGGTCCGGATGGTTGTCGGAGACGAATCCGCAGAAGACGTCGTACCAGAGCCCCACCTCCGCCTTCCGGAATCCCGCGTTGCGGATCTCGTCCAGCAGCTGCCATCCGAAGTGGTGATAGGCGAGCACTCCCTGGGGGTTGAGGGGATCTCCATGCATCTCGGGCTCCACGAGGTGCTGCACCGTTCCGTCCTCGCGGCGAATGGCTCGACGGAAGTTCTCGTCTCGAGAGGCGAAGAACGGAACGGTCATCAGCATCGTTCCACCCGGAGCGAGGACCCGGAAGGCCTCGGCGAGAGCGAGGGCGGGCTCGGGGACGTGCTCCAGCACGTCCGAGTGGACCAGGAGGTCGAAGCAGCCGTCAGGGTAGCCGAGCCGTTCGAGTGACTCGTGCCGCACCTGGATCCCGTGGACCTCGCGCATCTCCCCTGGCGGGACGTCGGGTCCGAGGAACTCTGAACCCTGCAGCTCGGGGAAGCGCTCCCGGAGAACGGTGTACAGCGGGCCGAAGCGCTCCAGGATCGCGGGCCGCTTCGGGGTCAGCTGGAGGCACGCGCCCGCGAGCAGACGGTTGCGGTTCGATAGACCTCGCGGGCACACCAAACCCTCCCGGAGGTTCGGGTGGGAGCCGTAGGTCGGTCCCGCCGCGACCTTGAAGTGCTGGATGGCGCGGCAGGGAATGCACAGCCCCTCGACCGTCTCCTTGCTCGCGAGATGACGTTCTGAAAGGACCTGAAACGGCTGGAGCACTCGCGCGTAGGCACGGTAGGGTGCAGGCTCCTCGAACCAGAGAAACACGGTTCGGTTTTCTCAACATGCCGTCCCCCGGGCAACAAGACGCACATGCGGACGAGAGTCTTCCGTCGTCCATGCAGGAGAGGCCTGCCGCCTTGACGCGAGACGACGGGTCGTCGGCAGCGGAGGCGTCTCCCCTCGAGGAGTCCGGGGAGCGGTTCCACCCCGGGACGGGAACGCCGGAGAACGCCTACGAGCACTGGCACCGGTACCTCTGGGCACGCGAGCTCTGCCGGGGCAAGCGCGTGCTCGACGTCGCGTCGGGCGAGGGATACGGAAGCTTCCTCCTCGCCGGAGTTGCACGCTCGGTCGTGGGGGTTGACCTCAGCGCACCGGCGGTGGAGCACGCCCGCCAGCGCTATCCGGCCGAGAACCTCGAGTTCCTCGTCGGTCGGGCAGAGGCCCTGCCCGACCAGCCCCCGGCCTCGTTCGACGTGGTCGTCTCCTTCGAGACCATCGAGCACCTCGGAGAGGCAGCGCAGGGGCCCTTCCTCGACGAGGTCCGGAGGGTCCTCGCCCCGGGCGGTCTCTTCGTCGTCTCCACGCCGGACAAGGAGACCTACTCCGGTGAGCTGCACGAGGAGAACGAGTTCCACGAGCGGGAGTTCACCGCTGACGAGTTCCGGGCGTTCCTCTCCGACCGGTTCGCACACCTTCGCTTCTTCGGCCAGCGGATCTTTCCGATCTCCTACCTCTGGCCTCTGGACCCCGGAGCTCGGCAGGACGGACTCGACGAGCACCAGCTCGAGGAGGGCGCGTCGAGGCGGCTCCAGCCCGCGGAGGATGACCGCAAGCGGGCCATGTACCTCGTGGCCCTCTGCTCCGAAAGTCCGCTGGAGCTGTCCCGCGCGTCGCTGCTGATCGACACCGCGCAGCTCGCCATCCGCGAGCGCATCGAGGAAGCCGTTGCGAACAAGTGGCACCTGGAGCAGTCTCGCGGCGAGCTGCAGGAGAGCAGACGGAAGAACGAAGAGCTGACGGGGGGACTGCAGATGGCCACGCAGAGGGCCGAGCGCGCGGAGCGCGGGCTCGCCGATGCCACCGAGCAGATCAACCAGATCGAGCTGGTGCGGAGCGCCGAGCAGAGGCGCTCGGCAGTGCGGAACGCGGAGCTCGCCCGGGCCAGGGAGCGACTCCTGGAGCTCGAGGAGGAGCGCCGCCGCGCCGAGGAACGCTGGGAGGAGTTCCAGCGCTCGCGTTCGGCAGCCGTCGTCCGACGGCTCCAGGCCGCCCGGGCGCGGATCTCCCCCCCCGGCAGCGTCCCGGGCCGTCTGCTCGAGCTCGGCTTCCGCGGCGCCGCGCTCGTTGCTCGCCAGGGCGTGCGTGGCACGCTGGCCCGCGTATCGGGCCTCGGCGGCTCCGAGGAAGGTCTCGTCTACTCGCTGGATCGGCTGCTGCCGGAGCGGCTGGAGATCGGGCTGGGGACCGAGCTTCGGGTCTCCGGGTGGATCTACCACCGGCAGGATGAGATCACCGCGCTGGACTTCGTGGTGGATGGCCGCCGCGTGCCGGTCACCGTCTTCCGGATCAAGCGTCCCGACGTCTTCGAGGACCGCGCAGCCGAGGACCCCCGGGCCCGGAGCCTGTTCAGCGGTTTCGAAGGGCTCTTGCCCCTGAGAGGGCCGGTGCCGAGGCCCGTCGAGGTCGAGCTACGCGTCCAGCTCCGGCGCGGCACCCGCTTCTGGCGCAAGGTTGGGCAGATCCGCCTGGAGGCCTCCGGGCCCTCGCCTGTCCGGAGCGAGGCGGAGATCGCCATCTGCATGGCGACCTACGAGCCGTCGCCCGACCTCTTCCTGAAGCAGGTCCGTTCCCTCCAGGCCCAGACGGTCCAGGACTGGGTGTGCATCATCTGCGACGATCGCTCCAGCCGACGGTCGCGGAATCTCATCCGGAGCGTCACCTCCGCGGACCCGCGATTCGTGCTGGTCGAGAACGACGAGAACGTCGGCTTCTACCGGAACTTCGAGCGAGCCTTGTCACACGTCCCGTCGAGCGCACGCTACGTGCTCTTCTCCGACCAGGACGACGTCTGGTACCCGGAGAAGATCGCCTTGCTCGTCCAGGAGCTCGGGTCGGGGGCGAGCCTCGCCTACGGCGACATGCGGATCGTCACCACCGACGGACGCGAGCTGGCTCCCAGCTACTGGGTCGGGCGGGACAACAACTTCACCAGCTTCACCTCGATGCTCCTCGCCAACACCGTGACCGGCGCGGCCGCGATGTTCCGCCGCGAGCTGCTCGATGCGCTGCTTCCCTTCCCGCAGCGGATCGGTGACTCGTACCACGATCACTGGCTGGCGCTGACCGCCATGTCCACCGGAGCGATCGGGCACGTCGGCCGGCCGCTCCAGGACTACGTTCAGCATCACGGGAACGTGCTGGGCCACTTCGTCGGCACCGGAGCCAGGACCCGTGCTAGCGAGCTCCTCCGGGAAACGCTCGCCGTCGTGCGCGGTGGGCCGGCCAGGGGGCCGGTGCTCGCCGCATGGGAGGGAATCTTCCGGGCGGACGTGATGCGGCTGGCCCAGTTCGCGAGGGTTCTCGAGACCCGGAACCAGGGGCGGCTGGGAAGGAAGCAGCGGCAAGTCCTCCGACGGTTCGCCCGGCTCGATCGACCGCTCCGGTCGTTGCCGTGGCTCCTGGCCCGCGGTACCTACCGGGGGCTCCTGGGACACAACGAGACGGTGGGAGCGGAGTTCTACGTGGCCAAGGGCTTGTTCTGGAAGACGCTCACCTCCGTGCGCGCGCGGCGGGCGAGTCGACACGCCCCCCGGCTTCCGCCGAGGGAGAAGGTCGCTGAGAAGCCCGCGGCGGCGCGGATCATCGACGACATCGAACGGAAGATCGCCCCGCTGAACCTGGAGGTCAGGAGCGGCGAGCCGGAGCGCATCAACCTCCTCGTCCCGTCGGTCGACCTCGTCCACTTCTTCGGCGGATACATCACCAAGTTCAACCTGGCGCTGAAGCTCGCGAAGGAAGGGTGGGCGGTACGGATGGTCACCGTCGACCCCAGCCCCACGCTGCCCGCGGACTGGCGGACCCAGCTCGCCAGGTTCCAGGGCCTCCACGAATTCTTCGATGAAGTGGAGCTGGTGCACGCGGCGGATCGCGACCGGCCCCTCCCGGTCAGCCCGACCGACGCGTTCGTCGCCACCACATTCTGGACGGCGCTGATCGCCGCGGCGGCGGTTCGCGAGCTCGGCGCCCCGGCCTTCACCTACCTCATCCAGGAATACGAGCCCTTCACGTTCCCCATGGGGTCCTGGTCGGCCCTGGCCGAGCAGAGCTACCAGCCCCCTCACTACGCGGTCTTCTCCTCCGAGCTCCTCCGGCAGTACTTCCGGCAGAACCGCCTCGGCGTCTTCTCCGGGCCGGAGGGAGAGGCGCGCTCCATCTCCTTCCAGAACGCGATCACCGACGTGGGCCCCGTTCAACGCGACGAGCTCGCCGGCCGTGCCTCGCGCCGGCTCCTGTTCTACGCCCGTCCGGAGGCGCACGCGGCGCGCAACATGTTCGAGCTCGGAGTGGTGGCACTGAGCGAGGCGATCCGCCGCGGGGTCTTCTCCGACGAGTGGGAGTTCTTCGGTATCGGGACGGTTGCCACCGGAACCGAGCTCCCGCTCGCCGGCGGCAAGGTGCTGCGCTTGCTCCCGAGACAGAGTCAGGACCGCTACGCCGAGATGCTGGCGTCCCACGACGTAGGTCTCAGCCTGATGTACACCCCTCATCCCAGCCTGGTGCCGATCGAGATGGCCGCTGCCGGGATGACCGTGGTGACCAACGCCTTCGCCAACAAGACCGAGGACGCTCTCCGCGAGGTCTCCCCGAACCTCCTAGCGGTCCGGCCGACCATCCTCGGCATCGTCGAGGGGCTCGAGCGGGCAGTCCGCCGGACACCCGACGTCGACGCGCGCGCCGCAGGATCCCACGTCCGGTGGAGCAAGGACTGGAACCAGAGCTTCGGACCCGACCAGATCCGGACCATCGCCCGGTTCGTGGCCGACTCGCGCGCCGGCGGGTCCAGCCGATGAACGTCCTCGTCACGGGCGGCTGCGGCTTCATCGGTTCGAACCTCGTCCGGCATCTCCGGGCGGAGCGGCCGGACTTGACGGTGGTCAACCTCGACCTGCTCACCTACGCCGGAAATCTGGAGAACCTCCGCGAGTTGGAGGGGGACCCCGGTCACGTGTTCGTCCGGGGTGACATCGGTGACCGGGAGCTGGTCGAGTCACTGCTCGAGCGGCACCGGATCGACAGCGTCCTCCACCTCGCCGCCGAGAGCCACGTGGACCGCTCCATCCTCGGTCCGGAGCTCTTCGTGCGCACCAACGTGCTCGGCACGCAGATCCTCCTCGAGGCCTGCTACCGGAAGAAGGTGCGCCGCTTCGTCATGGTGTCCACCGACGAGGTCTACGGCTCGCTCGGACCGACCGGGGCCTTCACCGAAACCTCGCCCATCCAGCCCTCCAGCCCGTACTCCGCCTCCAAGGCCTCGTCGGACCTGCTCGCGCTGGCCTTCCACCACACCTTCGGCCTCGACGTGGTCGTCACCCGGTGCTCGAACAACTACGGCCCGTACCAGTTCCCGGAGAAGCTCATCCCTCTCATGGTGGTGAACGCGCTCCACGACGAGGCGCTCCCCGTCTACGGAGACGGGGGCAACGTGCGCGACTGGCTGCACGTCGAGGATCACTGCCGCGCCCTGGTCACGGTGCTGGAGCAGGGGAGGGCGGGCGAGGTCTACAACATCGGCGGGGGGGCCGAGCAGCGCAACCTGGATCTGGTAAGGATGCTGCTCGCCACCCTGAGGAAGCCGGAGAGCCTCATCCGGTTCGTCCAGGACCGTCCGGGACACGACCGGCGCTACGCCATCGACCCCGCGAAGATTCGCACCGAGCTGGGCTGGAGGCCGCGCCGCACGTTCCAGCAGGGGCTGGAGGCGACGGTGCGCTGGTATGTAGACAATCCCGACTGGTGGAAGCATGTGAAGAGCGGGGCCTACCGGCAGTACTACGAGACGCAGTACCGCGGGCGCCTCGGCGGATAGCTCCTCGATGCGCATCACCGTCACCGGAGCCAACGGTCTCGTCGGTAGCCGCCTCTGCCGGTGGCTGGTGGTGCAGGGGCACACGGTCACGGCGGTGGCCCGGGGTGAGCGCCGCACCGTCGGGGACTTCGACTACCTCAGCTGCGACCTGGCAGACCCCGAGGGCGTCGCCCGCGCGATGTCCACCGGGCGGCCTGAGGTCGTCGTCCACACTGCGTCGATGACCGAGGTCGACGCCTGCGAGCGGAATCCCGACGCAGCCTGGGCCGCCAACACACTCGCCGCCGCGCACGTCGCGCGGCATGCGCGGGCCGGCGGCGCCCACCTGGTCCACGTCTCGACCGACTACGTTTTCGACGGTCACGACGGCCCGTACGACGAGGAGGCCCGTCCGAACCCCTCCGGCGTCTACGCCCGGACCAAGTGGCTCGGGGAGGAGGCCGTCCGGCTGCTCGCGGGCAGCTGGGCCATCGCCCGCACCGCGGTGGTGTACGGCTACCCGCCCTCGCAGCGGCCCAACTTCGGCTCGTGGCTCCTCGGCACCCTCCGGGAGGGCAAGACGGCACGCCTCTTCGTCGACCAGTACGTCTCTCCCAGCCTCGCGCTCAACGTCGCGGAGCAGCTGGCCGAGCTCGCCGAGCGCCGCCTCCCGGGAATCTGGAACGTGGCGGGCGCCGAGGTGGTCAACCGGATGGAGTTCGGGGAAGCTTTGGCGGACGTGTTCGGTCTCGATCGCCGGCTGCTCACCCCCAGCAAGCTCGCCGACGCGGGCATGGCCAGCCCGCGCCCGCCGAGGAGCGGTCTGCGGGTAGACAAGGCGCTGGGTGCGCTGAGAGCCCGGCCGCTCGGCCTGAGCGCCTCGCTCGAGCAGTTCCGCGCCGAGGCGGAGGGACGGGTGTGAAGGGAATCATCCTGGCTGGCGGCTCCGGAACGCGGCTCTATCCACTGACCCGCGTGGTCAGCAAGCAGCTGCTCCCGATCTACGACAAGCCGATGGTCTACTACCCGCTGAGCACCCTGATGCTCGCGGGCATCCGGGACATCCTCGTCATCTCCACCCCACAGGACCTGCCGCGCTTTCGCGAGCTGCTCGGAGACGGCCAGCAGTGGGGGCTCTGGTTCACCTATGCGGAGCAGCCGCGGCCCGATGGCCTGGCGCAGGCCTTCATCATAGGCCGCAACTTCGTGGGCACGGACCGCGTCGCGCTGGTCCTCGGCGACAACATCTTCCACGGGCACGGGCTCCCGGAGAAACTCAAGGCTGCCGCCGCGCGCTCCACGGGTGCCACCGTGTTCGCCTATTACGTGCGCGATCCGGAGCGGTACGGCGTGGTGGAGCTGGGCCCCGACGGACGCGCGCTCTCCATCGAGGAGAAGCCCAAGGCTCCCCGCTCGAGCTACGCCGTGACCGGGCTCTACTTCTACGACAACCGGGTGCTCGACATCGCCTCGCGCCTGAAGCCCTCGGCCCGCGGCGAGCTCGAGATCACCGACGTGAACCAGGCGTACCTCGAGGGTGGTGACCTCCACGTGCAGGTGCTGGGCCGCGGCTTCGCCTGGCTGGACACCGGCACCCACGAGTCGCTCCAGAACGCCTCCACCTTCATCGAGATCGTCGAGCGCAGGCAGGGGCTCAAGGTCTCCTGCATCGAGGAGATCGCCTTTCGTATGGGGTACATCGGGCCGGACCAGCTACGCGCGCTGGCCGACCCGATGCGGAAGAACGAGTACGGGCAGTACCTGCTCGACCTGCTCGAAAACCGGGGAGCCATCGGATGAATGTCGTGCCCACCGAGCTTCCGGAGGTGCTGATCCTCGAGCCGAAGGTGCACGGGGACTCCCGCGGCTTCTTCTACGAGACATTCCAGTCGAACCGCTACGCCGAGGCCGGGATCTCCGGTCGCTTCGTCCAGGACAACCTCTCGCGCTCCGTGCGCGGCACCCTGCGCGGACTGCACTTCCAGGAGCCGAGGGCCCAGGGGAAGCTGGTGCAGGTGCTCCGGGGTACGGTGTGGGACGTGGCGGTGGACGTCCGGCGTGGCTCGCCGCGGTTCGGCCGCTGGGTCGCGCTGGAGCTCTCCGAGACCACGCCGCGCCAGCTGTGGATCCCGCCGGGCTTCGCCCACGGGTTCTGCGTGCTCAGCGAGTCGGCGGACTTCTTCTACAAGTGCACCGAGCTCTACGCGCCGGAATGCGACCGGAGCGTCGCCTGGAACGATCCGGCCATCGGCATTCCCTGGCCTGTGAATGAGCCGCTCCTCTCGGCGAAGGACCGCGCCGCTCCACGGCTCGCGGACGCTCCCGTGCTGCCCGCCTTTGCCGGTTGACGTGCGCGAGCTGCTCCCGGACTGGCTGCTCTCGCCCGCCTACGCGTTCCGGCGCGCGTTCCTGCCCCGGCACGGCTCTTTCCGGCTGACCCGCGACGGCGAGGGCCCCTTCCGGCTCTCCCCGGCCACGGGGCGGTTGCCGCACGGCCGGGTCCTGCTCCGGCCCTCCGCCTGGCCGACCTGGGATGCGCTCGAGCTCGAGGGCTCGGTGTGGGTCTCCGGATCCTCCGTCCGCTGGTCGCGTTGGCTCGACCCGCCGGCCACGGGGGAGTCGATGGAGCTCGAGCTCCCCTACGGCCTGCGGGACCTCGCGGCGCGGCTGCTGCCCGATCCCCTGGGGATACGCGGACTCGCGCTCGAGCTCGACGAGCTGGGGGCCGTGTGGGCCACCCGCGCCGCGCTCGCCGACGGACGCGGTGCGGTGCTTCGCGAGCTCCTCCACGCCGCCGACGGCCAGCGCCTGGCCCCCTCGCGGCTCGCGGCGGTGGCCTGGACGGTCCGGGAGGGAATCGACGCCGCGGGCTACGCCCGCTGGCTCCGTACCTTCGAGACGCCCTCCGCTCCCGCGCTCGAACGGCTCCGCGCCCGCGCGTTGAGCTCCGGGCTCCGGGTCAGCATCGTCACTGCCCGGAGGACGGACGGGCCCGAGCTCGCGTCCCAGCTGCCGGGGAAGGTGGAGCTCGTGGGGTCCTTCGCGGACGCCCGCGGTGACATCCTCGTTCCGCTGGGCACCGGGGTGCGCCTCGCGCCACATGCGCTCCCGACGCTTCTCTGCGTCTTCCAGGAGCGGCCGGCGGTCACGCTCCTCCACGCCGACCACGATCGCGCGGAGGCAGGCAGCCGGGGCCACCCCGAGCTCAAGCCGGTGCTCGGCCCCGAGCTGTTTCGCAGCCGGAACGTGCTCCGGGGACTGGTCGCCGTCCGGCGCTCCGGGATGCCGGAGCCGAGCGACCCGAGACTCGACGACGCGGGCCTCTACGCCTGGGGGCTCGCCTGCACCGCCGGGCTCCTCCCGGAGAGCATCGTGCGTGTGCCGGTCGTTCTCGCGACGCTCGAGGCGCGTCTGGAGATCGACGAGGACGGTGAGCGCACCGCGCTCGCGCAGCATCTCGGCCGCACGGGAGTCCAGGCCGAGGTGGCCCCGGGCCTCGCCCCCGGCCTGCATCACGTGCGCTACCGCCTGCCTGCGCCCGCTCCCCGGGTCACCCTCGTCGTGCCGACCCGCAACGCCCGGGCGCTGGTCGAGACCTGCGTGCGGAGCGTCCGGCGACTCACCCGGTACCCGAGCTACGAGATCCACCTCGTGGACAACGGCAGCGACGCGCCCGACGCGCTGGCCGCGTTCGACGCCCTGGCGCAGGCCGGGGACGTGGTGCTCCACCGGGACCCGCGGCCGTTCAACTTCTCGGCGCTGAACAACGCCGCGGTCGGGAGGACCGAGGCCGACGTGGTGTGCCTCATCAACAACGACGTCGAGGCGCTCCACCCCGAGTGGCTCGAGGAGATGGTCTCGGTGGCGCTGCAGCCGGGCGTGGGTGCCGTCGGCGCGAAGCTCTTCTACCCGGATGGTCGCGTCCAGCACGGCGGCGTCCTGGTCGGACTGCACGGCGCCGCCGACCACGCCTACGCCGGCGCACCCGGAAATTCTCCGGGCTACGCCCAGCAGCTCCTCGTCCGCCGCGAGGTCTCGGCGGTCACCGCGGCCTGCCTGGTGGTGCGGCGCGCGCTCTACCTCGAGGTGGGCGGGCTCGACGAGGAGGCGTTCCCGGTCTCCTTCAACGACGTCGACTTCTGCCTCAAGCTCCGCGAGCGTGGCTACCGCAACGTCTGGACCCCCCACGCCCGTCTCATGCATCACGAGTCCGCCAGCCGGGGCAAGGCGCTCCGGCTCGAGCAGAAGGCCCGCGCCGACCGCGAGCTGGCCGCGCTCCGCACCCGCTGGGCGGACGCGCTGCTCGACGACCCGTACCACAGCCCCAACCTCTCGCTGAGCTCGAACGTTCCTCGACTTGCATGGCCTCCGCGAGAGCGGCGGCCCTGGTCCTTCTGACGTGGCCCGCCTCCGGATCGGCATCGTGCTGTTCGAGAGCTCGCGCGCCGAGCTCGAGCGGCTCGCGCGCTCGCTGAAGGCCGCCGAGTTCCCGCCGGACCTCCGGGTCGAGGTCCGCGCGCTGGACAACTCGCCGGACCGGTCGCTCGAGCCGGTGGTGCTCGCCCTCCTGGGGCAGGGCACCTACGTCTGGACCGGCGCAAACCGCGGCTTCGGCGCCACGCACAACCTCGGGATGCACGATGCCTTCTCGGCCGGCGCCGACGGCTACCTCTGCCTCAATCCCGACGCCGTGCTCCACCCCCGCTGCCTCCGGGAGCTGTGGACCACGGCGACCCTGCCCGACACCGGGCTGGTCGACGCCCGCACCTTCCCCGAGGAGCACGCGAAGCCGTACGACCCGGAGACCGGCGACACCCCCTGGTGCACCGGCACCGCGCTGCTCGTCCGTCCCGCGGCCTTCGCCGCCACCGGTGGCTTCGATGAGGGCCTTTTCATGTACGGGGAGGACGTGGATCTCTCCTGGCGCGTCCGCGCGGCCGGCCTCGGCGTCCGGACCGCGCCCGGCGCCCTGGTCCACCACTGGGTCGAGCACCGCCCGCTCACCCGGGAGCGAGAGCTGCGCGTGCTCCGGAGCGCCGCCTACCTCGGGCGGAAGTGGGGCGACGATCGCTTCGCCGAGCAGTACGAGCGACTCTACCGGGTGCGCGCCGGGCGGGAGCCGGTGCTCGAGCCGCCGCCGCCCGTGCCCCCTGCCACCCGCCGCTTCGCGGACCTCGCGCACGGCGTGCGCTTCGCGAGGTCGCGCTGGTGAGCCCGGCTCCCCGAGTCCACGTCCACCTCATCTCCTGGACCGACGAGCCGTGGGATCTCGAGGAAAGCCTCTTCTCGCTGGTCACCCAGGAAGGCGTGACGGGCACGGTCTCCGTGTCCGTCCCTCCGTCGCTCGAAGCGCACGCTCGCGATGCCTGTGCCAGGCTCGCTCGCCTCGGGGGTGCGGTCGAGCTCCGGCCGGGCACGCCCCCGCGCTGGGCCCCCGAGGCCGAGGCGGTCACGGTCTGGGTCGCGGGCACGGTCGCCACTCCGGACCATCTCGCTCGCGCGCTCTCCTCGAGCGGAGCGGCGGGCGCCCTCGTCGTCGCTCCCGCTCGCCGCGTCCTCCGCCGACCCGTCCCCGGGCGCCCGCCGTACGTGGTGAGCAAGACCCGGCGCTTCACCTCGTCGATGCCCTTCCTGGCCGAGCTCGAGCGCGATCCAGCCTTCCTGGGCCGATGCCTCGTCCCCGCCGCCCATGCTCCGGGCTGGCTGCCCGGCCCCCCCGAGGAGCACCGCCGCTGGGCCGCGGAGGCCTGGGCCGCCGGATCCGTCACCCGCGTCCCGGGTCCCCCGGCGGTGGATCTCCCGGATCTGCGCCCGGACCGAAGACTCCGCTCGGCCGACGACCTGCGCGATACCCTGGCCGACCTGCGCTACCAGGGACCCCGCTGGCTCGAGCGCCGCGCGCTACTCGTCTTCGACCGCCTCCGCGGGCTCTACCACCGCCTCCGTAACGGGGATCACTGAGGCTGGAAGAGGTTCAGGCGCCGGGCCTCGAGGAAGTCGAGCTTCTCCTGCATCCGCGTCGCGGGAGGATCCGGGTACACCGGAAAGGCGGTGTCGCCGTCACAGAGGTGGATGTCGTGCCGCTGCCGGTAGCACGCCGCCCAGCGCCGCTTCCCATCGGCATACCGCTGCCCCATCACCTCCTCGCCGCGGACGTTGAACGTGCGCAGCGTGATCAGCACCAGCACCGGGGAGAGGACGGCCCACCGCGCCGACGCCCGCGCCCGGGTCCGCGCCGCGATGACCACCGCCACCCAGCCGGGAACCACGTAGGGGACGTAGCGTGCCGACCCGGCGCTTCCGGGCCCCAGGCACACCCGGCCCACGGCCGTGTTCAGAGCGAAGAGGCAGCTGAACCCCAGCAGCAGGGCCAGCACCCGACCTGCCGGCTCGTCCCGCCGGAACAGCCGCAGGAGGGCCCAGGCACAGAGAGCCAGGACGCCCAGGGCCACGCCACGCGCGAGCCACGTCCGCACACCGCCGAGTCGGTGCATCCCCAGGGGGCGCGCGAGCACGAAGCCGAGATAGTCGAGGTACTCCAGCGGGCGTGGGTGAGGAAACCGGAAGCACTCCACCGCGGGGACGAAGCGCCAGTTCAAGAAGAAGGCCGCCAGGGCTGCGGCGGACAGGACGAGGCCGAGCACGGCCGCCCACCGGCGGCGCACGTCTCTGCCGGCGTGAACCCACTCGGAGAGGAACAGCAACGGGTTCACCAGTCCGGCGAAGAAGCCGAAGCCGGTGAAGGTGGCCAGCCCACCGACGACCCCGCAGGCAACCGCCCGCTGCACGGGCTCCCGTCGTGTCCACGCGAGCGCCAGCACGAAGATCAACGCCATCGGGATGGGCCCGTGCGCGGGATTGGAGGTGCCGACGAAGAGCTCCTCCAGCCCGCCACCGAGGCAGAGCAGGGGAGCTGCGACGTCGGTCCATGAGGGTGAGCCCGTCGTCCGGCGGACCGTGGCCCAGGCGAGGGCCGCGGCCGCGATGACGATCGACGCCGAGACCAGCGCCTCCGCCCGGGTGCTCCACCCGGTCGCCGGAAGCACCCACGCGAGCAGGAGGCCCCCCAGGCCCTGACGATGCGGCCCGTGCTGCAGATCGAACTGCGCCCAGACTCCCGCTCCCCGGAACAGCGGATCGAGGAAGTCCCACTGGTCCCAGTAGAGGACGTCCACCGCGTGGCGCTGCACGTACAGCAGGAGCCGGACCGCCAGCGCGGCGAGGACCACCAGCGGCAGGGCCCAGGCGAGGACCTCTCCCGCTCCCCGGCGGCGACTCAGCCCGCCGTCGGCTCGATCGACCATCGATGCACCGGCGCCAGCAGCCCCGACGAGTCCTGCGCCCGCACCGCGAACCCGTGCAGCCCCCGGTGCACGTCGTACACCGCGCCGCCGGCGTTCCCGAGCGACAGGTCCACCAGGTAGTTGCCGTCCCCAAGGCCGAGCCGCGGCATCTCCAGCGTGAGCGTCGCCGCCTCCGAGTCCGGCAGCTTCTCGGTCGTGCTCCACACCAGCGTTCCGCCGTCGGTGCGGAGGCTCAGCTCGAGCTGCGGGGCCTCCACCGCCCCGTACCGCCGGTAGCGAGCCAGCAGCCGAAACGGTGCATCCGCCGAGAAGACGTGCTGGGGCCCGTCCCGGCCACGGATCTCCACCCCGCTCAGCTCCGCCGCGAAGCTTCCCCACCGTCGCCCGGGCTCCGCCGGGGGGCCGGAGCGCGGCTGCACCGGAACCGCCGCGCGGGGCACGTGCTGCTCCAGTCCCGCGACCTCGGCCTCGGCCACCGCCGCCCGGTACGCCGCCACCACGTCCACCGGGTTTCCCGAGACCTTGAGCTCTCCCGCATCGAGCCAGGCCGCCTGGTCGCACCGGCGCTGCAGCGTCCCCAGGTCGTGGGTGACGAGGAGGATGGTCTTCCCCGCCTTCCGGAACTCCTCCATCTTCGCCGCGCTCTTCCGGCCGAAGTGCTCGTCCCCCACGCTGAGGATCTCGTCGATGAGGAGGATCTCCGGATCCACGTGGGTCGCCACGGCGAAGGCCAGCCGGGCGTACATCCCGCTGGAGTAGGTGCGCACCGGCTCGTCGATGAAGTCTCCGAGCTCGGAGAACTCGATGATCTCCTCCATCCGACCGCGGATCTCCCGCCGAGACATCCCGAGGATGATCCCGTTCACGAAGATGTTCTCCCGCCCCGAGAAGTCGGGGTGGAAGCCGGCCCCCAGCTCGAGCAGCGCCGAGATCCGGCCGTGGACCTCCACCGTCCCGCTGGTGGGGGTGTAGATGCCGGTCACCAGCTTGAGCAAGGTGGACTTCCCCGAACCGTTCCGCCCCACCAGCCCGAACGTCCTTCCCCGCGGCACCGACAGGGAGACGTTGCGCAGCGCCGGGATGATCGACGACGGGGCCTCGGGCCGCTTCTGTCGCTTCAGCCAGCGGACCAGCTCGCTCTTCAGCGTGGTGTGCTCCCGCCGGATGGTGCTCTTCCGGAAGCTCTTGCTCACCCCGGTGAGCACGATGGCGTTGGTGGTGGACATCAGACGAGCTCCGCGAACTCCTCGCGCCGCCGCTCGAACACCCGCGCCGCGATGGCCAGCAGCACCACCGAGCCCAGCGCCACGACTGCCAGCCCCCGCGGGTGCGGCCAGCGGTGCTCGTAGAAGATGCCCTGGTACGAGGTGGTGATCACCGCCATCGGATTCGCGATCAGGTAGAGTCGCCGGTACGGCTCGGGCACGGCGTTGGGGACGTAGAGCACCGGGGTCACGAAGAACCAGAGGGTCAGCACGTTGGCCACGATGTGCTGCAGGTCCCGGAAGCGCACGTTGAGCGCCGAGATCACGAACGTCACCCCCAGCGTGAACACCAGCTGGACCAGCAGCACCACCGGGAACGCCAGGGCGTGGACGTCCGGCCAGATCCCCACCAGCCCTCCCAGCCCCACCATCAGCGGGAGGGAGAGCAGGTAGTTGACCAGGTTCGTCGCCACCACCGTCGTCGGAAGCACCTGGGCGGGGAAGCGCACCTTGGTCAGCAGATCCCGCCGGTCGCTGATGGTGCTCGCGCCGCTCCCGACCGATGTGGAGAACCACAGCCACGGCAGGAGCCCCACGAAGATGAAGTAGGTGTAGTGGGGGATGTTGCTCCGCTGGATGATGCCGAAGACCAGCCCATACACCGCCATCAGCAGCAGCGGGTTGACGAACGTCCAGAGGAAGCCCAGCGCCGAGCCCCGGTAGCGCGCCTTCAGCTCGCGCTGGGTGAGGTTCCAGAGCAGCGCCCGGTACTGCCAGAGCTCCCGCAGGTTGCGGATCATCCGCGGCGCTTCCTCCGGGGCTTCCGCGGAGCCAAAAGGGCGGCCCGGTCGCCGTTTCGCTGCGCCGCCTCCAGCGCCTCCAGCCGGGCCCGGAGCTGGATCACCTCCGCGGACAGCTGAGCGTCCGCCTCCCGGACCCGGGCGTTGAAGCGTCGCTGGCGCTCCAGCACCTCGTCGATGAGCGACTGGCAGGCGAGACGGAACACCCGGCGGACGAGGGAGGCCGGCGCTCCGCGCTCCGTGGCCGGGATGGGCACCGTCGGGTCCTCGTCCTCCTCCAGCGCGCGGACCAGAAAGGAGAGCGGCTCCAGCACCGGCTCGGGCTCGGCCTCCACCGGGAGCGCCTCGTCGCGGATGCCGCGGGCCTCGAGCCGTTCGCGCGCCGCCCGGAGCAGGGCGCCGGCGTCGATGTCGCGTCCGAGCAGCTTCATCGCCTCACCATCGCATCCATCTCCTCGCGGTAGGCGTCTACCACCCGTTCCCATCGGTAGCGGGACGCGTACCGCCGGGCCGCCCGCGCCATCGCCGCGCGCTCCCGCCGTACCCGGGCCACTGCCTCGACGAACGACGCCGCGTCCTGGAACGTACCGCCGGCCCGGCTCCGCTCCACGTGTCCCCGCAGCACGTCACTCACCGCGTTGCCCAGCATCGGCGTGCCCACCGCGAAGGCCTCCAGCGCGAGGAGGGACAGGCTCTCTCTCGGCGACGGGACGACCGCTGCCAACGCCCCGGCCAGCCCGTCCCACTTGTCCTGCTCGCTCACCCTGCCCAGCATCCGCACTCCTTCCGCCCGCACGTCCATGCTCGCGTCGCCTGCCAGCACCAGGGTCGGCGCATCCGGCAGCGCCGCCCGGAGGCGTCGGTACCCCTCGAGGAGCCCCGGAATTCCCTTTCCGCGCTCCACCCGACCCACGTAAAGCAGGTAGTCGCCGGGAAGCTCGAAGCGCGTCCGGAAGCGCCCGGGCTCGACCGCCGGCGGCTCCACCCCCACCCCTACCACGCGTGCCCGGGCGTGCCGCGGGAATCGTCGGTCGATGAGCTCCAGCTCCTCGGGCGTGAGCAACAGGAGCGCCCGGGGCCGCTCGAACACCTCCGCGTAGGCGTCGAATCTCAGCGGCTCCTCGTCATGCGCCGTCGGAACCAGGAGCGTGCGGTCGCCCACCAGGGGCACCGACCACGCCGTGGAGACGAACAGGTAAGTGAAGGCGACGAAGCCGTCGTACTCCCCGCCGCGCTCGGACAGATGGCGCCAGAGGCCGGGGAGGATCGGTCCCTGGAGCGCCATCCAGGCCTCCTCCTCGCCCAGATCGAGCGACTGGCCGAAGACCCGCCGCGAGCGCGCGTTCAGTTCCCGCATCGGCCGCGGGCGAAGGTTGGTGAAGCGCAGGACGGACACCCCGTCGACCCGCGACTCCCCGGCGGGCAGCGCGTTGGCCCAGGTCAGGTGGTCGGTGGCGCAGCTGGTCAGCACCTGGATGTCCCAGTGAGGCCGCAGTCGCGCCACCACCTGCCCCGCGAGCGCCTCGGCACCTCCGGTGATGCCCGGCCCGTAGCGCTGCACCACGATGCCCACCCGGGGCTTGCGGCGTGCCGGACGCCGCGGGCGGGGTGGCCTCCCGAGACCGGCGCTCTCCAGCGCCGCCGAGAGCCGTTCCTCGGAGCGCCCGGGGCCCAGGACCTGGAGCCTCCGCCGCTGTCCGCTGAGCACCCGCCCCCGGAGCCGCGGGTCCGTTCCGAGCCGCATCGCCACCTCCGCGAGGAGCGCGAACCGCTTCTCGTCGAAGGCGACTCCGGCGCCGCCCAGCGTCGCGGTCACCGCGCCGGCGGCGTAGGCCAGGACGGGAACCTCGGACGCCATCGCCTCGAGCAGCCCCACGCCCGAGCCGTCCTGCTCGCGCATGGACACGAGGACGGAGCCGCTCCGGTACACCGCGACTCGCTCGCCGTGGCTGACCTCGCCGAGCATCGTCACGCCCGGCGTTCGCGCCGCCTCGGACTCGAGCGCGCCGAGGGTGGGGTCGACCGCGCCGGCAATCACCAGCCGGGCGTCGGGGCGGATGCGGAGCACCTCCCGGTGGAGCGCGAGCAGGTCCTCGAGATGGGCCTCGCGCGTCATCGGGCCCACGCTCACCAGGGTCAGCGCCCCCGAGTCGAGGCGAGCCCGGAGCGCGGGGTCCGCCCGCTCCTCCGCGAACCGCTCGGCCTCGACGAAGAGCGGGACGGTGTGCACCTCGCCGTACCCGGAGCGGGACAGCTCGGACGACGCGAATTCGGAGAGGCCGATGGCAACCGACACGTGCGCCGCCATTCCCGAAAGCTGGGCCCTCCCTGCGAGCACGGACCGCTCCGCCGGCGTGCCGCGGTGCAGCCGCAGCGAGGGGAGGCCGTGGAACACCACCCCGCGCCGGCCTTGCGTGTGAAGCAGCCGGGACGGAAGGCTGCTTCCGATCGCGTGGTGAAGGAGCACCCAGTCCCCGGGCTGCACCCGCAGGGCCTGCAGCGGCTGCACCAGCGCCTCCGTTCCCGGCACCCGGCTCGCTCCGTACAGGCCACCCCAGTGGCCCAGGCGCCGGAGCAGCGCCCGGAACTGCACCGCCGCCTGCGCGGTCGCGTCGCCGAGGCGAAAGTGGGGGACCAGCTGGTGGACGGCCATGAAGCTCGCGGGGGCTCTAGCACATGTGTCAGGGTGCGCCGCCCGTGGAGCTCACCGTGGCCCTCGACGCGACTCTGTGGGACGAGCCGATGACCGGCATCGCCCGCTACGGCCACGCAGTGTCCGGCGCGCTCGAGGCCCGCGGTGTCCGCGTGCTCCGGGTCGGCGCCCGCCGCTCCGGCGAGCTGCCCCGCCGCGTCCGCAGTCGCACGCTCCACACGCTCGCCGAGCTCCCGCGGATGCTCCCGCGCAGTGGTGCGTCCGTGTTCCAGGCGGTGGGCAACGTCGACCTTCCGCTGCTCCGGGTGCCGGGCGTGGCGTTCGTGCTCACCGTGCACGATCTCATTCCTCTCACCTCGCCCCGGACCGTCTCCTGGGCCTTCCACTGGCAGTTCCGGCTGTGGCTCCAGCGGAGCCTCCAGGTCGCCGACCACGTGGTCTGCGTGAGCGCGTGGACCCGCGACCAGCTGCTCCGCCGCCACCCCGAGCTGGACCCCGCCCGCGTGTCCATGGTGCACAACGGGGTGGATCACGTGCAGCCACGACCGCTCGATGCGGTGTCGCAGGCGTGGCTGCGCAGCCTGGGGCTCCCGGAGCGCTGGGTCCTCTTCGCCGGCGCGCTCGACGCCCGGAAGAATCTGGAGCTGGTGCTCGATGCGCTGGAGCGGCTCGGTCCGCGCGCGCCCGCGCTGGTCCTGGCCGGGCAGCGCTGGTACGGCTCGGGTCCGATCGAGAAACGCATCGGGGGACTCCGGGCGACCGGCCTGGACATCCGCCCGCTCGGGTACCTCGCCGAGCCGCTCCTCTGGGGTCTCATGGCCGCCGCCCCGGTCTTCGTCTTTCCCTCGCGCGACGAGGGATTCGGCCTGCCGCCGCTCGAGGCCATGGCGCTCGGGACCCCCGTCGTGGTCAGCACTGCTGCGGCGCTTCCCGAGGTGTGCGGGGAGGCGGCGGTCCAGGTCGGGCCCGACGACGCCGCCGGTCTCGCCTCCGCGCTGCAGCGGCTCCTGGAGGATCCCGCGGAGCGCACGCGCCGCGGAGAGGCCGGCCGCGAGCGGGCACGCGCGTTCCGGTGGGACGCTGTGGCCGAGCACCTGGTGAAAATCTACCGCGCCCTCGCCACCTGAGGGCGCTCGGCGGTCTGCCCCCCTTGCCGGGTGGTAGGCTTTCTCGCCGTGCACGTCACTCGGATCGCGCTCGCGACTATCTTGCTCCTCGGGTCCGTCTCCGCCGCCCAGGGGCCCGATACCTACTTCGCTCCCATCGTGGACCGGACCGGGGACAACACGGTTGGGGCCAACGCCCTTCAGACCTCGATCTGGCTCTCCGACCCGGGCACGGACGCGGGCCTGTCGCTGCTCTTCGGAACGGGAGGCGGCTCCTCGGCATCCTTCGGACTGGACGGCCTCGCTCCGGTCGCGGTGAGCGGCTTTCCTCCCCAGGCCGACGCGGTGGCGACCGCGGCGGGCGTGCTCGTGGGAGGAAGCTACCGGACGCTGCTGGCCGTGAGCTCGAACGGCAGCATCCTCTTCGGAACGATCGAATCCGGGGCTTTCCGGTCGGCCGGAGTCCCGGTCACTCCCATTCCCTCCGGGACCCTGGTGGCGCTCTCCGCCGTGCCGGACGGCGGGGCGGCGCTCCTGGTCTCGGACGGCACGCTGATCACCCGCTGGGACCTGGACCTCTCGACAGGAGCCGTCAATGCATCGAGGGGATTCAGCGTCTCGGCGACTCCCACGAGCGGCGGCACGTTCGATCAGCCCAATACTCTGTTCTTCGACGGCCTCCGGAACCTCGGCTTCGTCGGTGGACGGATCCTGGGGGACGTGTACCAGTTCGATCCGAATCTCGACGCCGGGGCTCCCACCGTGTTCGATCCCGGGCAGGTCAGCCAGGGTCGCCTCGCAGCGCCGGTGACCGGGATCACCCTCTACCCAGCCATCGGCGCAGGCTACCTCCTCGTCGCCAGCGCAAAGGGCATCACGTTCTACAATCGCAATCTCGCCAATCCGCTGCCCTCCGCATTCCGGGTCATTCCCATCGACTCCGAAGGGCCCATCACCACGCCCGCCGGGGTGGCGCTCACGAACCTCCCCGCCGGACCCTTGCTCCCCCTGGGGGCGATTGCCGTCGGCGACCTCACGCATCGGAACCTGGCGCTCCTGAGCTGGGGTGCCCTGAGCGTGCAGATCGATGCGGGCCTCCCTGTCGACACCACGGACCCCCGCGGGACCCCCGGCGACGGCGGCGCGCCTGATGGCGGGGGCTCCGATGCCGGGGGCGGCGGCGGGGGTGGCCCCAGCGGACCTCCCGGAGGCGGCCCCGGCCCCGGGATCCCGGTGGACCACCCCTCGAGCTGTGCCTCGGCCGCCGGACCACCGACGCTGGTGGCCTTGGTCGCCGGGCTGGGGGCGCTGGCCTCGCGCCGGCGCCGCCAACGCCGCTGATCCACTGGCCTCCCCGGAGGGTGTCAGGGGCTCCTGATTGATCCAGGGGCACCATGCTCTACAAGGTGACGCCCGCCCTCGTGCCGCCGGCGCACCGGCCCCGCGCCGCGGAGGGCACGCGCCCGAAGAAGCGCCGGGCGAGCGCGGTCTTCGACGCCGACGGGCTCGAGGTCCTCATCACGCTGATGTGCCTCAAGTGTCGCCAGATCCGTCCCCTGGCGCAGTTCGGGCTGCGCAAGATGCCGGACGGCGCCATCCGCAATCAGCCGTGGTGCCGTGGCTGCCGTGGCGCCGCGACGCCGAAGAAGCGCCAAGAGGCCACCGAACCGACCGAGGCCGAGACCCCGAGCGAGGTGAGCGCCTCGGCGCCCGCCGTTGCGGAGCCCCAGCTCGTCTCGCTTCCCGGCACCAGCGAGAGCTGACCGGGCGACGACCGTCGCTGCTCCCTCGCTCCCCGCTCGAATCCCGAGGAGTGGCGCACCTTTCCGCCCATCGCCTTGACTAGTTTACACGGCGATGTCGCATGGGCGTGCTCTTGCGGGTGGGCGACCGGAAAAAATCACTGAAACACCAAGGGCACTTGCCGACTCTCTGGAGCGGATTCACCTTTACAGCGCGGTACGTCATTCGATACACAGATTGACAGCTGAAGCGCTGTTACTCGGCGCAAACGGTCCGACCCGCCCCAAGGAGGGGAGAAAGATGAGCATCGGGATGGTGATGAAGGAGGGGTCAGGCGCCACGCCGGCCCCTGCCGGACGCAGCACCGAGTCGCTGCACGCCCGCCGCTTCGAGGGCGTTGTTCGGCCGTACCCGCAGGCCGACGTCGAGCGGCTCCGCGGGTCGATCCGCATCTCGTACACGCTGGCCGAGATGGGCGCGAGGCGCCTCTGGGAGCTGCTCCACAGCGAGGACTACGTCCACGCGCTGGGCGCGCTCACCGGCAACCAGGCGGTGCAGATGGTGCGCGCCGGCCTGAAAGCCATCTACCTCTCGGGCTGGCAGGTGGCGGCGGACGCGAACACCGCCGGCCAGATGTATCCCGACCAGAGCCTGTACCCGGTGGACTCGGTGCCCAACGTGGTGCGCAAGGTGAACCAGGCCCTGCGTCGCGCCGACCAGATCGAGCATGCCGAGGGAAAGTCCGGCCGCTACTGGATGGCGCCCATCGTCGCCGACGCGGAGGCCGGCTTCGGCGGGCCGCTGAACGCCTTCGAGCTGATGAAGTCGATGATCGAGGCCGGGGCTGCCGGCGTTCACTTCGAGGACCAGGTGGCCTCGGAGAAGAAGTGCGGCCACATGGGCGGCAAGGTGCTGGTGCCGACCTCGCAGTTCGTCCGCACCCTCATCGCCGCGCGCCTCGCGGCGGACGTCTGCGACGTGCCCACGCTCCTCGTCGCCCGCACCGATGCCGACAGCGCCAAGCTCCTCCTGTCGGACGTGGACCCGCGCGACCGCGAGTTCATCGTCTCCGGCGACCGCACGCCCGCGGGCTTCTTCCGAATGCGCGGTGGCCTGGAGTGCGCCATCGCCCGGGGCCTCGCCTACGCCCCGTACGCGGACCTCATCTGGTGCGAGACCTCGCACCCGGACATCGCCGAGGCGAAGGCCTTCGCCGAGGGCATCCGCGCGAAGTTCCCCAACAAGCTGCTCGCCTACAACTGCTCGCCCTCGTTCAACTGGAAGAAGCACCTCGACGACGCGACCATCGCGAAGTTCCAGCGCGAGCTCGGGGCCATGGGCTACAAGTTCCAGTTCGTCACCCTGGCCGGCTTCCACGCCCTGAACTACTCGATGTTCACCCTGGCGCGGGATTACGCCAAGGAGGGCATGGCGGCCTACAGCCGGCTCCAGCAGGCCGAGTTCGGCGCCGAGTCCACTGGCTACAGCGCCACCAAGCACCAGCGCGAGGTGGGGACCGGGTACTTCGACGAGGTGGCCCAGGTCATCGCCGGTGGCGCCGCGTCGACCCTGGCGCTCGAGGAGTCGACCGAGACCGAGCAGTTCTTCGAGAGCGCGGCGGCCACGGTCAAGGTGGCCTGAACGCTGGACCGTCGACGCGCCCGTGACCGAGACTCTCCTCGGTCATGGGCGTGAGGTTCGTCCGAGCTTACTTTCGCTTTTTCACCGCGCTGGCGCGCCTGACCGGTGTGCTGTTTGTGCTCGGCGGGGCCTGGGGGCTCGCGACCGCCGGGCGACAGGCTCCCGACGACCGTGGCCTGGTCATCATCGTGAGCCTTTTCGGCCTGCTCGCGGGCGTGGGCCTGCTCGTCGCCAGCCCAGCCACGCCGGAGGCCTCCACTCGAATCTTCGGCCAGGGTCTGCGCAAGGACTCCACCGATCAGCGCGGCCCGGACGACTGGCAGGCCTGACGCTCAGCCGCGAACCAGCCGGACCCGCGGCCGTGCACCGTCGCTGGCCGGCTGTGCCGGAGGCCGCGCGACGACGTACTTGTACCCGGTCCGGGCGCTGGCGCTCGCCCCGCGCGGTCCGATGCGCACGTCCTTCGGAACGTAGAAGACCTCGCCGTCCTCCAGGAGCCGCGCGCCGCGGACCTGGAGGTGGCAGCCGAAGAGCAGCGCGGACTCGGCGCTGTCCAGCTCCACCTCGCTGCCGGGGTGGACGATGTCGATCTCCAGATCGTCCCCGCCCGCCACCGCCATCCCCAGCGTCCGGTAACGGGTCCGATCGGGGGTGAGCGCCCAGTCGATGAAGGCCCCGAACGGGCGTGAGTCGACGTCGTCCGGCTCGCCCAGCCGGCTCCTCGCCTCCTCGGCCTCGAGCAGGAGCCGCCCCGCGTGCTCGAGCAGGAGGTACGTTCCGCCCGCGTCCAGCGCTGCGCGCAGCACTCGCACCAGGAGGCGCGTCGACCCCGCCGGGGACCAGGGATCTCCCGCCTCGGGCCCCAGCAGCCGGCGCTCCTCGACGGGGAGCACGCCCGCGGGGAGCACTTCCCACAGGGTTGGCGGCAGCGGCCCGGCGGCGGGCACGAGGCGCCGCTCCAGCCCGGCGGGGTCCTCGGCCCGCCGCTCGCGGATCAACAGATGCGCTCCCGGCCAGCGTGCCTCGACCAGCGTGCCTCCCTCGGGCAGCGCCCTCGCCGTGAGCCGCGCACCCTGGGGAAGCCCTCGCCCCAGCGCCGCCTGCCAGCGGGGCCCGCTCGCTCCGAGCTCGACCGGGACGAGCACGCTCGCCCATCCGAAGGGGCGCGCCGGCGGCGCTTCCGCGCGCACCGGGTGCCCGGGCAGCGTGAGCCGCACGAGGCTTCCGTCCGCCCCGAGCTCCGCCACCGCGGAGAGCCCGGCCGCGGGATGGAAGCCCACCGCTTCGGAGCGGGTGAAGGGAAAGGTCCGACCCCCGCCGTCGATGACCCCGCGCGCTCCGTCCCAGTGGACGATCTGGACAGGCAGCAGGGTGGGGGAGGAGCCGGTCGCGGGGCCCGGGGGGTTCCCGGGCCCCGTCACGGCATCACGACGAGGTGAGTGGAGGTGGACGGGATCGAACCGACGACCTTCGCATTGCGAACGCGACGCTCTCCCAACTGAGCTACACCCCCGGATGGCAGGGACGTGCGGCTCTATACGCCCCACCGGGGGCGTGTCAACGGACGCCCGGCTTTCGAGGACCGGTGCTTTCCTTTAGATTCCGCCACATTCGATGAGCACCACGCCTGCGAAGACGCTGAGCCCCCAGGAGCTCGCGAAGCTGGAGAGTGCGTTCAATTCAGACCCGGGATCGGACGCCTACCGACCGCTCGCGGAGGCGTACCTCGCCGCGGGCCGCTTCATGGAAGCGATGGTGGTCTGCAAGAAGGGCGTGAAGGCGCATCCCAACCGGCCCGATCCCCGCCTGCTCCTCGCCCGCGTCTACGCCGAGCAGGGCAAGGACAAGAAGGCGCTCGACGAGCTGCAGGGCGCGCTCGGCGTCGCCCCCACCGATCGCACCGTTCTCCGTGCGCTCGCCGACGTGCAGATGCGCTCCGGGGACGCCGCGGCGGGAAAGGCCACGCTGCAGAAGGTCTGGGACCTCGACCCGAAGGACCCCGAGACCGGCGCCGCGTTCGCCCGCTGGAAGGTCGAACCGCCGAAGCCTCCGCCGCCGCCCGAGCCGCCCCCGGCACCGCTCGGCACCGCGGTCCGGGCCGCTCCGCCACGTCTCTCCGAGATGCCTCCCGGCACGGTTCCTCCCGCGGGCGCCCGCGCGCGTTCGGTGAACGGGATGCCCGTGCAGCGCGCGCCCGCCCCTCGCGCCACCGAGATGGAGGACGACGACCATCTCCCACCACCCGCGGCGAAGAAGGGCCACGCCACCCGGTTCGTCATCATGGCGGTGGCCGGGGTGGCGATCCTCGGCGGCTGGTACGGCTGGGGCCAGTGGAAGGCCGCCCGCGACATCAAGCTGAAGAAGAGCCTCAAGGAGGCCAGCGAGCAGCTGCGGCACGACAGCTTCGCCTCGTACAAGAAGGCCACCGACGCGGCCACCGCGGCGCTGGACGTCGATGCGAACAGCTCGCTCGCCCACGGCTATCTCGCCTACGCCTACGCCATCCGCTGGGGCGAGCACGGCGACGGTGACGACGCGCGGCGCTTCGCCGAGGAGCACCTGGCGGCGGTGCGCCGCAGTGGCGATCAGGACAGCCGCTTCGCCGACGCGGCGGAAGCATTGCTCGCCAGCTACTCGGGGAAGGGCACCCAGGCCCTCGGTACCCTCGAGTCCAAGGTGAAGGCCCTCGACGAGAAGGGGCAGACCAGCGCCTTCCTCTACCTCACCCAGGGCATCATCCAGATGCAGCTCGGCGATCTGGAGCGGGCCCGTGACAGCCTGGAGAGGGCGCAGCAGGCCGCGCCCAGCGATCCCCGGGTCTACTCGGCCCTGGGGACCCTCCACCGGCGGCGGGGCGATCCGCGCGCCGCAGATCAGAACTACGGCTTCGCCCTCCGCTACGAGAGGGACCACCCGGAATCGCTGCTCGGGAGGGCGCTCCTGGCGCTCGACTCGGAGAACGCCCTCGGCTTCCCCGCGGCCGCGGTGAGCCTCAAGAAGCTGCTCGACGCGGACCCGCCCCCCTCGCCGCGACAGCTCGCGGTGGCCCATCTCGCCCGCGCGCTGCTGGTCAGCCGGGTCCAGGCCGCGGTGGCGGGCGTGCAGCCCGACATGGCCCGCAGGCTGGCCGACGCCACGGGCGTCCCGCTCGACCGCGCCGCCGGGTCCGCGCTGGCCGCGAAGGAAGACGAGGAAGGCTTCGCGCTCGACCGGGCCAACCCCGAGCTCCACCTGCTCCGGGGCAAGCGGCTGCTGGTCGAGGGGCAGACGGACTCCGCGGTCCGCGAGATGCGCGAGGCGGTGAAGGCCGACCCGAGCCGGGCTCAGGCCTACGTCGATCTCGCCCGGGCGCTGATGCAGAAGCCGGAAGGCGCCACCGCGGCGCAGGAGGCGCTGGTCACCGCCATCCGCACGATGGGGGAGAGCCCCCGGCTGATGGTGATGCTGGGCCAGGTCTACTTCCGCCAGGGCCGGCTCGACGACGCCGCCGCCCAGTATGGCAAGGCGCTGGCCGACCCGAAGTCGAAGAATCCCGAAGCCCGCCTGCAGCTCGGCATCGTTTACCGCGAGAAGAAGGACTACCCGAAGAGCGTCGAGCAGCTCACCCGGGCCAGCCAGGAGTTCATCGGCCAGGGCTCGCGCATCGCCGATGCCCTGACCGAGCTGGGCCGCACCTACGAGGCGCAGGGGGACCGCACCCGGGCCGACGAGGCCTTCCGCCGTGCGCTGGACACCGATCCCCAGGCGGCGGACGCGTACTTCTTCTACGCCCGCTTCCTCGCCTCCGACCGCCGGAGCCGGGAGAAGGGGCGAATCGCCGCGGCGAAGTACCTCGAGCTCGAGCCCCGGGGCGAGCACGCCGCCGAGGCCCAGTCGCTCGCTCGCTGAGCCGGGGTGCCGGCCGCCCGGGGGATTCCACGGGCGTGCCCCGGTGCGGGGGACCTCTTCGCCGTCGCCACCCGGCGCCCCGCGTGCGCTCGGGCCCTTGAAGCGCGCCGCCGGGACGGGTAATCGGGAGGGCCTTCCATGACCGCCCGTGCCCTGCCCAGACCGGTGTCGCCCGTCGCCGACCTGGTCTCGCTCGTCAAGCCCCGCCTCTCCAGCCTCGTGCTCTGCACGCTCGCCGGGGGGATGTGGCTTGCGCCCGGCGAGCTGTCGGTGGCGCGGTGGGTGGCGACCTTGCTGGGAACCGCGGGCACCGTGGGCGCGGCCAACGCGCTGAACTGCTGGCTCGAGCGGGACCGCGATCGCTTCATGGCCCGCACCCGGGCTCGGCCGCTTCCGTCCGGGCGGATGGAGTCCGGTGTCGCGCTGGGGTTCGGGCTCCTGCTGGCCGTCTTCTCCCTCCCCCTGCTTGCGCTGGCGAGCAACGGTCTGACGGGCTCGCTGGGGTTCCTGGCCCTGGTGAGCTACGTCTGGGCATACACCCCGCTCAAGCCGCGGAGCCCGATGGCGATGCTGGTCGGCGGCATCCCCGGCTCGCTCCCGCCGCTGATGGGCTGGACCGCGGTCACCGGGCGGATCGGCACCGGCGGGCTGCTGCTCTTCGGAATCCTCTTCGCCTGGCAGATGCCTCACTTCCTCGCCATCGCGCTCTTCCGGAAGGACGAATACCGGAACGCCGGCTACATGGCGTTTCCGCTGGTGCTCGGCGACGACGCGACCCGCATCTGGATGCTGCTCTGGACGGTGCTGCTCGTCGTCCTGAGCGTGCTGCTGGTGCCGTTCGGCGTCGCCGGCCCTCTCTACCTCGCCGTCGCGCTCGTGCTCGGAGGCGTCTTCCTCGCGCTGGTCACTCGCGGCGTGCTGCGCCGCGAGCAGAAGGCGTGGGCGCGGAAGACGTTCCTCTTCAGCCTCGTGTACCTCGCCGGGCTCTTCGCCGCGCTGCTGCTCTCCGCCCGCGCACACTGAGCGAGCCTCGACGCTGGCGCGCGACTGCGACGTCCCGGTTTGCGGGGCTGAGATGTGACTGAAGTTTTCCGGCGTCCCGGACACGCCGGGACACCGGACCGGGTGAGACGTGTGGGCCCTCCAGGATTCGAACCTGGGACCAATCGGTTATGAGCCGACAGCTCTGACCGCTGAGCTAAGGGCCCGGACGGTGACCACATCCTGGTACACCGGAGCCGTCCGGTCCACAGCGGACGAAACCTTGCCGCGTGACGACGGAGAGGGGAGCATCGTCCTGCTGGGCGCCGATGAGCGGGCTCTTGCACCGTCCTCGTCGCCCGCACCCCCGGAGGACACCGGATGTCATTTCACGGAAGACTCGCCGCGCTGGGCCTCCTGGTCTGTGCGCTGTCGGCCGAAGCGGCGCCGAAGATCACCATCGCTCCGATCACCGGCGACAAGAAGTCGCAGGTGGGGAGCCAGATCTCGGGCGCGCTCTGCCGGACGTACACCTGCGTCCCGTCGAGCCGGGTCTTCACGAAGAAGAAGCCCGACTGGAACAAGATGAAGAGCGCTCAGGTGTCGGGCCTCCTGGTGGGCGGCGTCGCGAAGGCGAAGACCGGCAAGGGCAAGGAGGTGCAGCTCTCTTGGCTCAGCCAGCCCGGCAAGGCCGCCCAGAGCTGGTCCTTCCCGCTCACCTCGGCCGGAAAGCTCACCAGCTCCAGCCTCCAGACGCTCAGCACGGACGTCGGCAATCTCGCCTCCTCCGGGCCTCTTCTCGAGGCCGGCGTCGGCGCGGTGGGGGCGGTCGCCGCGGGCACTGCCCCCGCGACGGACACCCTGAGCACCACCCCTCTCACGTCCCCGCCCGCTGCCGGAGCGATGGCCGCGGGCGCGGCGGCGGCGGAGCCGCTTCCCCTCCCGGTGACGCCCACCCCGGCGGCTCCGGGCGAGAAGTCGCTGGCCGACACGCCGGTGGCCGTCGACGCGGGCGCCAACCAGGGATACGAGGCGCCGCGGCACCAGTGGCGGTTCGCGGTGGAGCTGGGCACCGACCTCCTGAACCGGAACTTGTCGTACAGCAACGTCGGCGCGGGATCGATCCTCCGCCCGTACAGCGTGAGCCTCTTCTTCGCCCCGCACGCCCGGCTCGAGCTATTCCCGATCGCCTTCTTCTCCGACGGGTTCTTCGCCGGCATCGGCATCTTCGGTGACTACGCCATGTCGGTGGGGCTGAAGAGCAAGTTCCAGGACACCACCGACACCTTCGAGAAGGGCAGCACCTACAACCGCTGGCAGGCGGGCATCGAATGGCGGATGCGCTTCTGGAGCGAGTCCGACTTCGCCATCGTTCCCTTCTTCGGCTACGGCAAGGAGAAGTTCGTGACCGACGGAGACCCGAGCGGCAGCGGCTTCAACGGGCTCCCCCAGTTCGACCTCTCGGGCATCAAGTTCGGCCTGCGGCTCGACATCCCCATCTCGAGCGGCTTCTGGATCATCGTCGGCGGCGACTACGTGATCTGGAACACCAAGAACCTTCCGGTCCAGGACCAGACCGGGGTGAACTCCGTCACCTTCACCGGCAGCGCGAAGGCCATCGAGGCCGAGCTCGGTTTCCACATCCACCTGTTCGGGCCGGTCGCGCTGCGCGTCTTCGGCATCTACCAGTCGACCTCCTTCACCTTCGACGAGGGGCAGGCCGAGGCGGCCGGGAGCGCGACCGATCGCTACCTGGGCGGCCGAGTGATGCTGCGTCTGCAGCTCTAGGGCGTCTTGAATGGGCGCGGCGCCGCGCCGTTCCAAGGGTGCACCGAGGGCGAATGGTTCGCCCTCCTTCCACAAAGGACGAAGCACCCTCATGAAGCGCAATCTCCTCTCCGCCGTCGCCCTCGCAGTCGCTCTGCCGTTCGCCGCGTTCGCTCAGGCTCCCGCCCCGGCCGGCAGCGACACCAGCACCACCACGGCTCCGGCGACCAAGTCGGAGACCAAGACCGAGGCGAAGACCAGCACCGAGGCCGACGGCTCGATGAAGACCGAGAAGAAGCACTCGGAGAAGAAGGCCAAGAAGACCGCTCCCCGGCACAAGGCCGCGAAGCGGAGCGCGGAGCAGGCCTCCCCGGCTCCCGCCGCGAAGTAACCAACCTCCCAGGCAATCGTCCGGCGGGCGCGGCGTTCCTCTGTCGGGACCGCCGTCGCCCGCCGTCGTTTCATCCGGGCGCCGGCCGGACCGTCCGATGCCTGCGCAACGAGCCCAGAAGCGATTTGCAGGCTGGCTCCTCCTGGTGCTGCTCTGTCTCGCGGTCTCGGTCTACGCCCTCGCGTACCTGGTGCTGGGCGAGGCGATGTACCCTCCGAACCTCGCGGCCAGCTTCCTCCAGCACCAGGGCCAGCTGAAGCTCCACGTCGCCGGAGGCAGTCTCGCCCTCGCGCTCGGACCCTTTCTCATCGCCGGGCCGCGAGCGCGGCGCGCACGCCATCGCGCGCTCGGGAAGCTCTATGTCGGCGCCGTGCTGCTGGGAGGCATCGGCGGACTCTCGCTGGCGCCCTTCTCCTTCGGGGGCTGGGCGACGCACCTGGGCTTCGCCGCGCTGGGGGTCGCCTGGATCGGCGTGACCTGCGCCGCCTGGGTCCGGATCCGGAAGGGGGACGTGGCCGGGCATCGTGCCTGGATGACCCGGAGCTTCCTGCTCACGCTCGCGGCGGTGACCCTGCGCATCGAGCTGCCGCTCGCGGGCCTGCTCGGGCTCCCCTTCGAGACGAGCTACCCCGTCATCTCCTGGATGTGCTGGGTCCCGAACCTGCTCGTGGCCGAGGTCCTCGTCCGGAGCACCGGCTGGAGCCGCTCCCCCTCCCTCGGCACCGCCTCCACGGCCTGAGCGCGAGCAAGCCCCGGGCCGTCTCCGGTCATCGCCCCCTGCGGATGCGACGGTGCAGCGCCTCGTCGCCGATGGGCACGAATGCCGACCGTGGCACGCGCCCGCCGTCCTGGACCCGGACTCCCTCGGCCCGGAGCCGCCGGGCCTGCTCCCCCCGGACCTCCTCGGCCATCGTCCGGTCCGCCCGCAGCACGCGCCACCAGGGCAGCTGCGCGCCGATGCGGCCCATCACCTTGCCGATCAGCCGCGCCCGCCCCGGGAGGCCCGCCAGCACCGCCACCCGCGAATAGCTCAGCACCCGGCCGCGCGGGATGGCCCGCACGACCCGGGCCACGGTGCGTTCGAGCTCCTCCCGAGGCAGCGGCACGGTGACGCCTCATACACGAGGCGGCGCACGGATGGGCTCCGGACGCGAGGCGAGCCGAGGAAGCCGGACGAGCCGCCACGCAGCGCGGCGCCCTGGCGGGATGCAGAACGGGCCGGCCGGAGATTCTCCGGACGGCCCGAGCACCAGGGTCAGCGAGGGGAGCGGCTCAGCTTCCCTCGACGAACGAGCGCAGTCGCTTACTCCGCGACGGATGGCGCAGCTTCCGGAGCGCCTTGGCCTCGATCTGGCGGATGCGCTCGCGGGTCACCTCGAAGTCCTGACCCACCTCCTCGAGCGTGTGGTCCGACTTCTCTCCGATGCCGAACCGCATCCGCAGCACCTTCTCCTCGCGCGGGGTGAGCGTGGCCAGCACCTTCCGGGTCTGCTCGGCCAGGTTCATGTTGATCACCGCGTCCGAGGGAGAGACCAGGCTCTTGTCCTCGATGAAGTCGCCGAGGTGCGAATCCTCCTCCTCGCCGATCGGCGTCTCGAGGCTGATCGGCTCCTTGGCGATCTTCAGGACCTTGCGGACCTTGTCCAGCGGGAGCTCCATCTTCTCCGCGATCTCCTCGGGGGTGGGCTCGCGGCCGATCTCCTGCACCAGGTAGCGGCTGGTGCGGATCAGCTTGTTGATGGTCTCGATCATGTGCACCGGGATGCGGATGGTGCGCGCCTGATCGGCGATGGCGCGGGTGATCGCCTGGCGGATCCACCACGTGGCGTAGGTGCTGAACTTGTAGCCGCGCTTGTACTCGAACTTGTCGACGGCCTTCATGAGGCCGATGTTCCCCTCCTGGATCAGGTCGAGGAACTGCAGCCCGCGGTTGGTGTACTTCTTGGCGATCGACACCACCAGGCGGAGGTTGGCCTCCACCAGCTCGGCCTTGGCCCGCTCGGCCTTGCGTTCGCCGACGCGGATCGCCTCGTAGTTGCGGCGGAGCAGCTCCACCGGGAGGTTGGCCTCCTCCTCGACCCGCTTGATCTTCCGCACCGCGGTGCGGACGTCGCGGTCGATGGCCTCCAGCTGCTCCTGGGTGACGTTCAGCCGCTTCTGAAGCTTCTTCGACGTGGCCGGGTTCTCGCGGGACTCGCGGAGCTGAGGCCGCAGCTCCTTCATCTCCATGCCCAGCCCGCGCTCCATCTGCCGCAGCTCGTCCTCGGCCTTCTCCACCCGCTCGATGAGCCCGCGGAGGTTCAGCACGATGCGGTCGATCTGCTTCTTGTTGAGCCGCATCTCCTCCAGCACTTCCATCATCTTGGTGCGGGCGTCGCGGATCTCCTGCTTCACTTCCTTGCGCTTGGCCTCGGAGAGCTTCTTCTTTCCGCTCAGCTCCTCCTCCAGCGCGTCCACCACCTCGGCGTGCTTCCGGATCCGATCGATCTGCTTGCAGATCTGCTCGATGCGGTTGAGCTCGCTCTGGTTCAGCTGGGCGGCGCTGTCGCCCTCGCCGGCCTCGCTTTCCACCTCGGTGTCACCTTCGGCGTTGGGCTCCTCCGGCGCGTCCTTCACCACCTCGCGGACGCGCAGCTTCCCGCTCCGGAGGCGATTGCCCATGTCCAGGATGTCCGCCACCGCCAGGCGGCAGGCCAGCAGCGCCCGGAGAACCTCCTTCTCGCCCTCCTCGATGCGCTTGGCGATCTCCACCTCGCCCTCGCGGGTGAGCAGCGAGACCGAGCCCATCTTGCGCAGGTAGAGGCGGACCGGGTCGTTCGACTTGCCACCCGGCTCGTCGTCCTCGTCCTTCTCCTCCTCCTCCTCGACCTCCTTGGCCGCCGGCTCCTCCGACGCGGCCACCGTCGGCTTGGTCTCCGAGCCCTGCGCCGCCTTCTGCGCGTCGACGATCTCGATCTCGTTGTCCCCGAACATCGACATCACGTCGTCGATCTGGTCGGACGAGACGATGTCCGCGGGGAGCGCGTCGTTGACCTCGTCGTAGGTCAGGTAGCCCTTCGCCCGGCCCGCCTCCAGGAGGTCCTTCACCTCCTTGCGGTCCGCGATGGGCTCCTCCTCCTCCGCCTCCTCCACCGCGTCCGGATCCACCTCGACCGCCGCGGCGAGCTCCTCGGCCTGCTCCTCCGGGTCCACCTCCTCGTGGGCCGCCACCGGCTTCTTCGCCCGCCGCGCATCGGCGGTCGCCTTGGCGGCCGCCGGCTTCTTCTTGGACTCCTTCTCCTTGTCCTTGGAGGGAGCCTTCAGCCGGGACGACCGGGCGCTGGTGGACTTGGCGGACTTCTTGGTGGGCATCGTGGGACGACTCCAGAAATTGATGTGCGAACGCGCGGCTTTATCACCGGAGCGCGCACGGTCACAAACTACCAGTGGGGGGTGGGGAAGGGGCGGCCTCGAGCAGGCGCTTCAGCCTGAGTAATTCTCCCCGTTCCTCCTGCAACCTTTTCGTCTCCTCGTCCAGCTCGTGCGCTCCCACGAGAAGGGCCGTGCTGCGGGCAATGTGGTCCAGCCGCTCCTTCACCCGGGTCAGCTTCAGCCGCCTGGCGAGGGTCTCCAGCGCCTCGGGGAACTGTCTGGCATCGCGTGGAAGAAGGCCCTGGGCAGCCTCGAGGACCGTCCGGAGGCGGGGGGTCGCCCCGTCCAGCGCGTCGGCCGGGCTGGCCCCGGCCTGGAGCTGGGCCAGCACCGCCCGGAGGCCCGGATGGATCACCTCGTCCAGGACCTCCGACGCGCCCGCCCCCCGGATCAGCTCCGGGCGGGTCAGGAACAGCGCTCCCAGGGCGGCCTCCGCCCGGTCCAGAGGCCGCTCCACCCGGACCGGCGCCGCCGGGCCGGGCTTCGGCACCGGGCGGAGGAGGGGGCCCTTGCTCCGAAGCCCGGTCTCCAGCTCCGCCGCGGGGAGACCGGAATGCGCCGCCAGCCCGGAGAAGAACGCCGACCGCAGCAGCCCCACCGGCAGCTCCGCCACCACGGGTCGGAGCCGCCCCAGGGCCTCCATCTTCCGTTCGAAGGTGGCTGCCCGCCCCTCCGGCAGCAGCGTCCGGAAGAGGTGCTCGGAGAGCGGCACCGCCGAGCCGAGCAGCGTTCGCACGGCCTCACCACCCCGGCTCCTGGCGAAGGTGTCCGGATCCTCTCCCTCGGGAAGGAGCGCCACCCGCGTCGACGCCCCCGCGGCCAGCAGCGCCGGCGCCAGGCGCTCCACCGCCTTCCGTCCCGCCTCGTCCCCGTCGAGAAGGAGCACCAGCTCCCGCGCCTCCACCCGCTGCAGCTGCTGGAGGTGCCCCGGCGTCAGCGCCGTGGAGCACAGCGCCACCGCGTGTGTCACGCCGGCCTGGTGCAGGCCGATGACGTCGAAGTACCCCTCGACCAGCACCGCGCTCCGCCGCCGGCGCACCTCGTCCCGGGCCCGGTCCAGCCCGTACAGCGTCTCGCTCTTGGCGTAGAGCCGCGACTCCTTCGAGTTGAGGTACTTGGGCCCCTGGTCCCCCACCAGCAGCCGCCCGCCGAAGGCCACGACCCGCCCGTCCGGCGCGCGGATGGGAACCATCAACCGGCCGCGGAACACGTCGTACGCCCCGTCTCCCCGCGTGCGCCGCTGCACGAGCCCCGCCTGGATGCCGAACTCCAGCAGACCCCGGGCCAGGAGGACATCCGCCAGCCGGCTCCACGCCTCCGGCGCCCAGCCCAGGCCGAAGCTCCGCGCCGTCTCCTCGCTCACGCCCCGCGCCGCCAGGGCTGCGCGCGCCGTCTCCCCCTCGGTGGGGTGCCACAGCTGGGTCTTGAAGTGCTCGAGCGCGAGGTCCGTCACCTCACGCAGGTGCTGCCGTTCGCGGGCCGACGGGTCCTCCGCCGCGGAAAGGTCCACCCCGACCTCGCGGGCGAGGTCTCGCACCGCATCCACGAACGTCTTGCCCAGGTACCGCTGCACGAAGGCGATCGCATCGCCCCCCGCCTGGCACCCGAAGCACTTGAAGCGCCGCAGCTCCGGGGTCACGTAGAACGACGCGCTCTTCTCCTGGTGGAACGGGCAACGGCCCTTGAAGCTCTTGCCCGACCTCTTCAGCTCGACGTGGCGCCCCACCAGCGCGACCAGGTCGACGCGCTCCAGGATCTCATCGATGGTGTGCTCGGGGATGGGCACGGGGGTCGATCGAGTCTAGTCCTCCCAGGTGACTCCGGATCGGTCTCGTGGGCGCCAGCGAAGGCGCCCGAGCGGACCTCACTTCGGCTGGAGCTCCGACTTCACCGCGTCGGAGACCGCCTTCCCCTCCGCCCGGCCCGAGACTTTTGGAAGAACGACCTTCATCACCGCCCCCATGTCCTTCGGCCCCTTCGCCCCGACCTGCGCGATGGCCGCACGCACCTCGGCGCGGAGCTCGTCCGGAGACATCTGCGCCGGCAGGTAGGACTGGAGCTTGGTGATCTCCTTCTCCTCCTTGTCCGCCAGCTCCGGGCGGCCGCCTGCGCGGAACTGCTCCACCGAGTCGCGGCGCTGCTTGATCAACGACTGGATCACCGCGAGCACGCCCGCGTCCTCGAGCGCGTGACCGCCCGGCTCGACCTCCTTGTACTTCACCGCGCTCTTCAGCATCCGCAGCACGCTCGTGCCGAGCTCGTCCTTGCTGCGCATCGCCTCCTTCAGGTCAGCGTCGATGCGTTCCTTCAGGCTGGGCATGGGAGACATCCTCTTCGGGGAACCCGCCGGCTTCCGAGGCCAGCGGGCTCGAGGGACCGCCACGTCGGCGCTAGAACGACTTGCGCTGCTTCTTCACCGCGCGCTTCTTCGCCGCCAGCGCTTTCTTCTTCCGCTTCACGGAGGGCTTCTCGTAGTGCTCCCGCTTGCGGATCTCGGACAGGATGCCGGCCTTCTCGGTCGCCTTCTTGAAGCGCTTCAGCGCGCTCTCGATCGACTCGCCTTCCTTCACTCGGATTCCAGGCATGCTCGGGGTCACCTCCCTCCGTCAGGATTGGACAGCGGGCCTCTCCATGGCCGATGCCGCCGCCGGATGCAAGGGTCCCGGAGGGCCCATTCACGCCGCGCGGGAGGAACCCAGCGCCGCCGCCCGCAGCGTGAGCACCGTCACCTCCGGCGGCGCGTTGAAGCGCACCGGCAGCGCCGCCCCCAGGCCCCGGCTGACGTAGAGGTGTGCTCCTTCCACCTCGAAGAGCCCGGCCAGGAACGGAAGGCCCACCCGTGCTGCCAGGAACGGCGTGACCCGCCGGAAGTAGACCTGGCCTCCGTGGGTGTGCCCGGAGAGGACCAGCGCCGGCCGGTGGGCACCGAGAAGGCGCGCGCTCTTCGGGTCGTGGGAGAGCACGATGGCTCCCGGCCCCACGCCCCGGAACGCACGATCCGGGTCATGGTGCCCCGTCACCGCGTCATCCAGGCCCACGACCGAGAGGGGCGCTCCCCGGACACGCAGCTCCACCGAGGCATTCACCAGCACCCGCATCGATGCCGCCTCCAGCGCCCGCACCACCGCCCGGGCGCCGCCCCAGTGGTCGTGGTTCCCCAGCGTGGCGAACGCCGGCACCTCCAGCGCCCGGAGCGCACGGGTGAGCCTGGGCAGTGGCCGGGTGGAGAGACACAGGTAGTCGCCGGTCAGCGCGACCAGGTCCGGCCGGAGCGCGTTCAGCGTGGCCACCGCCGCCTCGAGACGCCGCGGGCGAACCCCCGTGCGGACGTGGAGATCCGACAGGTGCCCGATGCGCACGCCGTCGAGCGCGGGCGGAACCCGCTTGGAGAGGACCTCCACCTCGACCAGACGGGCCGCAGCCCGCTCCCGCTTCACCCGTCGCCGACGCACGCGCGGGCGCAGTCTATCCGGGGAGCGCCGCGGATCCGGCCGGGTCCCCGGTCGGCTCGCCAGCCTGCCCGCTGGACGGAGCTGGTCGCGCAGCTCACCGAACACCGTCATCCGCGTCGGCGCCACGAGCTCGAGCCCGGCCAGAAGGGAGGCATGGCGAGCACGCCTGCCCCGCCCCCGCGTCGCCCTCGGGGCCTTTCGGTGTCCCGGGAGCGCCCTCAGCTTCGCTCGCCCGCCACCACCCGCTCCATTGCCCGGCGGACCGCCGGCATCGAGCGGTGCACACCGAGCACGTGCATCAGCTTCGTCAGCGCAGCCACCGAGGTCATGTCGCCCCCCCCGATGGCACCCTCCGACAGGGCCGCCGAGCCGCCCTCGTACAGCGACAGATCCACCGCGTTCCGCGGGGCCTGGCTCACCACCACCACCGCCACGCCCCGCCGGCGTGCCTCCCGGAAGACCGGCCGCAGGGACCTCCCCCCCGTCTCGTCCACCGGGACGTTCCCCGCCCCGTACGCCTCGACGACCAGCCCTCGCATCTGCCCGAGCAGCGCCAGCGGAAGTGCCGGGTCGAGCCCCGGAAACACCTTCAAGAGGAAGACCCGCGGGTCCAGCCGGTCCACCAGCCGCAACCGGCGCGGCGGCAAACCCTTCGCGAACGACGTCGTCACCCCGAGCGTTCCCAGCAAGGGGAAGTTCGGGCTCTCGAACGCGTCGTAGTCCGCGATCGCCGCCTTCAGCGTCCGGTTTCCCCGGTAGAGCTTGCTGTCGAAGCACACCGTCGCCTCCGGCGGCCCCCGCAGAGCGGAGGTCACCGCGTCGATCAGGTTCAGCCGGGCGTCGGTCCGCACCTCCTTGAGCGGACGCTGGCTCCCGGTCAGCACCACCGGCCGATCCAGGCCCGGAAGCAGGAATGACAGCGCGCTCGCGGTGTAGGGCAGCGTGTCCGTCCCGTGCGTCACCACCGCCCCGTCGACCGCGGGCAGCCGCCGGGCCAGAACCTGCGCCAGCCGCACCCAGGACTCGGGCTGAATCTCGCTCGAGTCCACGTTGCTGAAGACCTCCAGCCGGATGTCGGCCAGCTCGGCCAGCTCCGGCACCCGCTCGCGCAGCGTCCGGGCGAACGGCGCCGGCCTCAGCGCCGAGGGACGGCCCCCCGCCATCCCCAGGGTGCCGCCGGTGTGCAGCATCAGGACTCGGGGACGGGTGGGCACGGGGCGGGTCCCCCAGTTTCAGCAGCCTCACCGGGCGCCTTGCAACTGCTCCGGGCGGACGTGTAGCAAGGACCGCCGTGGGCAACTCCCCCGTCTCCCCCTGGCTCGCCGCGGCGGCGCTCCTGGCCTGCACGGCCATCGCGCCCGCCGCCGCGCAGGATGCTCCCGACCCCGGTGCCCTCCCGGCCGGCGCGCGCGCCGAGTACGACCGCGTGCTCCAGGACGAGTTCTGCGGCTGCGGCTCTCCGCACTCGCTCGGCCAGTGCCTGAAGAGCCACTCCGAGTGCCGGCACAGCCGGCGGCTCGCGCAGATCGCCGCCCTCGAGGCCGCCCGCGGCGTCACCTCCAGCGAGATCGGCGTCGAGCTCGCCCGCTACGACCAGGGCTTCCGCGACGCCCGCACCGCCTTCAAGGTCGACGAGCGGCAGTGCCGTGGAAAGGGCCCCGTCACCCTCGTCGAGTTCTCCGACTTCGAGTGCCCCCACTGCGCCGTGCTCCGGCCGGTGCTGGAGAAGTTCGCCACCGACAACGCCTCGAAGGTCAAGCTCTGCTGGATGAGCTTCCCCCTCACCCAGCACCCCAACTCCATGCCCGCCGCCCAGGCCACCCTCCTCGCCCGCGACAAGGGGAAGCTCTGGGCCGTCCACGACGCGCTCTTCGAGAACCAGCGCCGCCTCTCTCCCGAGGTCATCCAGGAGATCCTCGGCAAGGCCGGCATCTCCGCCGCGGAGTGGAAGAAGGCCCTCGCCGACAAGACCTACAAGGAGCAGGCCGAGGCCCAGCGCGCGGCCGGCGTCGCCGCCGGCGTCAACGCGACCCCCACCGTCTTCGTCAACGGCCGAAAGCTTGACCTCGCTCCCGCCCCCGAGATCCTCGCCATCACCGTGGACGACGAGCTCGACTGGCAGAAGACACGCGGCACCTGGACCACGGCCAACCGGTGAGGCCCGCCACGCGCCCATGACCGCCCGCATCCGCGTGGAGTCCGGAGGGCGTGTCGCTCCCGATGCCGAGGCCTCGGGCGAGCTCGACGCCCGTCACGGCAGCTTCGTCCTCCTGCCCACCGCGCCGGACCTCGTCGCCGCCCTCCGCCAGCCCCCGGAGGGCGGACGGAGCAGGGGACCGCGGGTCGTCCTGATCGGCGACGCCTCGGGCTTCCCCATCTCGGACCTCATCGCCTTCCTCAGCCAGTCCCGGTGGAGCGGCACCATGCGCCTCCACGCCCCCGGCGGAGAGCGCACCGTCGTCCTCAAGGACGGCGAGGTCCACGGCGCCAGCAGCGAGGATCCCGCGGACCGTCTCACCGAGTTCCTCGTCCGCCTCGGCCACGCCCCGCGTCACGACGTCGAGGAGGCGCTGCGCGACAACCCGCCGAGCCGCGTGGGACGCGCGCTCGTCGACCGCGGGCTCCTCCAGCCCCACGACCTCTGGGCCTGCGTCACCCAGCAGGTCTCGGACATCTTCCACGCCATCGTCCTCGCTCGCGAGGGCACCTTCACCCTCGTCGACCAGGAGCCCGAGGAGAAGACCGGGCCCACCGTCCAGCTCTCCACCCAGAGCCTGCTCATGGACGCCATCCGGAAGATCGACGAGCTCCAGCACTTCCGGCAGCGCATCCCTCACGGCCGGATCTACGTGACCAAGAAGCGCCCCAGCGACGGGAAGCTCCACCCCGACGAGGATCGACTCCTCGGCCTGGCCAACGGCCAGCGCACCGTGCTCGAGCTCGCCCAGGCCGCCAAGCTCAGCGAGTTCGACGCCACCAAGATCCTCTTCCGCCTCCTCGAGGGGGGCTACGCCTCGGTGTCGGAGCTGAAGCACGGCGAGGTCGCCGCGCCCACCCGTGGCCGCGCCAGCGGTCGCGGCGCCGAGTCCGAGCCCGCCGTCCGCGTGGTCGCCACCTTCGAGGAGATCTTCGCCGAGATCGCCCGCGAGGTCGTCTCCAAGGGGATGGCCCGCGAGTTCCTCGAGGCCGCGAACGCCGCGCTCGCGAGCCGCACCCTCTCCGAGTCCCCGGTTCTGGTGGGGCTCAAGCTCGGCCCCGACGGCCGCTTCGATGCCCGCAAGGTCCTCGAGGCCTACGCCCGTGCCCGGCCAACGCTCGGCAGCGAGCCCGTCGCCTCGCTGCGGCAGGCGCTCTCCGACGTGATGTTCTTCCTGCTCTTCCAGGCCGGCGAGCTGCTGGAGTCGCGCGCGGACGAGGACCTCGCGCGGCGGGTCAAGGACCTCCTCGCCACCCTCGATTGACGCCCGCAGCGCTCCGTCTGACCGCCGGACTGCCTGGCACCGGCGGCAGGCTCCGGGCGAGCCCCGAGGACTTCGAGGTCGAGGAGATTCCCGCGTACCTGCCTTCCGGCCAGGGCGAGCACCTGTTCCTGTGGGTGGAGAAGGTGGGGCTCGACACGCCGGACGCTGCCCGGCGCATCGCCTCGGCGCTCGGGCTCCAGCTCTCCGAGGTCTCATGGGCCGGGCTGAAGGACCGGGTCGCCGTCACCCGCCAGTGGTTCTCGGTTCCCGCCTGGGCCGAGGCGTCGCTGGCGGCGTTCGAGGCCCGGGACGAGCTGCGCGTCCTCGCCCACGCCCGGCACGGGAACAAGCTGCGCGTGGGACACCTCCGCGGCAACCGGTTCCGGATCCGTATCCGGGATGCCGAGCGCCCGGGCGCGGTGGGCCCGGTGATGGAGCGGCTCGTCGCCGAAGGACTGCCCAACGCCTTCGGCGAGCAGCGCTTCGGCCGCGGCGACACCGCGCTTCGGGGGCGTGCGCTGGTGCACGGCGAACGCCTCCCCGCGAGGCCCAGCGCCTTCGAGCGCAAGTTCTACGTCTCCGCCTACCAGGCGCAGCTGTTCAACGGGATGCTCGAAGCCCGGCTTCGCGAGGGCACCCTGCGCCGCGCGCTCCGGGGCGACCTGATGCGCAAGACGGACTCGGGCGGGCTCTTCCTCTGCCGCGAACCGGAGCTCGACCAACCCCGGGTCGAGCGCGGGGAGATCGCCGCCACCGGCCCCATCTTTGGCTGGAAGATGCAGCGGCCCGAGGGACAGGTCGACGACGCCGAGCAGGCCGTGCTCGCCGCCGAGGGCCTCACCCTCGACAGCTTCCGGCGTCTCCGCAGCATCGCCGAGGGCACCCGACGTCCCTTCGCAGTCGCGGTCGGAGATGCGCGCTGGTCGGTCGAGTCCACCGTCGAGCTCGCCTTCACGCTTCCTGCCGGGTCCTACGCGACCGTGCTCCTCGACGAGGTGATGAAGGCCAACGCCAACGACGCTTCAGCGGCGTCCGGTTGACGCGGGAGGGGGTCGCTCACGCCAGGGGATGGCCGAAGGTCCTACGGCGACACCCCCGCAGGGATGCCTAAGGTGGCTTCCGCAGGGGGTCTGCACATGAAGAGCATCGGAGCGTTCCTGTTGCAGAGGCTCGTCGCCGGGCTTCTGGTCATCGCACCCGTCTACCTCTCCGTCCTCCTGCTGCTGAAGGGGATGGGTTCGCTGGTGGGGCTGGTGCGTCCGGTCGCCGCGCTCCTCCCGGACTGGCTTCCGCGGGAGGAGCTGGCGGCCCTGGTGCTCGTGCTCGCGCTCTGCCTGTTGGTCGGGCTCCTCCTGACGACGCGGCCGGGACGGGCCATGCGGACCTGGGTCGAGCACGCGGTGTTCGATCGTCTCCCTGGGTACCGGCTCATCCGCAGCCTCGCCCAGCAGGTGGCGGGGAAGGGGGAGGAAACCGCGTGGACCCCCGCCCTGGTGGAGATCGAGGACGCTCTCGTCCCCGGCTTCATCATCGAGGAGCTCGCCGATGGCCGCTGCACCGTCGTCATCCCCTCGGTGCCCACCCCCTTCGCCGGTGCCGTCTACGTGCTCGATCGCGCGCGCGTCCACCCCACCGACGTCCCGTTCACCGAGGCGATCAAGGTGGTCACCCGCTGGGGCCACGGCGCGGGAGGACTGGTCCAGGCGATGGAGCGCACCCGGGACATGAGGATCTCGCCAGGCGCGCCGGCGACCCCTGCGAGGACGGTCCAACCCCGGGCACCCTGACAGGATGCTAGGGTCCGGGAGCCGGTGAAAGCTTGCCAGGGAGTGGAGAATGGGCGCTTCTTCGCTGCTCGCTCTCATCGTCGCCGCAGGTAGCTCGCTCCCGGCCGGCCCGGAGAGCGCTCCGTTCTCCCTGACCCTCCAGGGCGCGGCGAGCCTCGGCACCTACGAGGCGGCCGTGAACTGGACGCTCATCCGTCTCATCCGCTCCGACCGCCTGGAGGAGAACGCGCAGCGTGGTCGGCTGCCCCGTCTCGAGGCGCTCTCCGGTTCCTCGGCGGGCAGTGTCAACGCCCTCCTCGCCGCCGCGCTGTGGTGTGAGGCCGACGACGAGGTGGACAACCTCTCCGTGGATCGGAACCTCCTTCGCGACGCCTGGCTTGCGATCGGGCTGGACGAGCTCCTTCCGGGCGACCCGGACCTCTACACGCCGGCGGACGGCCTGTTCGCCGCGTCCGCCTTCACCCCCGTGGTGGACAGCGTCCAGAGCCGGGTCTTCTCGGGGAAGGGGCTTCGCTTCAAGCCCGGATGCCGTGTTCCGGTGGGCTTCACCATGACCCGCGTGGTGCCCCAGCTCCGCACGGTCTCCGGCCTGCGCGTGAAGTCCCAGCAAACCGTGGTGCCGCTGATCTTCGAGGTGGATCGGACCGGCGTTCCCAGGCTCCGCCGTGACACCGGGCTGCGGTCCACTGGGATGGCAGCCGACGCGGCCACCTTGGCCGACGCCATGGACGCGTCGGGTCCGTACATTCCCTCGGACCAGGCGATCCAAGCGCTGCTGGCCTCGGCAGCCTTCCCCGTCGCCTTCGGAGCCCGACCGGTGTGCGAATGCCGCCGGGCGTGCGGGGATGGGCAGCGCGAGGTGACCCCCGATCAGTGCCCGGGACCCCTGCCCGGGAAGGCGCTCGGCGGTCTGACCTGCTCCGCCTACAGCGCGGCCCGTGGTGGCCAGGAGTTCAAGCTCTGCCGGAGCAACTTCATCGACGGCGGGTTCCTGGACAACGCGCCAGTGGGGCTGGCCATCGAGCAGGCCGAGGCCTTCTCCTCACCCCGGACGCTCCGTCCGCTCACGGTGCTGCTCATCGATCCCAACATCCGACGGCCGCGGGACGAGCCTCCACCTGCGCCGGAGAGAGCCGTCCAGGGGTTCACCGACGCGGTGCAGATGGGCAACGACCTGGTGAACACCGCGCGCGAGCAGCGGCTCGCCGAGGCCATCGTCTCCCGGCACTGGAACCTCACCACCCGGGCCCTTCTCTTTCGAACGGCATCGGCGCTCGCCGCCTTTGCCTCCATCGTCTCCCAGCTGGAGGCCGGACAGGCGTCGGCGGACGCCGAAACGGCGTCCCTGGCCTGGAGGCCGGCGGGCCAGGAGCGCGGACCGGTGGGCCGCCTCATCGCCCGGTGTCTGCGGCGGCGCCCGCTCGGCGGCACGGAGCTGGAGGCCTGTGCGGCCACCGTCCAGGGGAAGGGCGGGAACGTCCTGGCCACGCTCGACGCCGGAGCCCGTGCCCAGGGCGCCGCACCTCTCTCCCCGGACGAGGTGCTCCGCTTCGCCGAGGACCTCGTCTCCTTCATCGAGGGGCTGGGCTCGACGGTACGAGGGACCGGTCTGCACCTCCGATCGACGGTGGCAGCCGGCGCGCTGGCCTTCCTCGCCGACGAGCTGGTCTCCTATGCCCGCCAGGAGAGTGCGGAGAGTGCGCTCCACCGGATGCGCGCTGCGTGTCTGCGCTCCGCGTCCGCGGTGCAAGGGCTCGTCGGCCGTGCCATCGAAAACTCCCGTCCCTCCCTGGCCGAGGCGCTCCGGGAGCTGACTGCGTCGGGAGCGCCTTCGGATATTGCCGGGCCCGCGGCACAGGCGCTGGCCACCCTCGGGACCGGCTCGAGTACCCAGCTCTTTTCCAGCGGCCTCCTCTCCTCTGTCCGGGCGGCGCTCACCGGGGTGCCCGAGACGAGCCTCCCGGAGGCGACGCGGGCTGCCGCGCGCCGCATTTCGCTGCTGGGCGAGCTGCGGCCTCGTCTCGCCCGCCTGAGCGATGCCGCGCTCCAGCTCTCCCAGGATGCGACCGAGATCCAGTCCGACGTGCGCGGCCAGCGGCGCCTGCTGCTCGCCACCCGGTTCACCCCTCTGGCGGGGGAAAAGCTGGAGCACTTCGCTGGTTTCATGGACCGTCCCCTGCGCGAGCTCGACTACTACAGCGGCATCTACGAAGGGTTGCACGGGATGGCCGTCCTGCTCTGCGCCGCGCAGGACCCCTATCTCGCTTCGCGTCCGTTGCCGGTGCTGAAGGCGGACGCGAGCGGAGAGCCCGACCCATCGAGTGAGCAGACCCAGCGCTGCCTCGGTGCGGCGATGGGGAAGTCCATCGAGTACCTCCAGATCCTCGCCTCCCCCAAGGCGGGACCGGTGGTGCGGGCGCTCGCCCGCCGCGAGCTGGCGGCGTCGCTGGGAAGCCGGGCCGAGGCGGAGCGACTGGCCGCAACCCCGGAGTGGAGCTGGCTCGGTGCGCCGCCCGACCTCCGGGCCGGTGGAGCGATGGGCATCGCGCTGGCCGTGCTCCTGGAGCCGGCCGTGCCCTGCACCGTGTCTGCCAAGGAAGCGCTCTGCCCGAAGGACATCACGTTCGAGGAATTCCTCGAGCGGCTGCGGGTCGCCGGCTACCGGCCCGAATCCAAGGCGATGCAGGCCGCGCTTGCCGACCAGGGGCGCTGGCTGTCGCAGACCGTTCGGCGTTCGCTCGACCGGGCGGCGACGGTCGAGATCGCCCAGGCCTCCTCGGAATCGGCTTCCCCGGAGTCGGCCTCCACCCGCAAGGCGGTGAACGCGGTCATCGGTGGCGGGGAGACGTTCAGCCGCGCCGCGGAACGCTCGGGGGACGTCTCTTTTCAGATCGATCCCTCGACCATTCCTCTCCACCCGCTGGCCGACGGGTCGTACGTCCCCATCGTCCTCGCCCACGTGGTGCCCTACCGGGTGGCGCTGGACGTGGTGGGAGGAAGCATCGCCCTGAGCTGGCTCGAGCCGCGCCTCCAGCTTGGTCGGTGGTTCTCGGTGGAGTCGACCCTTCAGGTCATCGACATCCAGTTCAGCCCGAACGTCACCTCCAGCACGCTGGGGGTGCGGGGCGCGCTGCATCTCGGTTCGGTGGGGATCGCCTCCGGGCCTCGGTGGTCGCTGGACTGGGGGGGCGGGTCGCGCTTCGGCGTGGAGTTCGACGTGACCCTGCTACAGGACAGGGTCGGGGTGTCGTTTGGGTTCCGGGACGTGAGCGGGGGGAACTGGAACACTCCCTTCGTCGCGCTCACCGTCGCCGACCTGAACGGCATGCTGTACTGGCTCGTCCCCCCGGCCTGGCGCTCGGGACGCTAAAGATCGCAGCTCCCAGCCGGCGCCTACGCGGAGAGCCCTCTGCGGCGCCTGCCCTGACGACGAGGTCCGAGGACCTCGCACGCGCTCTCCGGGCGAGACCCGTCGCACGGACGACGTGCGAGCGCGCCGCCTCGCGCTCCACTCACCCGAGCGTGTCGAGGAACAGCGCGCCCTGGTGCGCGACGTACGAGAGCATTCCCACCTCGTACTCGGTGAACACCGGCGACTCGCGGCGGTTCACCAGCTCCATGCAGCCGAAGGTCCGACCGTGGGCGATGATCGGCGAGCAGAGGATGCTCCGGGTCTCGTAGTGCACCCGGTCCGACACCCCGCGGTAGTAGCGCTGGTCCTTCTGCACGTCCGACAGCGCGAGCGAGACGCCCTCCACGGCGCAGAAGCCGACGATGCCCGTCCCCGCCGGGATCA